>JABZFO010000005.1 GCA_014237405.1 Desulfosarcina sp. | reverse complement strand
GCCGTATTACTTCTACTGCGAACCCTTGACAACGAAGGATATGTAGCCATCCGGCTTTCCCGAAGGGTAAAAAACATGGCGAAAAACAGCCAAGATCCTTGAATTCACCAGTGGTCGAATCCTGGTCAGGGCATTTATTCACTATTTTATGTTGTATTATCAATTTGTTTAATTCTTCTCGCCATTTTTTATGCAACCTTAGGGGAAATATAAGTAACGTCTTATTTTCCGTACCCGCAGTGATAAAAATGACATTAAAAAACAAAACTTACGAGAACCTTAAGCACCGTATTATCACCAACGACCTGCATGCGGGACAGCAGTTATACGAAAAGGAGTTAATGCAGGAGTACGGTATCGGCAGAACTCCCTTGCGCGAGATATTTCACGAACTCCAGAGGGATGGCCTGATAGAGATACTTCCCAAGCTCGGAACCAAAGTAGTCAGTATGGATCTGAAAGTGTTACGCGAAACGGTACAGTTGCGGAGAGAACTGGAAGGCCTTGCCGCCGAACTATCTATCCGTAATATCACATCAGACCAACTCGACGAATTGAGGCAACTTTTGGATGATGCCGCAAATATTGATGACAATGATCCTGAAGCACTAATAAAAATGTCGGACATCGATGTGAAGATTCACCAGATAATATATGAGACAGCTGGCAATGAACAACTTATTAATTTCATACAAGTACTCTTAGACAAGATGACAATGTACTGGTTCCAAGTCGGTTTTTCAGCCGGTGAGTTCCAGGAACAGTTTGAGGAACTGGAGTTGCTTTACCATGCCATGATCAAAGGCGATGCAGCTGAATCAAAGAGTATCATGAAACGCCATATTGACCATTTTACTGAACTTATAAAAAATCACATCTTTTGATCTTAAAGATATCCATACCGGCCCGGCTCACCAGCGCTTAGGGCTCGCTCAAAAATAACTTCACATTTTAGCATCTCCGCTTCAGCTCATCTTTGGCCGATGCCTCATTCGTACCCGATCTTATAAAATTGGCCGCGAAATAGCTCGCTATTCCTGTGGTTTTACTCTCTCGGATCAGCCAAACCTGAACCAAATCAGAGCACCAATTCTGCGAAGTTATTTTTGCGCGAACCCTTATTGGTTTTTTTACTCATCTCCGGTTAGCAACAACGAGCCGTGATGCCGCCTGCGAGTCATGAGCGGGTCATGGTTAAACAAATTCATTTAAAAGTCTTGCCATTGAAATGAAATTACGTTAATTACGTATAATATTTACGCACAATATGTCACGTAAGGAGCGTAACGCCATGGAGAACCCCTTTTCATTTTCGGGAATCGTGGACGACCCGGCGTTCTGCAATCGCAAGAAAGAGCAGGCAGATCTCACCCGGCTGATTAAGTCCTCTCAGAACGTCCTTCTTTATTCTCACCGGCGCTTCGGCAAGACCTCACTCATTCTCAAGGTGTTCAAACAACTGACGGGCATCACGCCGATCTATATCGACCTGTATGGCACAACCAGCATCCCGGATTTCATCCGTTCGGCGCTGACCGGCATCAGCGCTGCCGAACCCAAAATCAAACGCCTGATGCAACTGGTTCGCGAAACCATTACCGGCTTCAGCGTCAATTTCAGCATAGACCCGGTTACCGGCCTGCCTGCGGCAGTTCCCCGACTGGCCCCGGGCCAGAAAGCAATCCCGGTGAAGGAGGTCTTCCGGCTGGCCGAGGCGGTATCTACGAAAAAGAAGATCGCCATCGCGTTTGATGAATTCCAGGAGGTGGCCCGCTATGGCGGCGAGCCCTTTGAAAAGCAGCTGCGCAAGTGCATTCAACAGCACCGGAACATCGCCTATGTCTTTGCCGGCAGCCAGAAACACCTGATCACGGATATGTTCAACAACGCCAAGCGGGCGTTTTATCGCCAGGCCGCCAGTTTCCCGTTGGAGAAAATCGCCCCGAAGGCTTATGTCAAATGGGTTGCAAACCTGTACCGCAAGGACAACCGGACGATCGATAACGGGCTGATTCTTCAGATTGTCCACCGCTGTGACAGCCACCCGGCCTATATTCAGGAGTTCTTTCACCACCTGTGGGACGAAAATACGGTTTCCGTGGCGGTGATAGACCATCTCGAGCGACGCATCATCCGGCGTCGCATGGCTGAGTTTGCCTATGCCTGGGATTCGTTGACCCTGAATCAACGCCGCGCGCTAAAGCTGATCGTTTTCACCGGGGGCAAGGCGCTCTATGCGGTGGATAATCTGGCCGCTTTCGGGTTCAGAACACCCTCTCAGGCCACGGCAGCTGTCGAAAAACTGATTGAAAGGGAGTTCGTGGTTAAAAACGGCGTGTATCAGCTCCAGGACCCCATATTCAAGCGATGGCTGGAACTGTCACAGATTTTTAGTTAGCCGTTTTCAGGATTGATTCATGCGTCATCTGTCGTTCAAAAACGCCCTCATCGATGGCTGCGATTCACGGTTTCCGGGCCACGACCACCAGGCGATGGTTCATGCAGCCCACGTCTTCCGTGCGGTTTAAGGCCGACATATCGGTATGGACTTGCACGCCACCGAAGCCTGCACGGGCGACCAGCGCGGCCAGATCGTCCGCGCCGTAGAGGCGGATGCAGTAAGTTCTATCTCGAATAATCCCCTGGCCTTTGCTCAGTACCATCTCCCGGGCGCAGACAAGGCCGTCTTTTACTTCCCGCTGCCGGCAAACGACCACGTCATCTCCGATTTCGTGCCAGGCCTGGGGAGCAATCTTCGCGTGCACGGCCTTCCCATCGGTGACGTCCAGCAGCAGCCAGCCCCGTGACTTGAGGAGGCGGCGACCCTCCTGCAGGATGCGCAGGTCTGCATCCGGCTCCGGGATATAGCCTAAAGAGTTGCCCAGAATGAGTACGTGATCGAAGGCCTCGGAGGTCAAGGTGGTGTGACGGGCATCTCCCTGCAAAAATTGGACGGGATAGCGCTTACCGGCGGCACCTCGTGCGCCGATGTCGAGCAGCGGCTGCGAATAATCCAGCACCGTGCATTCGCGGAACCCCCGTTGGCAAAGTTCCAGGGCATGCCGCCCGTGACCGCCGCACAGATCGAGGATGCGGTCATGGGGCTGCATGGGCACCAGTGAAGTGAAGATATCGATCTCTTGCTTCGTGATGTCGTCATCGGCGACACTGCGGGCATCGGTCACCAGGTAGACTTCATCGAACATGGTCTTCCACCAGTCGGGGTCCACATCGATGGTCATCGTTCCTCCAGGTGCGCACCAAAATCGAACAGGCCGTCCGCCGCGAAAATGGCCGGGCCGCCATGCCAGGGCTGCAGGCGCGCGATTTCCAGTTCTTCCTCTTCGATATCGATGTAGTCATCCAGTTGGCCGGCATGCCACATCTGCTCCAGCTTGATACTGTCGTCCCACATGGCCCGGCAGTATGTTTTCAGGTCGGATAGCTGTTGCGCCGTGATGATGCGGGGCCGCAGGGCAATCTTGATCGGCCCCAGCAGGTAGGTAAATTTTTCCTTCAGTGCCAGGGCGTTCTGCGTGTCTTCAATGGCAAGCAGGTCGCCATAATCCATCTGTAAAATGGTGTCGTTGATGCGATCGACGGCCTCGCGCACTGTCATGTGGGATTTTAAAATGGCCATGGGCTGCACACCGCCACCGCTGCCCACATTGGTGGGCACGTCCCCAAACCGGCACAGGAAGCCGAATACCTGGTCGGGGCCGATCAGGCACCGGAAGTCTGTCTGGCGATTCTTGAGAACGATCCGCCCCTGTTCACGGTCGATTTCCGGCATGGCTTCCCCCCACAGGCCCAGCGCGACTTTCTCCTGAACGATATACCCGCCCTTGGTGAGGGCCGTTTCAATGGCATGATCGGCATCGTGACTGGCTTCGCTTATTTTTACGCCGATCCCGGAATAGCCACGCTCGGGTTTCAGTACCAGGTCAGGCCAGTTCTGCCGGGTCCATTCGACCAGGTCCTCGATGGTCTCTTCCCGGGGGCCGGTGATCCGGCGGGAGTAAAAACGCCGGGTCCAGGGTGTTCGGCGCACGGTTTCCGGATGAAAGCGCGCGGACAGCGGTCCGGTGATGACTTCGAACATGCTTTTCACATTGATCGGTTCGGTGCCGCGGGGATTGAGTATGCGATTTTCCCGGATGGCCTGGTAGAGCGGGGTCAGGTCGTGCTTGCGGTGCAGTTTGAGGAAAACGTCGTTGTTGAAATCCATGAATATCAGCGAAACCGGGCGCCCCTGGTGGCAAACGCGGCTATCTTGCAGCTCGAACTCATGGGGGGCGGCAAGGATGCCGGTAATGCCGTCCACGGCGTCCAGCCGCCGGGCCAGATTGATGTTTTCGGTCACGTCGGCCAGGGTTTCCTCCTCGGCCACCACCGCCAGCAGGCCAGGATTGGCGCCTTCCCTTTGGCGGTGGACCGCAAGCAGCATCTCGGCGAAGCTCACGACCGGATAGAGCATCGGGTGGTCGAAGTCCAGGTCAACCCCGGTGGGCCTGACCGTGTTGATCTTCTGCCACACCACCTTGGCGATTTCCTGGGTCATGCGCTGATAGTCCCAGCCTCCGGGACTGCCGAGATTCCATTCCGAATGACAGCCGAGAAAACTGGACACGCTTAACCTCCTTGTTGCAGCACCTGCTCCAAATGATTAAAACCGATTTCCCCCTGAGCCAGAACACAACGGGCGAATGCAATCGGATTCGTTTCTTCAATACAAAAATTGTCGTACAGCCGACGGAAGCGGCACCGCCCTATAGTATATGACAGCTGGTAGCCCGGTTTCAAGCTATATCGTCGGACCATTGCTTTGGCTCGGGGGAGGTCCATTCCCTGCGAGGCCAGAAAAGCGGCAGATTCGTCAAGCGTTCTCCGACGCATATGGATGTCAAAATCGACTTTCCCGCGCATAGCGCGCCAGAAACGCCGCTTGGCCATCAGCATACGATCGATCGGGCCAGAGAAAAATCCCGTTTCGAACATGAGCTCTTCCGAAAAACTGGCCCAGCCTTCGTAGAAAATCGGAAATTCGATATGGCGCCGAATCGATCGCTCATGGCGCCATCGGCTTGTGTCCAGCAGATGATGGCCGGGAAAAGTTTCATGGGCCGCCAGCAGCCGATAATCAGCAGGAATCTGAGCCCCTTTGCCGGTCTCGATAATAAAAAACGTGCCACCTTGGGGCGGATGGTGCGGCGGCATGCTGAAAGCGGCATTGCTGCGGACCGGCCGCATGTAATCCGGAATTGGTTGGACAGTGACCGGACACTTCCGCACCAAATCCGTCGTGAACAGCCCTTGCGATGAACAATGTCGGGCCAGTTCGGATATGGTGTTCTGGTAAATTTCGCGCGCACCGCCCGGCGGCATTGGCGGGCGGATCAAACCGTCGACCACCGCCTGCCAGCGGCAACCAGGCGCGATGGATTCGGCAGATTGGATGAGAATCGATTGGGTTTCCGCAATTTCCGTTTCCAGCTCGCGGGCGATGTCGTCGGGCTTGAGCAGGCACCCCATGTGATGAAAGGCCATTCGTTCATAGAGTTCGACCAGCGGCAGAAAGTCTTCACGAACCCGGGCTTGCCTGAGATGGGTACCCAACCGATTGAAGGCTTCATCGATGGGGATACGATAAGGCTCCGGCAGGGACAATGAATCCAGCCACTTTTGCTGCTTCACGAGCATCTCGATTCCCAGATCGCGGAAAAGTCGAGGAACGTTATTAAGATTCTGTCTGGCTTGATCGAGAAAAGTGGGAAGATGTCTCAGGCGGGCTTTCAGGGCCTGTGATTCGGCCTCAAAAGCTTCCGCCAACCCGATTCCGACAATGGTGAGGTAAAAGGTCGGTTGGGTTTCAACCACCCTGGCAAGTGTGAGTTGATCGCGAAGCGTCTGGACGACGCGGCGCAGCATGGCCGCATCGATAGCCTGGGCCGACAACAACGGGGAAGAAGCGTGCTGGCGGAGTTGGCGTTCCCATTGAGTCAGCTTCCCGATAGCGTTTGCCAGGGATTCGGGAGAGAAGTCATCCCAGCGGGACCAATCGAACGCCCTGGCCTTGGCCTGGGGAAAAAAATGAAATTCATCGCTGGCCATGCAGACTGGAAACTGCGTTGCCAATGATTCGAATATGTCGTCGGCAAGAAGCGGCAGGTTTCTGTCGACATTGTTGCCAAAGTCTTGATCAGGCATTTGAAGTGGTCGGAGGAGGTTCGATGTACAATTAATGGATACCGGTTTGTATCAATAAACTGAACCGGTGTCTATGAATTACACAACCCTCCGGTAGCGCCAAACCTGCTGAATCAGAATTTCAGCAGAAAAATAAACTACATATTACATTTTGTCAAATGTGGAGCCCTGACCCCGTTGTTTCCTAAAGTCATACTGAAAAGTTGCATGTGGTCTAGATAGGTGATATGAAAAAGATACGTTACATCAAGTAAAGTGGTATTAAAAATTACCAAGTATAAAGGATAATACCTTGAAAAGAGAAATATTACACAGGCTAATTGAGTGGAAAAACAGGAAAAGTCGAAAGCCTTTGATATTAATGGGTGCCCGTCAGGTTGGAAAGACTTATATTTTAAGACAATTTGGAAAGGAATCGTTCCCCAGTGCACACTATATCAACTTTGAAGAGGATGAAAATTTATTTACCATTTTTCAAAAGAATCTAAATCCAAAGAGGATATTACAGGAACTCAGCTTTTATCTGAATTCATCCATAAATCCGGAGAAGGATCTGCTGATCTTTGATGAAATCCAGGCCTGCCCTAGAGCTTTAACGAGCCTGAAATATTTTCAAGAGGAAATGCCTGGCTGCGCAATATGTTCTGCTGGTTCACTGCTGGGGCTCCAACTTGGGGAAACTTCTTTCCCTGTTGGCAAAGTGGAGTCTCTACAAATGTTTCCTATGAGTTTTGAAGAATTTCTGGAAGGATCAGGCGAAATAAGGCACTCAAAATTCCTGAGAAACCTGGGGGCTGATGAAAGCATTCCGGAAGTTGTTCACTCGCATTTGTGGGAATGTCTGCGAAATTATTTTATAGTAGGCGGCCTGCCTGAAGTCATTCAAACATTTGCTGACCATAAAGAGGATCTGTTCAGCGCCCTCGGGTTGGTACGGCAGCGACAGACGAACCTTATTAGAGACTATATTGCAGATATTGCAAAGCATTCAGGCAAACAAAACGCCATGCACATTGAGCGCCTTTGGAAGAATATCCCTGCGCAACTGGCAAGGGAACAGAATGCATCAGCTCCAAAATTCAGATTTAAAGGTGTGGTTCCGGGTATTAAAGCATATTCGAGGTTGGCTGGTGCCATTGATTGGCTGCTTGCTGCCGGGTTCATAATAAAGGTTCATATCGTTAATAGTGGGAAACTTCCTTTTTCAGCGTATAAGGCTGAGAGCCGGTTTAAGCTCTTATGTTTTGATGTCGGCATCCTGGGGGCGATCAGCCAGTTGCCCCCAAAAACCATACGCGATTACGATTATGGTACCTACAAGGGATATTTCGCGGAAAATTTCATAGCACAGGAATTCAGGTATGCAGGCGTTGATCAGCTTTATTCCTGGAAAGAGAAAACAGCCGAAGTTGAGTTTTTAAGGGAAGTAAATGGCGATGTTTTTCCTGTGGAGGTAAAATCCGGTTTTGTGACCCAGGCGAAAAGCCTTAAGGTTTTCGCATTAAAGTATACTCCTGAATACAGAACCATCATGAGTGCCAGGAACCTGCATATTGACCGTTCTAACAAAATACACCATTATCCGCTTTACCTGGCGGGGCGGTTCCCTCTGAAAGCATAAGAACCATTTAGGCCTAACGGGAACATAGCTGCGATATTGGGCCAGATTAATTCCGCATATAATTTGCACCGGTATTTATTGCACTTGAATTATTGGAGGCGACAATAACTGGAACGAAAAGTAATTGTAATGGGTGACCTCTGTTTACACTTGTTACACTTGATCGAGAATCGCGGGCAATACCTTCCCAGCCTCTTCTTGGACGAGCACGTCGCAGATGTTGTCGCAGGGAGTCTCGGAGAGGTTGACGATGGCAAGCCAGGCACCATTGTTTTTCGCATAAAAGGGCATGTGGGCTGCGGGCTGCACCAGGAGTGTAGAGCCCACGACCATAAAAAAATCACAGGTTCGGGAAAGGTCTGTTGCTCTCTCGACTTCAGCCACAGGCATGGACTGACCGAAAGAAATGGTGTCCGGCTTCAGATAGCCGCTGCATGAACATTGAGGGGCCGTGTCGCCCTCAGCCAGGCGTTTCCAAACTTCGTCTGTGGGGGTCAATTTTCGGCAATGCATGCAGCGAATGCTTCGGGTGTTTCCATGCAGTTCGATGATCTTGTCCTCGGGAACTCCGGATGCCTGGTGGAGGCCGTCTACATTCTGAGTGATTACCGCATCGAGAAGGTCTGCGTCGCACAGTTCGGCCACCGTCATGTGAGCCGGATTGGGCTCGGCCTGAAGAAGTCCCCTGTAAAGTTCCACCCATCGCCGCCAGTACTCCTTCCTGGATTCTTTGGACGACATAAATTCGTCAAAATACACCGGCCGGAATCTGTCCCAGATTCCTCCCTGGCTGCGGTAGTCCGGAATGCCGCTCTCAGTGGATATGCCCGCACCTGTGAAAATGATGTTTTTTCCGCCCGCTTTAATCTTGTCTGCTATTTTTACGATTTTTTCTTTCATTTTTTGTTAAATACTTATTTCTCTTGACAGTTATTTCTCAAACCGCCCTTTTTGACCCCGAAAACATCGTTTTAAGCACAAGAAACGGCCCTATTTTAGCCCTAAATCCTTGATAGCTGGGCATCCAGCTTGGTTCGACCCCTAAATCTTAAATCCATATCGTCATGCAGCCACCTCATCTTGCAATTTTGCATTTTGAATGCAAAATTGCATTATGGGAAATCCCCGGTCGTGCAGACGGTGAATACCTGATCACCACGGCGAATTTGATAAGGTTTCTTCACTGCGGGGCTGACAACATAATTGTCGCCTGCCGGATACAGGCTGCGAAACGTATCCATGGCGGGAGTATTCAGTTTGTCAGGATTGATCTTGCACTCCACCAGATCCACCCGATTGCGTTCACGGCGAATGACAAAATCAACTTCGCGGCGTGACTTGTCCTGCCAATAAAAAATATCCACATCCGCGTAACGAAATCGCAAGGCATCCAGCACCAGATGCTCCCACAACAAACCACAATCGTCATCCCGGATGCTGTCCCAACCTTTCTCAAAAGTGACAAACCCGGTATCGAAGGCATAACATTTTGGGCGGCTGACGATCTCGCGCTTGCCACCCCCATGAAACGGCCTTAGCAAATGTATCGCATGGGCAATCTGCATAGCCTCGATGTGGGCCTTGACGGTGGGTCGGCTCAGTTCGCTTAAGTTAGCCAACTGACTATAATCCAGTTGACCGCCACTTTGTCGAAGCAACAAGCGAAACAGCGCCAAAAACCCCTGCCGATTACGAATCCCGAAAAGCTCCTGAATATCCCGTGCATAAAAGCTGTCGATCCATTCGTTGAAAAATTCCGGGTCTTTGCGCTTCGCCAACAGAGGCTCCGGCAGGCCACCATGCAGCAAGCGACGATCAAGATCAGGCACGCCAAAAGGATCAGCGCATTGCTCCCACAACACCGGGCACAGATGGATCGCCTGTTTGCGCCCGGTGAGCGAATCGCGAAACTTACGGGTCGCGGCCAGCGTGGAAGAGCCGGTCGCCAATATTTTTAACTGCGGGTACTCGTCGGCAGCAATTTTCAGCAGACGGCTGGGGTCTTCCAGATGATGCACCTCGTCGAATACCAGCACCGTTCCAGGCACCTGGCCGCCAAGAAACAGTTCCGGATCTTCCAGCGCCCGCACGGTGGAGGGCAGATCGCAGTTCATATACACTGCATCGGGCAGCATTCGGGCCAACGTCGTTTTACCGACCCGTCGAACACCGGACAGCCAGACAATGGAACGGCGATTCCAGGCCTGTTGAAGCTTTTTCAGCCAAAGTGCGCGCTTAATCATAAGCTTATTTTACATATAGACGACTTTTTGTAAAGTACGAATTTTAAAG
>JABZFO010000169.1 GCA_014237405.1 Desulfosarcina sp. | reverse complement strand
CCGGTGGTGCCCAACCGCGCAATAATGGTGTTGCCTTTTTTGTCCAGGTCCATATAGTCGGTGACCCCAGCTGCAAAATTCTTGTGGACCACGACATTCATACCTGCATAATCGTAGGGCGTCGTGAAGTTGATTTTCAAGGCCCGCTGGGGCGTTCCGGTCATACCGGCGACAATCAGGTCAAATTTACCGGTCAGCAGCGACGGAATGAGACCTTCCCACTTGGTGGGTACAAACTCAATTTTGACACCCATGTCTTTGGCCAGTTGTTTGGCGACATCGATCTCGAATCCGACCCACTCTCCCTTTTTGTCCTGCATGGCCCAGGGCACGAATGAGGAGAGGCCGATTCGCAGTGTACCTTTGCGCATCACCTTGTCGATAATACTGGATTTTGCAATTTGTTTGTTGATATCATCGGCAGACACAGACCCCGCAAGACAGAACATCAACGTCATCAAAACAGCCGTCGTAATCGCCAACACGCGCCTTCTTCCCATCATCTTTTTCCGCATTGTCTTCCTCTCCTTTGTTGGTGGTGGTAGGTTTTGAAAGTTTCTTCTGGTTTCCTCCCCTCTGTGGTAATTTTACTCTATAGGGTTCGCAAAACACAATCTTTTCTGTGTTACGACAAGCAGCGGTGAATCCGACATTAAAGAATTTGACTGAGAAAAAGTTTCGTACGATCTTCTTTCGGATCGGTAAAAAAGTGCTCTGCCGTTCCTTCTTCCACCTTCATGCCATCCTCCATAAAGATAACCCAGTCACTGACTTCTTTGGCAAATCCCATTTCGTGGGTAACAACGACCATGGTCATACCCTCGATGGCCAAATCTTTCATCACCTCAAGGACCTCCCCGATCATCTCCGGGTCCAGGGCACTGGTTGCTTCATCGAACATCATGACTTTCGGTTTCATCGCCAGCGCCCTGGCAATGGCCACCCGCTGCTGCTGCCCCCCGCTGAGCTGGCTGGGAAAGCATTCGGCTTTATCTGATATGGCCACCTTTTTCAACAGCTGCATGGCTTTGTCTTCAGCTTCACCCTTGGACCGTTTGCGGACGAGCATCTGTGCCAGCGTGATGTTTCTAAAAACCGTCAGGTGCGGGAAAAGGTTGAAGTGCTGAAACACCATGCCTACTTCCTTGCGGATTTCCAGGCGGTTTTTCTTGTTGTCGTCAAGCGGAATGCCGTCGACGGTGATCGAACCGGAATCGATCTCCTCCAGCCCGTTCAGGCAGCGCAGAAATGTTGATTTTCCGGATCCGGACGGTCCGATAAGAACCACAACTTCGCTGCGACGAATGTCCGTGGAAAAATCTTTCAGCGCCACCACACCATTGTCAAAGGTCTTGTCGATACTGTCAACGCGAATAATGTAATCACCAAATTGCTTGGTGCTCATGGGTGTACCTCAATGGTTGATAAATTCGTCATGTTTTTTGTGCAACGTTAGGGTAAACTCAAGAAACGACTCTGTAGCGCCTTTCAAAAATTTCATTGGCGCACATGGTCATCTCGTATACGGCGATGATACTGACCAGGGACGAGTCCTTGATCAGGGAAACCGCCTGGCTGGTCAAAGGCGGAAGAATACGCCGTATGGCCTGCGGCAGAATGATGTAACGATAGTTCTGGTACGTGCTCAGCCCCAGGGTGTAGGAGGCTTCCCATTGTCCCTTGTTGACGGCCACGATGCCGGCCCGGTAAATTTCCGAGGCGTAGGCCCCTTCAAACAGGCTCAGCGCCAGAACCCCGGCGGCGAACCGATCGATATCCAGAATGGGGGCGACGACGAAATACATGAAGAATATCTGCACCAGTAATGGCGTGTTGCGCGCAATCTCAAGATAGACACGGGCAAGACCCCTTGCCAGCAACGAGTTGGAAAGGCGCATCAAGGCCGTAACCAGCCCGATGATGTAGGTCAGAATAAGGCTGATCCAGGTGATGTTAAGGGTTATCTTGAGCCCTTCCAGAATGGGACCCGCAATGAATCGGCCATCGTCGAACTCATAAAGATACCGGGGAATCCGAAACCACTGCCAGTAATACCCCTGATCTTCAGCGCCTTTAAGGAGGAAGAGCACGCCCCCGGCCATCAGAACCAGGTAGGCCGAGATATCAAAGAAGTGATTCCGTTTGCAAAATTGATAGATTGAATTTTTCATAGACCTAATCCGGATAAACCGGTGCTGTTGGAAAGGCATACGCCGCAAACAACAAATTGCAAGCACTGTATCTTAAAGTGGATCTATTTATTTCCGAGGCCCTTAATTGCTTTCGAATTGTTTCATACCTTTCCACGGCACATTCGTAAAGGCTTTTCCAAAGGTGAGGCCGGGGTTATGGGCCTTGAATACCAGTCCCACGATCTTCTTATCCCTCCTTTATTCACATTGGGTCTTCTCAACCCTGACGACTACGTGTTTCAGGTTCGGATAGCCGGATATGGGATCCATATCGGCATCGTCGGTCAGCAAATTCACATTGCCCTGGTCCCAGCCGTGACCGATCTGGAGTATTCCGGGCAACACCTCGTCTGCTTTCAGAATTTTTACTGAAATCACCAGTTCGCCGGTCTTGCTGATAATACGAACCTTTTCACCATTGGAAATTCTCAGACGCTCGGCGTCCAGGGCATTGATTTTAACTACCGGTTCGGGTTTTCTTTTTTGGAACCGCTCGATGTTGCGATACCTGGAATGATAATAAAACGGGCTCCGTGCGCCGGTGGCCAGCAGAAAGACAGAGGTCCCCTCCTGGCCGGGTCGATGCCGGGGAGGAAGGTATTCCGGGATGGACGGCGATCCCCTGAATGTGGTTACGTCGGTCGTCAGTTCAATTTTCCCGCTGGGTGTGGGAAATGGGGTGGTCTCGAACTTACGCCGTCGTACGGGGGCGTATTCAACACCGCAAGTACTCTTTTCCAGGGCCTGGAAATCGATGCCGCTGCCTTCAATGATCCACTGGTTGACGGCTGTTTCGTCAGGCCAGGGGAAGTACCGCTCTCCAAACCCGAGCGCGTCGGCCAAATCCTTCCAGAAATCGTATTCGTTGCGAACGCCCTCGAACTCGATCACCTTGCGGGTCAAGGCGGCAAGGTATTTGCGGGGATAGTAGTGCAGTTCGCTGCGTTCCAGGAATGAGGCCGCCGGAATGATATAATGAGCCAGCCTGGCGGTTTCGGTAACAAACAGGTCTTTAACCACCAGCAGGTCCAGGCTGCTCAACGCCTGTTTCACTTTGGCGGCATTGGGATTGGTCAGTACCGGATTGGCCCCGGTAATGATGCAGCCACGGAGCGGATAATCCCCCTGCCCCAGCATGTAGTCCATGGCCATCAGCGATGAGCACTGCTTCCGGAATTGATACAACAGGGGGAATCTGTCCGCCCCGATGGGTTGTAAATCATCCAACGGCAGGTGGTCATACAGCGTCAGGCGCCGAACATCCGGATATTCCGGCCACGGGCTGCCGCCTGGGATATCGGTCGACCCGCAAATATTTCCCAGGGATACAATCGCCCGAATGACGTTAACACCGTTGACCTGGTGTTCCAACGAGATGCCCACATATTGGGATATCCTGGGCACATTCCGGGCGATCAGGTCGGCCAGCTGTCTGATGGTATCAGTAGGCACACCGGTCTCCCGGGATACGACCGCCAGATCGAACTTCTCGGCGTAAGCCTTAAAATCGTCAAAACCGACCGTGTATTGCCTGACAAATTCAGCGTCGTGTTTACCATTCCGGATCAAATGGCTGATCAACCCCCAGACCAGGGCCCCGTCGGTTCCGGGAATGATTCTGACAGCCAGGTCGGCATGCCTTTCGGTCCTTGTTTTCCGGGGATCGATGACCACTATCTTTGCACCCTTTTGCTTGCCTTGCAGAACTTCACGCATGAAGGGCGGGTGTGTGATTTCCAAGTTGGCGCCCCATATCAGAATAACGCTTGAATTGGCGTAATCGTCACAGGCGGGATAGTATCCCTGGACGAGGTAATAGGCAATGTGGCGAGCCGCATAGCAGACCGACTCGGAGGAGAAATAATTGGGAGAGCCAAGGGCGTGGATGAATCGTCGGGCGTACTCTTCCTGCTGGAGAAATCCGATCGCCTCACCCGTCCATGCGCCGATTGATCTGGCCCCCACCGCGGCCTTGATTTCAGACATTTTATCCGTAATTTCAGCGATTGCCTGGTCATACGGAATCGGTTTGAATTGTCCATTGGGCATCCGTTTGAGGGGGCTCAAGATCCTGTCGCGGTGATAAATCATCTCCAAAGCAGCAGTACCCTTGGGACAAATTTTGCCGCGGCCGATGGGATGGCCTTTGTCACCGGTTATCTTTGTCAGCCTGCCGTTTTCGACCTGAACATTGATGCCGCAGTGCATATCACACTGCCTGCACAGGGTGCTGACAATTCCATCTGAAACTAAAGTCCGGCTGTTCATATTAACCTCCGTACAAGGTTCGCAGATTGAACGATACTCCCATCCAGAAACGAACCGCTCTATTTGAGTTTTCCGACCAGTTTTTCGTCTGCCCGTTTAACGATTTTTTCCATCTCTTTGATCACGTCGTCGGGCAGCTCCTGCGGTTTGAACTCTTTTTTCAGCTCGTTGTATTTTTCAACGGCGCGTACATAGAGATCCTTGCCGCCCCTGGCTTTCCAGGTATCCACACTGTCGGCCACAAAAAGATCCGGACGGATGCCGTCGCGACAATAGCGCAGGGTGTGCTGATTGGCCACGAACTGCCCATCCGGAGCATGCTCAAAGATCTCTTTCATGGCCAGGGTATCCTCATTGATCTCCACGCCGCGAAGGGAACGCTGAATAATGGTGAAGAGCCGGTCGTCCATCACCATCTGAACCGGGCTGGCAAGGGTTGGACCGCCCAGCCGTCCCATACCATACTGGATATCACTACCGGCAAGGCTCAGCATGGCCGGCATGAGGGATTTTTCCAAAACGGCCTGGCCGTCGGACAGATACGAGTCGGACATAAATGAAAAGGTTTCCGTGGGGATATTGAAGGCCTTTTTGATGAACTGCACACCCACCGCTCGGCTGAGCATGCTCTCGGCATTGCACAGCAGGGCGTTGCCGGTCTTCATATCCATCGTGGTGGTGTAGACGGAACCGACAAAAGGATGGCCCGGCTGATAAATCTGGGTCATGACCACCATAGCCAGAATTTCAACCGCTGCCAGCAGCGCCGTTCCCGCCGGGGTAATCGGCGCCGTCGCACCGGAAATGGCCAGCGAATTCCCCACAATCGGAACCCCGTACTGGCAGGAGCATTGAATGGTCATCAGGTCCATCGGTTTAAATTTCAACGGCGACAGCGAGGTCGGGTAGGTCAGAGCCAGAGGCCGCACCTTCAACGCTTCGGCGCTTCCGGCACGGGCCAGCAGAAGGTCAAACAGGTAATCCACGGACTCCGGACAATAGGCCAGAATCATCAGGGGCTTGGAAGTATTCTCCAGCTGCACCTTCAGGGCGTGAACATCGGCGGTTTCATGGGGAACATCCATGGGCGTCTGAATGGCGACTTTGTGCACATTGGGCAGAACCTCGGCCAGCTGACACCATTCGGCAAACCGTTTGACAGTATTGTCCACGGTACGGCCGGTTGCCGGATCGTGGTACTGCATGGACTGAATACAGGTGCTGGTATAAAAGGAACCGGTTGGGTGGGGCAGCTTCATGTCATGCGCTTCGGCGGCGCCTCGGGCGATAAATTCTTTGGGTACCGTGCGCAATGCCGCTTCGATGATGTCACGGGTAAAATAGACGTGTTCCGTCTCATAATCCACCCGAGCACCGGCGTTCTCAAAAAGCTTCAGGGCGGGTTTGTATTCGACTTTGACACCCTTTTCCGTGAGAATCTGGAAGCACCGGTCGTGGACCATGCTCATCTCACTTTCCGTGAGAAAATCAATTTTCATATTTCCAAACATTTACGGCTCTCCTGATGGGTCGCAAACCCGATTATGAATTCTTAATTTTGAATGAAGGCATTCTATCAGTTTAAAAATAGCCAGAATACCTTAATTCAAAATTCATAACTCAACATTAAAAATTACAAATATGTTTGGATAGGATCCTTAGTCCTCTTTGGAATGCGGGCCGCGGCGCAACTGACGACCACCCTCGGGACCAAAGGTGGCCGTCGGGCTCCACCACAACGGGATCTTGATGCTCTCGGCAGTCAGCTTGCCCCTGCCCTCGGCCACGGCCCTGGCCGTTTCGTAACCAGCCTGGGCGTGGCGCACAACCCCAATACCCGAGTCGGTGGTCATGCACGCCTCCAGACGGAAATCAGCCAAATCGGTGCCGTCGGCGATCATGGTCACGCCGGTATGAACGGCTTCTCCCATGGAGTAATTGGCCTGGATGGCGATCAGGTCGCACATGGCCGCGCAGTTCAGCAGTGCGTTGAGCATGGGCCAGTCGGAGATCAGGTCGCCGCCGTCCTTCATATTTTCTGATTCGAAGGTCGGGTTGACGATTGAGCCGGAATCCAGGTTGTCGCGCGAGAAGGCGACCGGCCCCCTGATCTCGCCCTTTTTAATCAGATCGTTGACGGCCAGGGCAAATGCCTTGCGCTCGCCAAAGCCCAGGTAGCAGACACGGGCCGGCAGCGCCTCGATGGGCAGGGTCGCCCTGGCCAGCTTGATCCATTTGACCGTCAGTTTATCCTCCGGAAACATCTCCAGGACCAGGTCATCCAAACGGGCCAGGTCGCTGGCTTCGCCGGAGATGCAGGTCCAGCGGAAGGGGCCGCGCCCTTCGCAGAACAGCGGACGAATGTACTCGGCCACGAATCCGGGAATGGTCATGGCCTCGGCTTCGGGCATACCGGCATCGCGGCACTCCTTGCGGATGGATGTGCCGTATTCGAAGACGTGAACGTTCTCTTTGGCAGCATAGGCATTCATGGCCCGCAGCTGTTTGATCATCGATTCTCCGGCCTTTTTCAGATACAGGGCTCGGTCTTTCACCCGCAGTTCCTCGGCCGTCTCCTGGGAATAGTCTTCGGGGATGTAGGACAGCGGATCGTGGCACGGGCACATCTCGGTGACCACGTCAGGCTCAAACCCCTTGTTGTAGGCATCCCAGAACACGGTTGCGGCATTGCCGACCAAACCGATGGCCAGCGCCTTCTTCTCTTCCGCCGCCTTGGTGGCCATCTCGATAGCCTCGTTCAGATCTTTGGCCAGGACATCGGTAAAGCCGATCTTAATCCGCTTGCGGATGATGTCTTCGCTTACGTCACAGTCGATGCACACGCCGCCGTGCATGTTCATGGCCCTGGGCTGGTTGGCCCCCATACCGCCGTGGCCAGCAGTCAGCAGGATCCGGCCGACCATGTCGCCGTCAAAATGGCGATCGGCGATGGCACCCAGGGTCTCGAAGGTGCCCTGAATAACGCCCTGGGTGCCAATGTACTCCCAGGGAGCGGCCGTATACTGGGCGAACATAGTCAGGTTCTTCTCTTGGAGATCATAGAACGTTTCCCAGGTGGCCTTCATGATGTTGGTGGTGGCCATGACGACCCGGGGAGCCAACTTATGGGTCTTGAAGATGGCTACCGGCATACCGGACTGGATGACCAGCGTCTCATCGTTCTCCAACTCCTTCAGGGATTTGATAATGGCGTGGTAGGACTCCCAGTTGCGGGCGCATTTACCGATGCCGCCATAGATCACAAGAAACTCAGGCGCCTCGGCGTTTTCCATATTGTTCTCGAGCATCCTAAGAAGCGTCTCCTGCTTCCACCCCTTGCAACGCAGCGTATCACCTCGCTGAGCCTTTACCTCATACAAAATCTCGGGCTTTGACATGGTCCCTCCCTTAGATTAATTGTCCAGTTCGATACTTCTCAATAAGTTCTGGGTAATTTCTTCCGATATAGGGGTCATGGTGTTTTCCGCAAGGCGATATGCTTATCATAGAGCACGGAATTTTCGCACGCACGGCAACATTCATATCGCCTTGCGGAAAATATCATGACCCCGGCATTGAACCTATTTAATACG
>JABZFO010000057.1 GCA_014237405.1 Desulfosarcina sp. | reverse complement strand
TTCTGGTACGG
This sequence comes from Desulfosarcina sp., assembly GCA_014237405.1. Taxonomy (GTDB): domain Bacteria; phylum Desulfobacterota; class Desulfobacteria; order Desulfobacterales; family Desulfosarcinaceae; genus Desulfosarcina. The sequence goes on along the minus strand of JABZFO010000057.1, from coordinate 27,762 downwards.
CGCCCGGTCCATGCTGGAGTTGTTTTTCGACGAGGAGTTTTGCGTCTTAGCAGACCAATTCCCCAACTTTTCGTACCGTGTGGCCCTGTCCAACCCCATGCCCGAAGATAACTGGGAGGGGATGACCGGCTACATCCACCAGCGCCTCCACGATACCTACCTGGCCAAACACAAAGACCCCACGGAGATCGAGTATTACCTGTGCGGCCCGCCCATGATGGTCCAGGCTGTTGAGAACATGCTGGACAGCCTGGGAGTGGAGCCGGAGATGGTGGCCTACGACAAGTTTTGATGAGATATAGAATCCGTTAAAGATGTGCGTGATAGAAATAATGGTAGGCGTACACGGGTTCAGGCTATAAATCCCCAACCAGAACCACCTTTATCTCTTCAAACCGTTGCCATGCCCTGTCATTGGTGATGATGTAGTCAGCACCGCAGGCAGTGGCCGTGCCGATCTGAATGGCATCCGGAGTTTTGAAATTATACTTTGCCCGCAACTCAACGACGTGGTCTGCAATGTCCATGTCAAGGGGAAAAAGGCTGATGTTTTCAGAGTTCGACAGATAGTCACGGTACTTGCGGACCAGTTGACGTTGCCCTTTTCGAGCAGGATGGGTGGTCAATTCAATATAGGTGATGATGGACGTAATTGCCTGGGCGCCCGTTTGATATAACTGGTTGAAAAACAGTTCCAGTGCTGGAAAATAATCCGGATGCGCTTCGAAAAAATTGATAAACGGTGCCGTGTCAAGAAAAATGATATCACTGGACTTGAGCGCTAAACCCATTCGTCGCGTTCCTGTCGCAGGTAGGTCTCCACGTCTATATCTTTCCAGACCTCCTTTCCAAGCCCCGCAGCCTTGCGAAAATCAAGTTTGCCCTTAGGGCGTATGGTGCTATCCCCTATGGGAGACAAGCGGGCAATTTTTTTTCCCGCACGTTCGATGATGATTTCCTCCCGCAGTAAGGCCACCCTGTTTAAAATCTCACCTAACTTTTGCCGCGCTTCTACGGCTGACACCGACTCGCTCATAAACCGACCTCCTTGATCCAGCGAATCCCCTGTCACTTGCTGGGGGCGTTTGATTCTGGATGATCATGTCGATCATAATGATCATTATGGTGAGTATAATAATGATATCGCGTTGATGCAACCCTTTTCATCAACCGGACAGTAGTCCACGGTTTAATCAATCATGGGTGCCGAAGAACGCACCACTAAAGTACGATAGGGGATCGATGAACGAAATTTTACCGCTGCTGTAAGGCTTTTTCAGGTTGGCTACGATCTGGGTGGCTTTTAGAGGTCGAAGCCAGTCGGTTTAATGCCTGTATTGGGTTGATGGGTTAAAAAAACATTTTTTCCGGCGGCCGCCGTTCAGGCACGTATTCCTGATCAATTTTTCCTTCGTTCCATTCTTTGGAAACGTAAAGGTTGCAGTAGCACGAGCCGAATTCCGCCACATCGGGCTCCCGGTATTCGCAGGGGCAGATGATGTCCCTGTCATTGTCCCGGTTGCCGGAGGCCAGTCGGCAGGGGCAGACCATGTACCCGTATCGCTCCTTGTTCAACAGCAGTGCCTCCAGCAGTTCCATGACCCGCTCGTTGTTATTACTGAAGAAATACCCTTTTGGCTCCTGCACCTTTTTCATTCTTTCGTAAAGTTCCGTTGCATTCATTACAGCCCCATCGCCTCCTTGATCTTGTCTTCCTTGTACCCGACAATCACATCATCACCGATGACCACGGTGGGAAATGAACATCTGGGATTGAATTTTTTTATATCCGCGAGGATTGCTTTTCGTTCATCTCCGTCCAAAAGATCCACATCTACGAAGTCATATTTAATGGTGCAGTCGTCCAGCAGACGCTTAGTGGACTTACAGTGGCTGCAGGTACTCAGTGAGAAGACCTTCACAGGTTTGTCAGGCATGATCGTATCCTTTCCATATGGGTGAGCGTCCCTACATTAAAGGTCCGCTGGAAGTCGGTCAAGGGAAATCAGTGAAACCGGACCACAATCTCTTCATAGGTTTTCCGCCATTTGGGTGCCGCCAGTGTTTGCTGCTGATCAAAATGTAAATGTCATCATGGCACTACAAGGAACATGCCAGTTTAAAAAGTTCGCCAGGGTAAAAATTTTACAATATTTCCAGGCATCAGAGAAACCGGCGATTGCTCCCCAAACGGATAAATCGATTTTACGAGACATCTTTACGAGACAATTTCACTATGAAGCGACGAAATAGAGAAGCGCCTAAAAAATGAAACAATGCTTGACATGTGCATCATAATTTTTTATTTAGATTAGTAATCATTACTATTAGTGATAGCTTGAGATATGTCAAGCACCGCTGACACTCAGTTCAGCTGAATTGATCTATCCCAACAACCCAGCCCACACCTAAATCTTTCCACGAAGGAGGGAACATGGACGAAAAGAAAGTGGTAGCAAAGAAAAAAGAACCTGAAATCAAGGATTTTACAATTTGTGATGCCACCCGACAAATGCTTGAAAAAGCCCGCCGGGACGGTGTTGAAACGGCATTTGACCGGGCAGCCAACATGAAGCCCTGCCCCATCGGTGCAGAGTCCGCTTGTTGTAAAAACTGTTCCATGGGACCCTGCCGCTTTAATTCGAGAGACCCCTACGCCAAGGTCGGGGTGTGCGGTGCCACCATCGATACGGTCCAGGCCCGCAATTTTGCCCGTATGGTCGCAACGGGTGCGGCGGCCCATACCGATCATGGCATGGCCATGGTGGATCTTTTCCGTGAGGTGGTCAATGGCCACATCACGGAATACCGGATCAAGGATGAGGACAAACTAATAAAAGTTGCCCAGTCCATTGGAATTGAGACAGAGGACCGCAGCGTCAAGGAGATTGCTACCGACCTATACGAGGAACTGGAACGGACCTATACTCAGGTGGAGGGCGAAATTCCCTTTGCCAAACGGGTGCCTGAAAAAACCCTGGAAACCTGGCGAAAACTCGGCATTGTCCCCCGGGGCGCCATGCGTGAAATCATGGAGTTGATGCATCGAACGCACATTGGTGTAGATCAGCACTATGAAAATATCACCAGGCAGAGCAACCGCACCGCCCTGGCCGATGGATGGGGCGGTTCCATGGTGGCCACCGAGATCTCCGACATCCTCTTTGGTACCCCCACGCCGGTGGCGGTGGATGTCAACATGGGCGTCCTCAAAGAGGACCATGTCAACGTCATCATTCACGGTCATGAGCCCAACATGTTTGAATCCATGATGGTCTCTGTGAACGAACCCACCCTTGTTCAGGCGGCTAAGGATGCGGGGGCAGAAGGGATCAATCTCGTGGGGATGTGTTGTTCAGGTGCCGAAATGATGTCCCGGCACGGCGTCCCCCATGCCGGCAACTTCATGTCCACCGAAGCAATTTTGGTGACCGGGGCGGTGGATGTCATGTGTGTGGATATCCAATGCATCAAACAGGGGCTGGTGAGCGTGGCGGACTGTTATAAGACGCCGCTGATAACCACCAATCCCAGGGCGCATATCGAGGGTGCAACGCATATCGAATTCGACGACCATAACCCTCAGAAATGTACCGATGATGTGGTGATCAAAGCCATCAGCCGGTTTAAAAACCGGACGGCGGCCATTGAAATCCCCAATATCCGCAATGCGGGAGTCCACGGATTCTCCCATGAATATATCAATTATATGCTGGGCGGGTCGTTCAGGAGTTCTTACACCCCCTTAAATGACAACATCATAAACGGCCGTATCCGCGGCGTGGCCGGTGTGGTTGGCTGCACCAACCCGAGAATCAAACAGGACTGGGCCCACGTGGAACTGGTTAAAGCGCTCATTAAAAATGATGTCCTCGTGCTCCAGACCGGCTGTTCACAGATTTCACTTGCCAAAGAAGGCTTATGCACGCCTGAGGCCGCCTATCTGGCCGGACCGGGGTTGAGGGAGGTGTGTGAAACCGTCGGTATGCCGCCGGTGCTTGGCCTGGGATCCTGCGTGGACAACAGCCGGATTCTCATCGCCGCCTCTGAAATGGTACGGGAGGGAGGGCTCGGTGACAGCATTGCCGATCTGCCGGCGGCCGGTGCCGCACCGGAATGGATGAGTGAGAAAGCCATATCCATCGGCCAATACTTTGTCGCCTCCGGTGTCTACACCGTGTTCGGCGTGACATTCCCAATCGTCAAGGAGACCAAGTTCCACAAGCTGCTCTTTGAGGGCCTGGAGGAGCAGGGCCTCGGCAAGTGGGGTTTTACGGCCGATCCTTACGAGATGGCGAAAATGATGATCGCCCACATCGACAAAAAGCGTCAAGCCCTGGGTATCGACAAGGCCAGGGATCGGGTGCTCAGGGATATGTCCGACCGGCGGGATATTGAAGCCGCCTAGCGGTCAATCCCATTAGGTAGTGCCCAGCCAGAAACGGTCTTTTCGCCCAGTCTCTGCGTTATGCTCAAAATTTTATCCTCGGAATATCAACTATATGCCTGTGGTAAAATTCTTCGCACGCCTTGATCTTGAACGAAAATCCTCGTTTCTGGATCGACACTAGGTAAAAAGAAAAGGGGCTCGGTATCGAGCCCCCTTTTTATTCGTCAGTCAACACCCGGGGATGATCACCCAGAAACCGGTATAACGTGGCTCGGCCGACGCCCAGGACTTTGGCTGCCCGGGCTTTGTTGCCACCCGTTTTTGTCAGCGCCGCCTTTACCATCTCTGCGTCCAGTTTGCGCACCGGCCCACGCTTAGGCGTTTGGAAAATGATATCTTTGAGCTCAAGGGGCAAGTCTTCGGGCCGGATCACCTTCCCTTTACAGCGGACGATGGAAAACTGAACGGCGTTTTGCAGCTCACGCACATTACCCGGCCAAGTATAGTCCATGAATATATTCAGGGCTTCCTGGGCCATGCGGATCGGCCGCAGTCCCTGGATCACCGGTGCTTTGGACAGAAAGTGGTCCACCAGCAGCGGAATGTCGGATTTGCGCTCGCGAATGGGGGGGATGTGGATGGGAATGACGTTGCGATACGGTTTTTTCCCCACCTACTTTCTCAAAGGTGCCCTCCTGGAGGAACCGCAGCAGTTTCACCTGAAGCAGCTTGGGCAGTTCGGCAATTTCATCCAGAAAGATGGTGCCCTTGTCGGCCAGTTCGAACCGGCCCTTCTTGTCCCGGATAGCGCCGGAAAAGGCGCCCTTTACATGGCCGAAAAGCTCGCTTTCGATTAGGCCCTCGGGCAGCGCCCCGCAGTTGATGGGCACAAAAGGATTGCCGGCGCGCAGGCTTTCGCTGTGAATGGCATTGGCCACCAGCTCCTTGCCGGTGCCCGTTTCACCGGAGATTTGGACGGGATAGTCGTAGCCAGAGACATCCTTGATCTGCCGGAACACCTCCACCATTTTGTCGTCGCAACCGATGATGTTGGAAAATCCTGTCATTTCTCTGGCTTTGACTCTCAGTTCGAAAAGGTCGGTAACATCCCTGAAGGTGGCCAGCACGCCGAATTCCTTGTCGTTGTCGTCGCGCATCATGGTGGCAGTCATTTCCAATCGGCGCGGTTCCCCTTCACGGGTGATGATGTTGACTGGGTACTCGGCGGTGTCAAGCAAGGTAGGCTGGCTGCCGCAAAAGGAACACCGGCTGCCGCAAAAGGGCCCGCCGAGCGCTTCATGGCAATCTTTGCCGATGACATCTTCCCGGCGATATCCGGTAATCTCTTCGGCCTTTTTGTTGAAGTAAAAAATACGCCGGTTCAGGTCGTGGGCGATGATGCCATCCTTCATATTGTCCAGAATCCGTTCCAGGTTTTGCCGGTTGGAAAATATGTTGTCGATGGTCAGGGCGTTCATTTTCGCTTTAAATTCAGTAGGGGAATCGGGAAGCCGGATATCGAAACGGAACCTGCCCACAATCGGGCAACCTGTGATAAGCAAACATAAAATAGCACCAATAGTTGAAATGTTCAACCTTAATGGAATGGGCTGAAACTCGGCAGCTGGAAGCAAAACCTGCAGAGATAAAAAAAACGCGGATCGGGCAGATTATGTCAGCGCTGTCGTTGGGGCAAGCGGTTCATATCCAGTTCCGAACGGATGCCCAGACGGGTCAGGGAAAAGTCGAACCGAACGGGATCCTCGGCACAGATAGCCTTAAACCCGGCGGTTATTTCAAGGGCGGTACCCATGTCGGCCTGAAGTCGATGGGTAAAGCCGAGGCGGCGGCCGATGGTGTGCATGTGGGTATCCAGCGGGATAATAAGATCGGACGGGGCCACACACCGCCACCCGCCAGGGTCCACACGATCTTTTCGGACCATCCATCGTAGATAGAGATGAAGTCGTTTGCAGGCACTGCTTTTCCCGGGATCCGCCAGCAGGTGTCCGGGGCTGTGGCGGCCACGGGTCAATTGGCAGAAGAAATGGGTCAGGGCTGGCAGGAGGTTTTCCCGGCTCGGCGTCAAGCCGGAGGCGAGGCAATTCTCTATGCTGCCGAACTGCCGGATCACCCGGCCCGCACCATACAGCAGGGCCGCCATCTGGTCGCCGTCGGCAAAGCGATGCCGGAAACCGGAGAAGGCATGCTGCATGGTTTTCAGCGTGCTCCGAGTGACGAATCGGTACGGGGACGGTCCCATTTTTTCAAGAACCGCCGACACGCTTTTCAGGATCTGGGTCACACGGCCGTAGGCCAGGCAGGATGCCACCAAGCCCACGATTTCCCGCTCTTTCACATCCCCCCAGGCGTAGAGAAACTCCAGGGGGTCGGGGTGGACATAGGCCCTTTGATGGTATTGCCGGTAGATCTCTTCCAGGGTGTCCACCAAGGACTGTCGGCGCACGGCGGTTCTCAATCTGTCCACGTTTTTGAAAAAGCGTCACTATCCCAATCGGTGAGCAGCTGGGCAAACCGCTGACCGTGTGTGCTCCGGGATTGGTAGAATGCCAAAAAGTCGCCGATCATGAGCACCACCGTTTCCGCATCGTGAATACCCGGCAGTTCCCTGGCCAGGCGAGGATGGCGGCCCAGCTTGCCGCCGATCAGCACCCGGTAGCCTTTTTTGCCCGTTTCCAACGACCCTGTAGGACAGGCGGCAATGCAGCTGCCACAGTGGACACAGCGTTCGAAGTCAATGGTGGTGGCCTCGCCGGTTTCAGACAGCACCACCGCATCCTCCTTGCAAGCGTCGGTGCAGGCACCGCAGGCGGTACAGGGGATGTCCGTGAACACGGGGGTAGCCGCGCCAAGGATGCCCACATCCTTGATCTGGGGCTGGGAGCAGGCGTTGGGGCAGTCGGCGATGCTGATACGAAATTCGTGGTGAAACTTCAGATCGCCCTTAACCCGCGACTTCAGAAATTTCAGCAGGTCGGCATCGGCCATGATCCGTTCGATCTTTTCGACCAGCGCTTCGCTGGCCATTGCCCGGTGGGGGCATCCGCTGCTGCCGAAGCAGGCCAGAGTTACGGTGGTTTTGCCGGCATCGTCGGCTTCCTTTTCCACCCGGACGCGAACCTTTTTCCGGACAAAAAACGGCACTTTCTTCACGGCCGCTTCGGCTTGGTCAGTCCATTTCATAATCGATGGTTCTCCTTTTACCATCGCTCATCAGTAAACAATAAACCTTGCGACTGACCGGTTTCAGGGCGCGGGTACCGCCACTGTGGCGAACGATTTTAAGGGTCCGTTGCGGGTCGGTGATGGCGGATCCCGCGAGCATGTCAACCGGCAGATGAGCGAATGCTCCCGGTATCATGGGCGTGGAGGGTCCCAGCAGGACGGTTTTCAGGTCCGGTCCGGCATGGGCGAGGATGGTTTCCGTGGAATTGTTGATGATGCTGGTGGCCGTGATAAGCAGGACATCGGCCCAGCCGTCGAGCTGGTGGTAAAAGGTCTTTTTGTCCCCCAGTCCCTTGGCATCGTCGATGACCGACAAGGGGACATTTTTCTTCTCAAACAGGCGAACCAGCGGTGGAAAATAGCCGACCATGGCCACCCGGGCACCGGACCGGATGCCGAAGTGATCGAAAAGCAGGGCATTGCCGGGATCTTCGGGCAGCCCCAGTGTGTATCGGTGATTCAGGGCATTGATCAGTGCCAGGGCCATGGTCCGGCCCATGGGCTCCGGTTCCATGATCAACTGCAGCAGGTCGATGGCCGGACGGTCCTCAAAATCGACGATATCGAATTTGCCGGCGCAGCAGCCGTCCAGGCCCACGCCGGTGGCGGCGATACCGATACCGTCATCCGAGGTGGTTACCGCCGTGTAGCCTAAGCCAATGGAGACCTGGTCAACCTTGACCTTGTCAGCGGCGGCGGACATACATTCGTACAGCTTTCCATTTAATTCCATGGATTGTCATTCCACGCAACCGGCTGCCAAAGCACCGGTTGTATGGTGCCTTTAAGATTTCTTGTCAATCGATTGCCCGTCCATAAATGGTAGATTTTGGTTCAGGCCAAGGCCGCAGCGATTTTGAAACCACAGGTGTAGCAGCGCTACGTTGAGGATTTCGAAATCGTGAGAACACCGGCCTGGGCTGAAAGATGCCATTTATGGACGGGCACTAACAGCCGGCTTTCCCCATCGGACAGGCCGGGTAGCGGCAGGTGGGGCAGTCCAGGCACAGCCCGCCCACGGCAAACCGGGCCAGGTCCCGGTCATCGAGCATCTCACCGGCCAGCAGTCGGGGAAGCACCAGGTCGAAAATCGTGATCTTATGGTAGAAGCGTGTCCACCCCGGCCCTTCGGATACCGTGCCGGGTCACGTCGTCCGGGTCCACGGACATGCCGCCGGTGGTGATGATCATGTCCGTGTCGGCGGCTGCAAACCGGCGCACGGTATCGGCGATCAGTTCGGGATCGTCGGGCAGGACCACCGTCTCTTGCAGGGATGCCCCGAAGGCTGCCAGCTTGTCTTTGACGATGGCTTCGAATTGGTCTTCGATCAGGCCCTCATACACTTCGTTGCCGGTGATGACCAGGCTGACGTTTTTGCGGTAGTAGGCCTTGACGCTGAAAATGGGTGCCCGTTCCCGGGACAGCGCCACCGCCCCGTCGAGCACCTGCCGTTCGATTACCAGGGGGATGGCCCGGGTGCCGGCCACGATCTGTCCCCGGGATACGGGCACATTGTCGTGCATGGACGCGCACATGACGTCGGGAATGAGATTGAAGGCGACCAGTGCCTCGGTGTTGATTTTTAATAGTCCGCTGTAGGCGGCCTTCAGCTGAAGTTTTCCTTCTCTGGGCTCCGGGTCGAAGGTAATGCCGGGGCCGGCCAGGGCGTTGGCCAGTTCCGCGACTGCATCGTCCTCGTGGACCTGGTTGGATTTCAGATCGAGAATATACAGATGCCGCTTGCCTAAACGCATGAGCCGGCACACATCCTGGTGTTTTACCTTATAGCCCCGTCGAAATGACGGGCCTTTGAATTCTCCGGGACGGATTTCCGTAATGTCGTGGGCAAGGCGGGTACCCACGGCTTCTTCAACTTTGATCTTGGTCATACCACCATTCCATTGGCGGGCGTGGCGGGATTGGCGCATGGTTCAAACCCTTTTCGACAGGCGTTTTAGAACTTGCTGCAATCTTCGGATAACTTGCATAGCGGACTTGTATAGCACAGTGTCATGCTGTCGTGGGATAAAAGTTATTGCGGGTCAGCGTGTTCATACGCCGGACGGCGCTGAGGCAGGGTGACGGTAAGGACGCTGCCCATCCCCTCCTTGCTTCCTGTCCAGATTAAGCCCCCGTGGGCCTCGACAATTTTTCGGCAGATCGTCAGTCCCAAGCCGGTTCCCTGGACCGATCCGTTGCCGCCGCCGGAAGGTAGCGTGTGGAATTTTTCAAAAACCCGTTCCAGGTTCTCTTTGGCAATGCCAATGCCGCGATCCTTGACGGATATGTGAACGGTGTCGGTATCGATCCGGGAGTGAATGTCTATGCGGCCACCGTCATAGGAAAACTTGATGGCGTTTTCAATGAGATTGACCAACACCTGTTCAATGCGCTCCATGTCAATTTCCGCCCAGATAGGAGCCTCGCCAGAATAGTGGAGGGTGATGCCTCTGGCATCGGCTTTAAGGCTGAGGATTTCGATCACTTCGCGAATCAGCTCGGCCAAATCGATCTCTTCGTAGTTCCAGGTAACTTTTCCGGCTTCGATTCGGGTGAGGTCCAGAAGGTCGGAAACCAGACGGGTCAGCCGCAGCAGATTTTTATCGATAATGGAGAGATAGTTCCGGTTGTCAGGAGATTTCACCGTTCGTTTCAGATAGTCCACCCCCCCCTGAATGGCCGTGATGGGGGAGCGCATCTCATGGGACATGTCGGTGAAAAAACTGCTTTTAAGCCGATCCAGTTGCTTGAGTTCCGCGTTGGCTTCGCTGAGCTCAACGGTAGCCCGGGCAATTTTTTCTTCCATGATCTCTCGATGCTGCGACAGTTTGGACCCCATATGATTGAAGGTTTTTCCCAGGTGTTCGAACTCATCGCCGGTTTTTATTGAGACCCGGGCTTCCAGGTTGCCGTTGCTGATCTCGTCGGTCATGGTTTCCAGCTCTTCTAACGGTTTGATAACCACGGTTCGCAGTAAAAACAGAAGGATCAGCGTTGTCAGCAAGATCATGGATGCGCCGGCGCCGATGAGCCGATACCGGTCAGTTTGAATGGATTTTTTCAGTTGGACGGCCGGAAACCGAACGCTGAGGGTGCCGCCGATGGTGCCCTTGGTAAAGCCCTGCTTGGCATGGCATTTCAGGCAGGCATCATCCACATAAAGCGGGACCGCGAATCGGAAAGTCGGCGTCTTATCCTCCCAATATAGGTGATAAAATTCCTTTCGACCGTCGTGGATGAAATGCAACAGGGCGGCCTTCTCAAAATTGTCGGGCCGGTTTTCCGGGTTCATGGGATTTAGGCTGGAGATCCGCAGCTGGTAGAGGTTTTCCCGCAGCGAGTAAAGGGAGAGCTTCTTGGTGACCATGGCCGGCGTGAACCGCTGAAACATGCCGCGATTGGTGTCCATCCGGTCGTTGTAAAAATAATCGGTGCCCCGGGCGCCGTCGCTGTCGGCCGCCACCATGATGCCGCCGCAGTCAGCAATCCACTGGCGGGTGAGCACCACCTGCCGGGAGAGAATCCGGGCCTGGTTGACGATCTGTTCGGTGGTGTGGTCCTGGCTGCGAAGTCCCATCCAGGTGAAGATGATGCCCAGGGCCGGAACGACGATCAAGGTGATGCAGAGCAGGAATTTATGTCGAACGGGCAACCTGAGGCGGCCAAGGAATGTTTTCATGTCGCTTGATCACTATTGAACATGCCGGTATCATCAAATGTTGATTTTTTTGGCAGGCTTAAAACGGGCTCCAATGGCGTTTACCATATGTCGGTTGACGGTGAAACGTCAATGGCTTTCCTTTTATGTGTAAGTGGGGCGGGGGCATTAAAAATGTTAAGAAGTTGCAAAACTGCATTCGCTACCTTGCCATGGAGGTCAAACGGTGACAATGTATGATTTGAACAAAAGCGGAGAGAACGCCGTTATGACTGACACATCACCTCAACTGATCCTGGTCATCGATGACGACAAGGATATTGTGCAGACCATCAAGGGCAACCTGGAGCTTGACGGCTATCAGGTGGTTTGCGCCTACGGCGGCCGTGAAGGGTTGGATTTGATCCAGGCTCAGCGGCCCCATCTGATTATCCTCGACCTGGGGCTGCCGGATATCGATGGCATCAAGTGCTGCCAGTTTATTCGCCGGGAGTACGACATTCCCATCATCATGCTCACCGCCCGGGACAGCGTGGCCGACATGGTGCTGGGCCTGGAGTGCGGTGCCGACGACTACATGGTCAAGCCTTTCAATGCCCTGGAACTGAGTGCCCGCATCCGGGCAGTGCTCAAGCGCATGGCCCGCAGCCTGGTGAAGAACCGCTACGAGTGCGGCCAGCTGACCATCGACTACGTGGCCCGCCGGGTGTTCGTGCTGAATCAGGAAGTGCCGCTCACCAAAACCGAATACGAACTGCTGGAGCTGTTTGTCAGCTACCCCAACGAAGTGCTGACCCGTGAGTTCATCCGCGGCCAGATCTGGCGGGATTCCCAGCTTTACGGCCACAGCCGTACCCTGGATGTTCACGTCCAGCGGCTGCGCAAAAAAATCGAAACCGATCCCAAGAACCCCTGCCACATCGTCACCGTTGCCGGTGTGGGGTACAAATACATCGGCGAGCCCGCAAACTGACGCGCCTTTGTAAGCCGTTTTGCAAGCCGGTGATGCCTCACCCGGATCCCTTAGTTAGTGTCCGTCCGCAAGTGTTAGATTTTGGTTCAGAGCAAGGCTTGAGCAATTTTGAAACCGCAGGCATAGCGGGCTATGTAAACGATGCACCGGATATTGTTACATCTTTAACCGAAATGTTGCTTGCATTTTTGTTAAACTGGTGGAATAAATAGTATGTATCGTAGCGCCTTCCCCATATCCCAACCATACAGATTAAATCATAAAAAGGAGTGATAACCCGATGGCCCGTTCGGATGCCTCCAAAAAAGTCAGAAGTCGTCGCGGTTGGTGGTTCGGACTGATCATTGGTGTGGTCCTGACGGTAGTAACGGTGTTGGCCTCGGGTTTCATGATCGAAACCACCAACACGGATACGTTCTGTGTCACCTGCCATGCCATGAATCCGTTTCGAAGCGCCTGGCAGCAGGCGGTCCATGGCGGAAATAACCCGCAGGGGTTTGCCGCCCAGTGCGTGGATTGCCATCTGCCCCACGGGAACTTCATCGAGTATGTCACTGCCAAAGCGATTACCGGAACCAGCGATGTGTTCCAGAACCTGACCATGGATGTTAATAAATTCGATTGGATGGCCAATTCGGAAAAGCGGCGGCTGAAGTTTACCTACGATTCTGCTTGCCGCCGTTGCCACCACCAGTTGGATGCGGCGCCGGGCATGCCCCGCGGCGGTTTTTTGGCTCATCGGGCCTATCTGCGGGGTGATACAACGAAAAAATGTGCCGCGTGCCACCCCAATGTGGGGCATAAAAATATGGCTGAGATGGTCCAACGCTATTTCAAGCAAAACACATGATCAAGTTTACAAAACATTTCTTGCAAAATGAAATTCAATGCGTAACCGGTCAAAGGAGGATGGTATGAAACTGTCGGCAGGTAAAATTGGGATGTTGGTCATGGCCGTGCTGCTGGTCGCAACGGCTGCAACGGTCGGCGCGGAGGAATATCTCAATATTCCCAAAGAATTGGTTATTAAACGCGGGTTTACCAAGGAGGCGCTCAGTTGTATCAACTGCCATGCCACCAAGGTTCCCGGGCATGTGGAGAGTTGGAAGACCAGCCGCATGGCCCACGCCGGCGTTTCCTGCTACGATTGCCACGTGGTGGAAAAATCCTCACCCATGGCCAGCCAGTGCGAGGGCACCAAAGGAACCAGCACATTCATTTCTCCCATGGTTTCATCCAAAACCTGTTCCCGCTGCCATCCCCAGGAAGTGGAGCAGTTTCTGAAAAGCGGCCACGCGGAGTTGGCCAGCAGCGCGGTGATGAGCCCCAAACGGGCCGGCCTCATCAAACTGCAGTTCTACTATGAAGGCGCCGGATTCATGGACAACAAGCAGTATACCTGGAATAAAGGTACCCCCGAAGGCACCACCGGCATCGACCGCGCTTCGCGCTCCTCAGGGTGCCAGATGTGCCACGGCACCACGGTGGAACTGGGCCCGGACAACAAGCCCATCAACGAGACCTGGCCCGGTGGTGTGGGAACCCGCTACCCGGACGGATCGGTGGGCACATGTACGGTATGCCACGAGCGCCATACCTTCTCCAAGGCCGACGCCCGCAAGCCCGAAGCCTGCGGTGCCTGCCACCTGGGCCCGGATCATCCCAATATTGAAATTTATCTGGAGAGCAAGCACGGCCAGCTGTTTCAGACCCAGGGCGAACACTGGAATTTTGACAGTCCGCCTGACGCCTGGGAGCCCGGCGACTACACGGCACCCACCTGCGCCGTCTGCCACATGAGCGGCATCGGCGACCTGGCCACCACCCACAACGTCCAGGAACGGCTGAAGTGGGACCTGATGCACAAGAAATCTGTGGTGCGCTCCGGTGACCGCGGTGACGGCGTGGCGGGCGAGCCGAAAATGAAAAAAGTGTGCGCCAACTGCCATGGCTCATCCCATATCAAAACCCAGCGGGACACCCTGGACAACGCGGTGGGCCTGTACAACAAATACTGGGCCGGCGCCGTGAAGATGAAAGCCGAGCTTAAGGAGAAAGGCCTGCTGGGTCCGGATCCATGGCAGGACGGCTTCCAGGAACTGGAATACTACCTGTGGCACCACACCGGCCGCCGTGCCCGCCAGGGGGCGGCCATGAATGCACCAGACTACGCCCACTGGCATGGTTTTTTCCAGATGTTCCAAGTCTATCAGGACATGCAGAACATATACAACGCGCGGCTGAAGAGCGGCAAAGTTGAAGAAGTCAGCACTGTGGTGAGTTCAGCGCCCTATTAACCAAAACAGGAATGTGTCCTCGATCCTATTGTGCGAGGACCGCCATACCAACCTCCATCCTCAAAAATCCCCGCTTCGGCGGGGATTTTTGATTTAGGTCAACGTGTTTCGGAAAGCAGGGCGATAACCTTGCATCAGCCGGTGTACCGGATTTCGGGGTAACCCTGCTGCCAAATGGTTTGGAACATACTCCCGTTATTAAAAATTGCGCTTTTTTAACCTGCCATTTTCTGTTTAAATAGCGACTCGATCGGATCCGAGAGCTTGTCATGGCGTGAAGCGTTATTATTTTATTATTTTCGTCCAACCGATAACAAAGATCGAATTGTTGCTAAGGTCTGTTCAGCATGCGGCCACCGATCCGTTCAAATAGAGGCAGAACGAAACCGCTGCATATGTTGCCTATCAAAAGGAGCTGTTTTTGAAGAACGCGAACCCACTGTGGAATTTTTTTTGTTCCGTCAAGCTGACCGTTGTGTTGTTGCTCTCTCTGGCGCTCACATCCATCATCGGCACCGTCATCCCACAGAATCAAAGCCCGGATGCCTATCTGCATGCCTATCAATATCGTGGTCTGTTCCATCGACCGGCTCAGCGGCAGTTGGAAGCTGATTTTTACCCGGAAGCCAAAGGTTCGCGCCGAGCGGTTCACCCGGCGATCGGACGCCCGGACACTGACCGACAAACGGGATGCCGAAGAACTGGTCAATGTCTATGAACCGCTGATTGCCCGACGATACGGTTATTGTACGGTCACCCGGTCGAATGACGGGGCAGTTATTTATGGTGAAAAGGGACGACTGTCCCGCCTGGGCGTTTATATCGTTCACCTGAGCGTGATTTTTATGCTCATCGGCGGCTTGGTGGGTTCTTTTTTCGGTTTCGAGGGTTTTGTAAATATCCCCGAAGGGGAAGCCACGGATACCATTCGCATCCGCAATACGGGGGAGATCCATCGCCTAGATTTTCAGATCCGTTGCGATGACTTCAACTTGGCGCTATATGAAACCGGGGCACCCAAGGAATACCGATCTTCCCTTTCTATCATAGCGGGGGGCAAGGCGGTGAAACAAAAGGACATCATCGTCAACGATCCCCTGCGCTTTCGGGGAATCAATATCTTTCAGTCCAGTTACGGCAAACTTCCACCCGAAAAGATGCCTCGGCCGGAGACTCCGGCCCCCGGGCCGTCGGAGGCCTATACCCTCAACTTCACCAGCCGCGCCTCGGGCATGAGCTACACCAAAACGGCCAGGGTGGGCGCCCCCGTGGATATCCCCGAGGGCCTTGGCAAGTTTGTCGTCATGGCGTATGAGGCCGATGCCACGTTTCGCGGGATGGATGTGGGCGCGGCCCTGATAGGGATGCTCACCCCGGCTGACGGGGAAGCGGCGGAAGTACTGCTTCCCTTGAAGTTTGCCAACTTCGACAAAATGCGCGGCGGCGATGTGATGATCGTTGTAGACAATCAGCCGCAGGAGAAATTTACGCCTCAGCAGCCCGCCGAGGAGCGTTACTACACAGGCCTTCAGGTGACCCGTGATCCCGGCGTGTGGCTGGTCTATACCGGGTTTGTCCTGATAATCGCCGGCTGCTTCGTAACCTTTTACCTGTCCCACCAGCAGGTGTGTATTGTCATCGAACAGCTTCTGAAAAACAGCCGGGTGACATTTGCCGGTATTGCCAATCGGAACAAACTGGCCATGAAAAATACCACCGAGAAGCTTTTTACGGCCATGACCGACAGTTAACCCCAATGGCCCTTTGACTGAAAAAGGAGTTCAACATCGCCCATGAGCAGTTCACCGCTACTTTCCATTTCGACCTTTGTTTTTGCCCTGGCCGCATTTTTATATATGGCGGCGCTGATTTTTAAAAAACCCAAATTGACGCTGCCGGCGCGCTGGACCGTGGTGGCGGCGGTGGTGGTCACCACGGCGGGAATCCTGCTGCGCTGGGTGGAGTCCTATCAGATGGGAATCGGGCATGCCCCGCTGTCCAACCTATACGAATCCCTGGTTTTCTTTGCCTGGACCGCAGGGGTTATTTATCTCTTCGTGGAGTTTAAATACAAGAACCCCCTGATTGGCGCCTTTGTCGCGCCCATCGCTTTTCTGGCGATGGCTTATGCCTCCATGTCCCCCAACATCAGCGACCGTATCCAACCGCTGATTCCGGCACTGAAAAGCAACTGGCTCATCGCCCATGTGGTCACCTGTTTTTTCGGCTATGCAGCATTTGCCATCGCCTTTGGGATGAGTCTTATGTACCTGCTCAAAACTAGGAATCCTGAAAAAATTGACGGGATCATCGGTCACATTCCTAAGCTGGATATACTGGATGAACTCACCCACCGGATGGTGCTGTTCGGCTTCCTCTTTCTCACCGTCGGGATTATCACCGGTGCGGTGTGGGCCAACTCTGCCTGCGCCCGCCTCATGCGTGGGTGGCAGGGAAAGCAGATCGCTTACCTGTCCGTCCTCGGTTTCGCGGCGGTGCTGTTTACCTATTTCGGCGTCAACCTGCTGCCGGGGCTGCACAGTTACGGAAAAGTATAGTGCGTGTCTATCCGGAAATGGCATCTTGCGGCCCAGGCCGGTGTTTTCGCGTCTTCGCAATCCTCGACGTAGCGCTGCTACGCCTGCGGTTACGAAAACGCTGCGGCCTTGGCCTGAACCGCAATCTACCAATTCAGATTGGACACTGCTGAGAGATGGAAGGCGTTGATATGACCATAGAGATGGACGACTTGGACAAAACGATTCTCAATCGCATTCAGACTCGATTCCCACTGACCCCCAGGCCTTTCGAATCGATTGCTCAGGATCTGGGCACGACGGAGGACGAGGTGCTGACGCGGGTGAACCGGCTCAAGAAAACCGGCATTATCCGGCGCATCGGCGGGAACTTCGTGCCGGGCAAGGTGGGATTCGTGAGCACCCTGTGCACGGCCCAGGTGCCCGAAGAGAAGGTGGATCTGTTTGCCCGGACCGTGAACAGCTTTCCCGGCGTGACCCACAATTACCTTCGGGACAATGCCTTCAACGTGTGGTTTACCTTTATTGCCCCTTCCATGGAGGTGATCCGGGACAATCTGGCGCGGATTGCCGAAAAAACCGGCGTGAACCGGATTCTCAATCTGCCTGCCACCCTTGATCTTCAGCCCGCTGGTGATGCCGATTATGAACCGCTGTTAAGAATGCCCTCTATTTTGGCGGAGAGGTCGGCAACTTGGTAGGGCTTCTGGATGACTGATGTCGGCGGCATGTCGTCGAATTGACCGGCCACCTGTTCGGCGGCCAGGCCGCTGGCAATAATTACCGGCAGCCCGGGGCTCAGCTCCCGCAGCCGCTTGAAGGCCTCTTTACCGTCCATTCCAGGCATGGTCAGGTCCAGCACCACACAGCCGATGGTCTCCCGATGCTGGCCGAATTGGTCCAGGGCTTCCTCACCGCTTACAGCGGTAATGACCTCGTGCCCCAGCCTCTGGAGAATGGCCTTTCCCACCTCCAGCACCATGTTTTCATCGTCTACCAAGAGCACCGTCCGGCTTCTATCAATATAGGTTATGATAGTGTAAAAACCTAAGGATTTCAAACCTTAATTTCAGGTTAATTTACTTTTCCCGCGGCCCTAAATCATAGGGCACCCGATCGTTCAGCCGGATGCCATCGAGATCAATGGAGACATCGTAGGTCAGGATCTCCACGCCGTTTTGCGACGCCTGACGCAGCTTCCACCCGTACTCGGGATCGATGTGATCGGCGGGAGCAAACGATCTGGCATCCATGCGCTGAACCAGAAAGAACATGGCACATCGAAAGCCCGCGGCCACCAGATCCTGCAGTTCCATCAGATGCTTTTGACCCCGAACGGTCACAGCATCGGGAAAGGTGGCCACACCGTCGATCACCAGGGTGCAGTTTTTTACCTCCACATAGCAGGAGCGACGATCCGGCGACTCTAGCAGGATGTCGATCCGCGAGTTTCTTCCAGCCTTCACCTCACGTCTGACCGTTTCATAGCCGCGTAACTCAACCACATCGCCCGATGCGATGGCATGGGCGGTGAGTCGGTTGGGCACCTGGGTGTTGACGCCCACCAACGAGGCTGGCATGTGAATCAGTTCCCAGGTATACTTGAGCTTTCGTTTGGGATTGTCGTGAAAGGAGAGATATACCGGCCGGCCGGGCTGGCAACAGGCTTTCATGCTCCCCGAGTTGGGGCAGTGGGCGGTAACGGTATCCCCATTGTCCAGTCGGACATCCGCCAGAAAACGCTTGTAGCGCCGGATCAGCGTTCCAGGGATCAATTCCGGCCAGTGGATGATACCTCTCTTGATATGATTCTTGGCCTGCGCCATTGACTGCCTTTCGTTTGATGTGACCGAATAAGTAACAAAAATAGCAGAAGGCGGGCCGTTTGACCAGTAATCCATTGACAGAACCTGTTTTTGTGGGATAGGGGGAGGATGTTAACGTTGCCAACATAGCCGGCGTCCAATGACCGGTATTCATGCACGGCAAGAAAGAGACGTGAGGAGGGTCACCCATGCTGTTCAATCCGAAAACCGCGCCGTTCGACCACCTGGATGAACAGTCCAGGGGAATCATGAAAAAGACCATCGATTTCTTTGAGGCCAAGGGAAAGAAACGTCTCAAGGAAGACGACCACGAACGGGTCTGGTACGATGATTTCCTGCAGTTCGTCAAAAAGGAGAAAATCTTCTCTGCGCTGCTGACGCCGACCCAATACGGCGGTGAGGGATGCCGGTGGGACACCTTTCGGAATATGGACTTCAACGAGATCCTCGGCTTTTACAGCCTGACCTACTGGTACGCCTGGCAGGTGACTATTCTGGGGCTGGGGCCCATCTGGATGGGAAAAAACGAAGCGGTCAAGCAAAAGACAGCCAGGTTGCTGGAAGAGGGTGGGATTTTCGCCTTTGGCCTGTCGGAAAAAGAGCATGGTGCGGACCTGTATGCCAGCGACATGGCCCTGACCCCCATGGGGGACGGCCAGTACCGGGCCGACGGCGGCAAATATTACATCGGCAACGGCAACGAAGCGGCGCTGGTCTCCACATTCGCCAAGAATTCGGAAACCGACGAGTACGTCTTCTTCGTGGTGGATTCAAAACACGAAAACTACGAATGTGTCCAGAATGTGGTCAATTCCCAGATGTACGTCTCCGAGTATGCCCTGCACGGCTACCCCATTACCGACAACGACATTCTCACCACGGGCAGCGAGGCGTGGGACTCCTCCCTGAACACCATCAATGTGGGCAAGTACAACCTGGGCTGGGCCTCCATCGGCATCTGCACCCATGCCTTTTACGAAGCCATCGACCACGCGGCCGGCCGTTTTCTGTTCAGGCATTATGTGACCGATTTTCCCCACATCCGCCAGCTGTTCACGGATGCCTATGCCCGGTTGTGCGCCATGCGCATGTTTGCCTCGCGGGCGGCGGACTACATGCGAAGCGCCTCGGCCGACGACCGGCGCTACCTGCTGTACAACCCCATGGTAAAGATGAAAGTGACCACCCAGGGCGAGGAGGTAATCAACCTGCTGTGGGATGTGATCGCGGCCAAAGGCTTTGAAAAAGACACCTACTTCGAGATGGCGGCCCGGGACATCCGCGCCCTGCCCAAACTGGAGGGCACCGTCCACGTGAACATGGCCCTTATCGTCAAGTTCATGGCCAACTACTTCTTCAACCCCGGCCAGTTCCCGGAGGTCGGAAAAGTCGACGCACCGGTCCATGACGACTTTCTGTTCAGTCAAGGGGCCACCAGGGGTCTGGGCAAAATTCAGTTCCACGACTACAATATCGCATACAACAGCCTGGACCTTCCCAATATCAGGGTGTTCAAGGAGCAAATCGCGCTGCTGGTGAAACTTCTGATGGCCGCCGCACCAGACAAGAACCAGGTCAAGGATATCGATTTTCTGCTCAATCTGGGGGAGCTGTTCACCCTGGTGGCCTACGGTCAGCTGCTCATCGAAAAAGCCAAAATCGACGCGGTGGAGGACGACCTGATAGACCAGATCTTCGATTTCATGGTCCGGGATTTCTCCAAGTTTGCCCTTCAGCTCTACAGCAAGACCAGCAGCACGGACAAGCAGATGGAAATCTGCATGAGGATGATCAGAAAACCGGTGATGAACCCGGAGCGGTTCAACCGGATCTGGGAAAACCATGTCTACACCCTCAAGGGGGCATACCACATGAACGAATAGCTTTTCCTATGAACCGCAAACCGCCGGTGCCATTTTTGCGATGGGGCATGTTGTCAGGGCAAAAAAAATGTGCCGGGAAGATGTCTCCCGGCACACCGTTCGTTCAATGATGATAGATCGTTTTTTTAGTCACGGCAGTTGCCTGGTCCGTATCCGTTTCCCTGACCTTTACCATGGCCCATGCCCCGACCTTCCATAAAAAAGCCTCTGCCGGCATCGGGATTGATTTTGCGCATGGCCATGATGTGGTCCAGGCGTTTCTGGTCGAGATTTGATCGCAGTTCGGAGACCTCTTTCTGCAGAGCCGAGGCTTTTTTCATATCCGGTCCGCTTTTGGCCATTTCAGCTCTCAACTCCAGTTTTTTGGCATAAAGATCCTGTCGCTCTTGCTTGGTGGCGTCGAAAAAGGCCCGGCGTTCGGTGTCCACGATTATCGTCCTGATTTCCCATTCCCTTGCCGGCAAAGGCGTTGACACCCAAGGCGATGACGGCGACGGCAACAAGGCTTGCAATTACGGTTCGCATGGTTTTGGTTTTCACGATGAGCTCCTTTTCACGTTTGAAATAATGTTGGGTTAGTTGAACTGACACATGTTTTTCATCTTCGACAACCCACTTGAGCAAGGCAGATGCCAAATCCATTTGATTTTGTGTTAACAAAGGCATAACCTGCTAAATCTAAAAGCGAAAAATTTTTATTACGGCTTTTTCAAGCGATGTTGATTGCCGGCCACCATCGGACCAGGTGGTTCGAAAGTAACCAGGTCAGGCCGCCGACCCGGGTAAAAAGGTTCCGGTTCAACCCGGTTTGAACCGAACCCCACCGACCACGAGTCCGCCAGATCGCGGGTTCGCGCCAATTTGAAAAAACTGGCAGCCTTTTTGTATTCGATGGTCAGGACAATGAAAGATAAATTAAAATATAGACTGCTTCTTGCCGGACTGTCGCCGTGGATTATTCTTGGCGCCGTTTTGGTTCTACTGCCCATCATAGCCCTGATGACACTGGAAAACATCAACCGTCAGAAGCAGCAGAGCATCCACCTGATGATGGAAAAGGGCGCCGCACTGATCCGCTCCTTTGAAGCCGGCACGCGAATGGGCATGCGGGGGGGGCATGGCAGCGGATTTCAGCTGCAGCGATTGCTGGTCGAAACCGCTGCCCAACCCGATATCGCCTACCTGTTGGTGGTCCGCATCAATGGTACGGTCATCGCCCACAGCCAAATGGATCGGGTGGGAACCGAATATGGCGAGGATCTGAATCTTGATGCCGTATATGGATCCGGAATTCTGGAATGGCGGCGATTGATTTCGGCCAATGGTGAAAGGGTCTTCGAGATCTTTGGCAAATTCGCGCCCCTGGGCAAGATGCCCATGGGCCCCAGGCACAGTCACATGATGGGCGGTATGCCGATGCCGCCACCGGGGAGAAGTGCCCCGCCCATGGTAATCTTTGTGGGGCTTCGAACCGATGCCGTGGATGCGGCCCGTGCCGCCGATACCCGGCATACCGTTGTGATGGCCGCGGTGTTGCTGCTGGTGGGGTGCACCGGTGTGCTGCTGCTTTTTCTGGCACAGAACTACCGGACCGCCCAAATATCCCTGGTGCGGGTAAAGGCTTTTTCCGACAACCTGGTGGCCCGTATGCCCATCGGTCTGGTGGCACTGGATCGGGACGGCCGGATCAATGCGTTGAATTCCGTAGCGGCATCCACCCTGGCCATCGATGCCGTCCATACGATTGGACAACCTGCCGATGCCGTCATTCCGGCGGTGTTGACCGATACGCTTGCCGATGCTCATGAAGTGGTGGAAAAAGAATTGCTCTGCCCCTTGGCCGACGGTCGGCACATCCCCATGGACGTGAGCGCCGCCAGCCTCAGTGGCGAAGACGGAGAATGCTTCGGCCAGGTGATCCTGTTCAAAGATCTTTCAGAAATCAGAGCCCTGCGTCATGAGGTGGAAAAGAACCGGCGCCTGGCATCGGTGGGGAGACTGGCCGCCGGCGTAGCCCACGAAATCCGTAACCCCTTGAGCTCCATCAAGGGGTTCACCATCATGATCCAGGAGGTGGACCGGCTCAACCGTGTGGTGGGTCAACTGCTGGAATTCTCCCGTCCTGTCCAGCTCCATTTTCAGACGGTCTCCTTAAAGCCCTTTTTAGAAGACGTGTTCAGGCTCATCCGCCGGCAGAGTGATGAGGCCGATGTGGCCACCACTCTCAAAATGGCAGATGACAGGATCGAGGCGACCATGGATACGGATAAGATGAGCCAGGTCCTTCTCAACCTCTACCTCAACGCCCTGGATGCCATGGCAGCGGGAGGGCAACTTACCGTTTCGGTTTCCCAGGAAGAAACGGATCGAATTCTGATCCAGGTCAGCGATACCGGTTCGGGCATCGACCGGAAGGATTTGCCCTACATTTTCGAACCCTACTTCTCCACGAAAAAGAGCGGCACCGGTCTAGGGCTTGCCATCGTTCACAATATCGTCAAGGCACATGAGGGTGATATTCAGGTAGACAGTCGGCCTGGCAAGGGCACCGCTATTCAGATCACCCTGCCGGCGGCAAAGGAGGCATGATGGTTGAAAAATACCGGGTGCTGGTGGTTGACGACGACGACGCCCATCGGACCATGCTGCGCACCCTGGTGGGTGGCTGGGGCTACGAGATCGTGGATGCGGACGACGGAGAGGCGGCCATCACCGCCGTCAAAGCGCAGCCCGTGGACCTGGTCCTCATGGATATCCGGATGGTCCGCGTTTCCGGGATGGAGGCCCTGGAGCAGATCAAGGCCATCAATCCGGCCATTCCCATCGTCCTGATGACCGCCTACGCATCCGTAGAGACGGCCGTGGATGCACTTAAAAAAGGGGCCTACGACTATCTGATTAAACCCTTGGATTTCGACAAGCTCCGGCTGACCCTGGAGCGTGCGTTGGAGCATATCCGGCTCAAAGCGGAAAATCGCCATCTCAAACAGCAGCTGGAAACCGGGGTTCTGCCCCAGGATATCGTGGGCAGCAGCCCGGCCATGGTCCGCCTGATGGAGACCGTGGTCCAGGTGGCCGTCTCCGAGGCCACGGTGATGGTAACCGGCGAATCGGGGACTGGCAAGGAACTGGTGGCTGCGGCCATTCATCACAACAGTCCGAGAATGGCCGGCCCATTTGTCAAGGTCAACTGTGCTGCCATTACCGAGACGCTGCTGGAGTCGGAGCTCTTTGGCCACGAAAAAGGCGCATTCACCGGTGCGGAGCGACGCAAGGAGGGCCGGTTTGTCCTGGCTGACGGGGGCAGCCTCTTTCTGGACGAAGTGGGGGAGATGCCGGTTTCCATGCAGGTGAAACTGCTTCGCGTGCTCCAGGAACGGGAACTGACCCGTGTGGGGGGCGAGCAGGTCATTCCCGTCGATGTCAGGCTCATCGTGGCCACCAACCAGGACCTGGCCCGGATGGTCAACGCCGGTACCTTCAGGGAAGACCTTTACTATCGACTGAATGTGGTGGAGCTGAAAACGCCGCCGTTGAGGGCTCGCCGGGAAGATATTCCGCTGCTGGCTGCCCATTTTCTTTCGCGGTTCGCTAAAAAAAACCGCAAATCGGTGGACCGATTCTCCCCCCGGGCCATGGATCTGCTGATCCGGCATCAGTGGCCGGGAAATGTGCGTGAACTGATGAACACCATCGAGCGGGCCGTGGTGCTGGCCCGGAGCGACTGCCTGGATGAAAGTGACTTCTCTGTGCTGGCCGCCGGCCTGTCGGACACAAAGGATGCACTGTCCGGCGGTATATTCCCCGCCGACGTCCCCCTGGACCGGATCGAACGTGAAGCCATCGTCAACACCCTGGCCTCGGCGCGCGGAAACAAGAGCGAAGCGGCCAGGCGACTGGGAATCACCCGAAAAACCCTGAGGGAAAAATTGAAAAAATACGGCCTGCCCCTGTAAATGACATTGGAGCCACAAACCAAAATCATGTGTCGCCTGATTCATTGATGCGCCATCATGTCACCGGCAGGCAGCGTTTCAACGAAACCGCCGGCTGTCACCCTGTCCCTTTTTCTGCAAACCTGATATGCTTTAAGGATGAGCGATGCCACCAATAATAAGTACCATCTCCTTGAACAGATCACTGCGGCCATGCAGGCGGGGGGGCAACTCACCGTTGCTGTTCTTGATTACATCGACGCTGCCCTGTTTCCCCCCGATCCTGACCGGTTGGCTGCTTTTTTAAGCGATGATGCCGGCTGCGAGCGGGACAGCCTCATGGACCTGATCTTTTATCCGGATCATTCCGTTCAGATAGCCTTGGAACCACTGCTGGCGGAGGCTCGGTGTTCGGCCGACGATGAAAAAGTACTGCTTGGCCGGCTGATCGCACGAAAGATCGATGCGATGGTCAGCCTGCCCGGCGGCCGCCCGTTGGCCCGTATTCAATTGCCCGATTTTATCAAGTCACAGTACCTGGCGCGGCTGAAAGTATCCTGGCAGATGGATTCTGATGTGGCCGCAGCCATCGAAACCGGGGTCTCGGAAGCAATCCGGCCGCATGTCAAGGTGCGGCTCAGGAACGCCGGCTTCCGCTCTGCAGCCAACCGGAGCCGGTTCCTGTGTCACTTCTTCGAGCGGATGGCGGACAGCGACCCCGATTATCTGGCCTGCCTGGATCTGGCGCTGTCTCTTCTCGCATCTGCGAAAATGGCTGCTGACGTTTATGACCTGCTGGTCGAACATAAATGCTTCCTGTTTCGAAGCCTGCAGCAGGCCGGACGGTTCGAGGTTCTGCTGCGCCAATCCAACATGGAGACACTTATGCTTCAGGGGTTCCGGGCGCCCCATGTCTCCCGCGACGATCTGCTGCGCGAGATGCGCCTGATCGACCTGATCTGCTCAGGGATATTCGGCAAAACCGAAGCCATCGCACCACCCATGGAAGAACCGGTCAGACAGGTGTCGGATCTGGATACTCCCGAGGCGGTCATACAATCGCTGATGCGCTGATTCTGCCTCCCATCCAATAGGTTTACAAACCGGCTGAAATGGGATACTCAGGTCATCGCCAATCAGGCACAGCGCAACCGGTGCCATATCAAAAAACCGGACAGGAAAGGGAGGCTATGGGCAGCATGACAATCACGTGGTCCAGATCCATTGCCGCAATATTGGCCATTATTGCACTGACGACGGCAGGTGGTATGATCCCGCCTTCATCGGCGTCAGAAAGCGACATCGACACCATCGACACGATTATCGCCGGCGTGGAATCCCGCTATAATGTCCCGGGATTTACGGCGGATTTCGACCAGGAGTCCATCCTCAAGGCCATGGCGGTCACCGACACGGCATCCGGGACGGTGATGATCCGGCAGCCGGGCAAAATGCGCTGGGAGTACCTGGTGCCGGACCCTCAGACCATCATCACCGACGGAAATGATTTGTGGGTTTACCGGCCCGAAGAAAACCAGGTGCTGGTGGGCAAAGCCCCGGCCCTTTTCGGAGAGGGCAAGGGCGCCGGTTTTTTATCCAACATCAAAACGATTCGAAAGCGTTTCCAGATAACCCTGGAACCGGCCGAGGACCCCAAGCTGTATCGCCTCAAACTGGTGCCCAACACGTCGTCGGTGGACCTCACGGAGGTGAAGCTGGATATTTCCAGAAAGACCTTCGACCTGGTCCAGATTACCACCTTCAACGTATACGGAGACGAAACCCGCATCGAACTGAAGAACGTCAGCTTCGAAAACCCGCCGCCGGAAGCCCTTTTCCGTTTCAACGTGCCGGAAGGGGTTGATGTGCTGCAGATGAACCCATAAGCACCATGGGCGCCGGTTTCCCGAACCACCGGGAAAGACTCGCGAAAGGATTTACCGATGAAGGAGAAAATCAGAGCGCTGGTCAAAGAAAGAAATGCCGTCCTGCTGTCCCACAACTACCAGCCGCCCGAGATCCAGGAGATGGCGGACCTGTGCGGGGATTCGCTGGAGTTGAGCATCCGGGCCGCCGATACCGATGCTGAGGTGATCGTATTCTGCGGGGTCCACTTCATGGCGGAAACCGCCTCGATCCTCTCCCCGGATAAAATCGTACTGTTGCCGAACGCCGATGCCGGCTGCCCCATGGCCGATATGATAACCCCCGTCGCCCTGCGTGCGAGACGCAAGGACCTGCCCGGAATCCCCGTGGTCACCTACGTGAACTCCTCGGCCGCGGTCAAGGCCCTGTCCACCATCTGCTGCACGTCGGCCAATGCCGTGGCGGTGGTCAACAGCCTGGACGATGCCGAACTGCTCATGACGCCGGACCGCAATCTGGCCCGCAACACCGCCAGACATACAGACAAAAAAATTCATCTGTGGGATGGATGCTGTCCCATCCACGATCGGCTGACGGTAGCCGATGTCGAGGCAGCCAAGGCCGCTCACCCGGGCGCCGTGTTCATGGCCCATCCCGAATGCCGGCCCGAAGTGGTCGAAATGGCGGATGCCGCCCTGAGCACCTCTGGAATGATCCGGTTTGCAGCCGAATCCGATGCCACTGAATTTATCGTTGGAACGGAGGTGGGACTGCTCTACCCGCTGGCGCAGAAGAACCCCGGTAAGATCTTTTACCCGGCCTCGGAGGGGATGGTGTGCCCGGATATGAAGAAGATCACGCCGCAGGATATCCTCGACTGCCTGGAGAACATGTCCGGCCAGGTGAAGGTCCCCGAGGATATCCGGATTCCGGCCCTTGCCGCGGTGACCCGGATGATCGAATTGTCTCGGTAAGGGGTTTAGACTGAAGGCTGAAGGCGGTTAGTATCTTAAGCCTGGAATCTTTTTAAAACGTCATTCCGGCGAAGGCCGGGCACGTAGTGAAGCATTAGCGCTATCCAGTGATTTCAGTATGTTCTGGATGCCGGATCAGGTCCGGCATGACGAATTCGGACTTTTTACGATTTTAT
>JABZFO010000110.1 GCA_014237405.1 Desulfosarcina sp. | reverse complement strand
GCGGCGGCCGGTCAAAATGACCCGATCTTCTCGGGATTAACCCTAAGGGGGGGATTCAGCCCCGCATGAAGCGGATTTCGGGTACAGGGCACCGCTGGCTCCCCGCCTAGCACAACCGGGATCCCTATAGTATAATCCATGTTGCTTTTTCAAGAGATAAGTGAACGTTTTCTGCCATTGGCAGGGTTAACGATCACCTTGCCGCACACCAGAAAAGGTCAGGTTTGCGGTATTGACTTCCCTTTTGTCATGCAATAAATCAGGGGCTGCATCTTGTTGAGAACAAAACCCACAACAGATTCGGAGGAATCGATAATGGTACGAACCGTTACCGCGATTACCTTGCTATTTGCCCTGCTTTTTACAGCAGGCTGTGCGGCCATCGTTGTTGGTGCCGGTGCCGGTGCCGGCGTGTACACCTGGGTCAAAGGAGAATTGATCCGCTCCTACGCGAAAGACTTCGTCCACACCGAAACCGCAACCATCCAGAGCCTGGATTACCTGAAGATCACCATCGATGAGAAGAACCAGAAGGGCAGCGAAACCACCATCAAGGCACGCCAGAGCGACGGGTCCCCGGTGACGGTGAAAATCCGGACCATCCGCTATGACATGACCGAAGTGGCCGTAAGATGTGGATATGTCGGCTACTGGGATCGGAAAAACGCCGAACTGATCCATGCCACCATCCTCAACACCATCTGACCCGAATGACCTTCTGGCCACGGTTCAACAGGCGTTGGCCACCCATCATATGCTGGCCCCGGGAGACCGGGTGATGGTGGGGGTTTCCGGCGGGCCGGATTCCATGGCACTGCTTCACCTGCTGAGCCGGTTGGCACCCGAATTGAAAATCCGGCTGGGCGTGGCCCATCTGAACCATTGCCTGCGGGGGGCAGCAGCAGACAGGGATGCCGAAGTGGTATGTCGGGCGGCGGCATCGCTAAAATATCCCTGCCATATGGGCCGTGCCCGTGTATTGAAGGTAAAACAGAAGCTGGGGCTCTCCTTGGAAGAGGCCGCCCGCCGGGTGCGGTATGCGTTTTTCAACAAGACCATGGCCGACGAAGGCTACAACAAGCTGGCGCTTGGCCATCATCTGGACGACAACGCCGAACAGATGCTGATGGCCCTGCTGCGTGGAACCGGTCCGCGCGGGCTTTCGGGCATTGTCCCGGTGCGGGAAAACCGCATCATCCGTCCCCTGATCAATGCCCGTCGCTCACAGATCGAAGCCTTTGTTTCAAAAGCAGGCATCACCTGCGTCTTGGATGCATCAAACGATGACCTCCGGTTTGTGCGCAACCGCATCCGGCATCGCCTGCTGCCCCTGCTGGCATCCGAGTACAACCCGCGTATCGCGGATCATCTGAACCGGCTGGCCGATGTGACACGTACTGAAGAGGCGTGGATAGACGGGCTGGTGGCAACCGAATACAAACAGGCCGTTCTGAAGCGTGAAAAGGGAACCATCACGCTTTCTGCCGGTACCGTGAGTCAGGCCCACCGTGCCCTGGCCCGCCGCCTGGTCCGAAAGGTCCTGCAGGATCTCACCGGCACCTTGCGGCGGATCACCTTTTCCCACGTCCAATCTGTGCTGCGCCTTTTGACGGATGGTTGTGGAGAAAAAGAACTTCATCTGCCCGGCGGCATCCGCGTCCGTCGAACCGGTGACCGGCTGATGCTGGTAGTGGCAACGGGACTTCGCCGGGGTGCCGCCGAACCGGCGGTTGAAAAGGATGCGGTGCCAAAAACGATAATTTCCGCCCCTTTTCCCGCAACCGTTGAGATTCAGGCAATGGGAATCGGGCTGCGGTTTTCCCCCTGCCTGCCGAACCAGCTGCCCCGGTGGGAAGATGTTGGCCGGAACCGGGCCCATTTCGATATGGACCGGCTCTCCCTTCCGTTGACGGTGCGCCCCGCGGTTCCCGGTGACCGGTTCACGCCGCTGGGTGCCGCCGGCTCCCAAAAATTGAAAAAATTCTTCATCGATCACCGGATTCCCCGCCAGGCCCGGACCATGACGCCGGTGCTCGCGGATAAACAGCGCATCGTCTGGCTGGTGGGGCAGCGCATTGATGATCACGTCAAGGTGACGCCGGATACATCTCAAGTCCTCAGCGTTGAATTTTTCTTGCTTGACACCCGATGATGGTTAATATGATCTTAATATAAAATTAGGAAACCGCTTCCCGTGCCTGAAGCATCTCGAGGAGGAAACCGCTTTTGAATCCATTTTACAAAAACCTGGCCCTGTGGCTGGTCATCACCTTGATGATGGTCATGCTCTACAATCTGTTCAACCAGCAGCAGCTTGCCCAAAACGACATCAGTTACTCGGAATTTCTGGCTATGGTAGAAGCCGACCGGGTGTCGGAAGTCACCATCCAGGGCCAGGAGATCCGGGTTACGGACCTTAACCGCAGCCAGTTTAAGGTTTATGCCCCCCAGGATCCTGCTTTAATTCAACGGTTGAAGGACAAGGGCGTCACCATCAACGCTAAGCCGCCGGCCGAATCCCCCTGGTACATGTCGGTGCTGGTCTCCTGGTTCCCCATGATCGTGCTCATCGGCGTATGGATCTTTTTCATGCGCCAGATGCAAAGCGGCGGCGGCAAGGCCATGTCTTTCGGCAAAAGCCGGGCCCGCTTGCTCTCCGACCAGCAGGAAAAAGTAACCTTCGAGGACGTGGCCGGCATCGATGAAGCCAAGGAGGAGTTGGGGGAAATCGTCGAATTTTTGAAAGATCCGAAAAAATTCACCCGCCTGGGCGGGCGCATTCCTAAGGGCGTTCTGCTCATGGGCCCCCCGGGCACCGGCAAGACCCTGTTGGCCCGGGCCATCGCCGGCGAGGCGAGCGTGCCTTTTTTCAGCATCAGCGGATCCGACTTTGTGGAGATGTTCGTCGGTGTGGGTGCATCCCGGGTGCGGGATCTTTTCGTACAGGGCAAGAAAAATGCTCCGTGCATCATCTTCATTGATGAAATCGATGCAGTGGGCCGGCACCGCGGTGCCGGACTGGGCGGAGGCCACGACGAACGGGAGCAGACCCTGAACCAGCTCCTGGTTGAGATGGACGGATTCGAGTCCAACGAGGGCGTCATTCTCATCTCCGCCACCAACCGGCCTGATGTGCTGGACCCGGCGCTGCTGCGCCCCGGGCGCTTCGACCGCCAGGTGATGGTGTCGCTGCCGGACATCAAGGGTCGGGAGAAGATTCTGCGGGTACACATGAAGCGCACTCCCATCGCTTCGGACGTGAATCCGGTGGTGCTGGCCAAAGGCACCCCCGGCTTTTCCGGGGCGGATCTGGAAAACCTGGTCAACGAAGCCGCCCTGCTGGCCGCCAAGCGAGACAAAGAACGGCTGGACATGATGGATTTCGAGGACTCCAAGGACAAGGTCTACATGGGGCTCGAAAGGAAATCCAAGGTGATCAGGGAAGATGACCGGCTGACCACGGCCTACCATGAAGGCGGCCATGCCTTGGTGGCCCGCCTCATTCCCGGCACCGACACGGTCAACAAGATTACCATCATTCCCCGGGGGCGGGCCGCCGGTATCACCTGGTTTCTGCCGGAAGAGCGGGACTTTCGATATAAGGATCAGCTGGAAGCCGAACTGGCCATCGCCTTCGGCGGACGGGTGGCCGAGGAGATCGTGTTCAACCGCATCAGCACCGGCGCCTCCAACGACATCAAAAAAGCCACGGAACTGGCCCAACAGATGATCCGCAGCTGGGGCATGAGCGAGGCCCTGGGGCCGCTCTCCTTTGCCAAGGATGAGGAGCAGATTTTTCTGGGGCGGGAAATTTCTCAACACCGTGATTACTCGGAAGAGACGGCCAAGAAAATCGATGCGGAGATCAACAAACTGGTCATACGGTCCTACGAGCGCGCTAAATCCGTATTGACCGAACATATCGATGTATTGCACAAACTGGCCGAACAGCTTGTGGAAAAAGAGACCATTCTGGGCGCCGAATTGGATGAACTGATCCGCCAGGTGCGGCCGGGCATTCAGCTTCCGGAAAAACCAGCCGACAAGGAAGAACCACCGGACGATAGTGCCCCGCCAGCGCCGGAGGCATCCGAGGCGGCGGCGGATGGGACCGCGGATCAGGCGGATGAACCCCATGGCGATGCCCCGCAGGAGAACGATCCGGGGAAAAACACCGAACCGCAATAGCGTGCCAGCTGGTAATCGAACCAATCGAATTCTAACGGGAACCACACGCCAAACACAAAGACAACTCAAATGAGCGCGTCAATGCCGGCCTATACCATCACCTGCGGATCACGAACCTTGGAGTTGGGGCAGCGCACCCTGATCATGGGCATCGTCAACGTTACCCCCGACTCTTTTTCAGACGGCGGCCATTTTTTCTCGAAAGACAAGACCATGGCCCAGGCCTTACAATTGGTGGAAGAAGGAGCGGACATCCTAGACATCGGCGGTGAATCTACCCGCCCCTTTTCAGACCCGGTCGGCGAATCAGAAGAGATGGATCGTGTGCTGCCGGTGATCGAAGCCCTGGCCAACCGTATGCAGGTTCCCATCTCCATCGACACCACCAAAGCATCGGTGGCCCGACAGGCCGTGGCGACCGGCGCAACCATCATCAATGATGTCAGTGCCCTTCGAATGGATCCGGAGATGGCCATCACGGCCGCCCGATGCCGGGTGCCGCTTATTCTCATGCACATGAAAGGCACCCCCAAAACCATGCAGGTGGACCCGGTCTACGACGACCTGATAGCCGACATCATGACATTTTTTTCCGATGCCATGGAACGGGCGATGGTCGCCGGCGTGGCCCGTTCCGCCATTATCCTCGATCCGGGAATCGGGTTCGGCAAGACCATTGACCACAACCTTCAGATCATTCGCGACCTCGACCGGTTTCACGATCTGGGCGCCCCGCTGCTCATCGGCCCGTCACGAAAGATGTTTATCCGACAGCTGCTGAAAGATCCGTCTGAAAAAGATATGGATCCTCTCTGTGTGGAAGTGGCCCGGGGCACCCAGGCGACATTGGCGGCGGCAGCCATGAAAGGCGCCCACATTGTTCGGGTTCACGATGTAGCCCGCACCCGGGCCAATCTTGCCATTATCAATGCCATCACATCCGTATAACCCCTATGACAACGCCATCCATCCCATCGAAAAAGCACTCACTCGGCACCTGGATCCGGTGGCTGATCCTTCCCCTGCTTTTGGGTGCGGCAACGGTGGTACTGATTTCCAGGACCGACAACCAGGAGGTGGAAATCGCCATTGCCGTCACCTTCAACAACCTTGCTGATGACCTGCTCTTGATGGACGCCCCGCGGCAATCTGTCAGACTCTTGGTTTCCGGCACCCCATCCGTCTTCGAAACAATCGATCCCAAAGAGACTGCCTGCCGGCTGGATCTGTCCGGCCTGGGTGAAGGAACGCACACCATCTCTGTGCGTCCAGCGGATGTCGGCCTGCCCAGGGGGGTTTCCCTCTTGGCGCTGTTGACCCCGTCGTTGACCATTCGGCTGGAAACGGTATTCCAAAAAACGGTAGGTGTCGTCGCGGTACTGGAGGGAAATCCGGCGCCGGGGTTTGCAGTGGCCACCGTCACCTTGAAGCCGGACCGCATCGTTCTGAAAGGTACGGCAACCTTGCTGGCCGGCATCGACACGGTCAAAACACGGCCCATCAATCTGGAGGACGCCTCGGAATCCTTTAAAAAAGAAGTGCCCCTGAACCTGCCGGAAGCCATTGCCGTCGATCCGCCCCTTCGCATTGCGGTGGCGGAAGTCGAGGTAAAGGAACGCATCATCACACGGGTGCTGGAAAACATACCTGTCTCGGGCAAGGGGACGTTTACGAACCATCAAATCCACCCGGATGTCATCACCTTGACCGTCAGCGGCCCGGAGGCCATTGTCAAGTTCGGACCACGCTGGTCCGCGTCAGTCCGGAACGCTTTTCCGTAACCATTAGCAAATAGGGTTGAGGCAATCATGCTGTTTGTCATCGATGTGGGAAACACCAACACAGTATTGGGTATCTATCGGGAAGAGGTGCTGGTCAAGGACTGGCGAATCCGAACCGAGCGAAAAACGACGGAAGACGAGTTCAATGTCATCGTCACCAGCCTGTTCGCCATCGGTGGTATCGATGCCGGAGCCATCCGGCGAACAGTCATTTCCTGTGTTGTGCCGCCCATGGTCACCATTTTGGACTCATTTTGCCGGAAATATCTGGGCCACACACCCCAATGGGTGGATGCCCGCTCCTATACCCGCATGCCCATTCTCATCAACAACCCGTCGGAGCTGGGGGCGGACCGAATTGTCAATTCCGTGGCCGCCTACCACAAATACGGAAAAAGCCTCATTATCATCGATTTCGGTACGGCCACCACCTTCGACGTGGTTTCGGAAAAAGGGGAATACCTGGGTGGTGCCATCAGCCCGGGCATCATGGTCGCCTCCGAGGCGCTGTTCCGTGAAGCATCGAAGCTGCCGCGGGTGGAGATCTTCGAGCGGCCGGACAACGTGGTAGGCAAGGATACCGCCGAAAGCATCAAATCCGGAATCATTTTCGGCTATGCCGGTTTGGTGGACGGGATTGTGGGCCGCATAAAGGAACAGATGGATACCGTCCCCATGGTACTGGCCACGGGCGGCCTGGCGCCGCTGATGGCCAATGTGGCCAAAAGCATCGAAAAAGTGGAGTTCTCCCTCACCCTGGAGGGGCTCCGGATCATCAGCGACAGCCTCAGGGAAAATCCAATTATGAATTTTTAATTTTGAATGAAGGATGCCGAATCCATTAATTCAAAATTCATAATTCAACATTAAAAATTATAAGTCTGTTCGGTTAAGGCCCGCCAGATAACCGGCAAACCCCTTGACGCTGTTAAGCAGAAAGCCCCGCTCTCTCGCCCGTACATCAGGTGCCAGTTGTGAAAAGCCGTGGAGCAGCGGATCCGCCGCCAGCAGCAGATCCACCCACCGATCCGCAAAATCCGATGCATCCATCCCCCCCCCAGCGGCTTCGGTTTCCAGCGTCTTATTCCAGAAAAGCAGCTGCTCCCGATGCCTGGCCAGCATATCCATGCCGTCTTTTCGCATGCCGAAATGCCCATAGCACAAAGCCACGGGCCTGGCTGCCATGAGCCGGTCGATACTGGACAGTGAGGTTTCCAGGAAGAATCGGGGCGGGGTTGCCGGACGCAGGTAGAGGTCACCCGAGGGAAGGGGCAGGCACACACCGCCGGCTTCTCCGGCAAACAGAAAGCCGTTGGCGGCGATGGCATAATGGTGCGGTGAATGGCCGGGGGTGTCCAGCAGCTGAAACGGCGCCGATGCCAGTTGCTTCTCGGTGGCGATGCACGATGGATCCACCGGCAGCATCCGCCCGTATGCGCGGCCGGTCTCTCCCAGGGTCTTCACGGTGTCCTGCCACAGGCGCTCTGGATCAACAATGTGTGGGGTGCCTTTGGGATGGCACACCACCGGCGTGCTTGAAAATTGTCTGGCCAGATGGCCCACGGCGCCGGCATGGTCGATGTGAATGTGGGTCAGGCAGATGTAATCCAAGTGATCCACACCCAGGTCGGCGAGGGCATCGGCAAGCTGGTCCGCAGTCGCCGCCGGCCCCACGTCCACCAGATAGACCGCGTCCGGCCCGTCGATCAGCCAAGCACCGATAAAGTCCTGAAACCCGCTGATGGGGGGTGCTAAAACGATCAGGAAAAGATGGGGGGCAACGTGATGAATGGTGGCGGCCACGGGTCAGTCCATCCCTATCTGCTGTTCCAATTCGCTGATTTTCTCGGCAATGCACCGCTTTTCCGCTTCCGGCAGCCCCGGATCTTCCAGCTGCCGCTTCAAGCCCAGTAGAATCATCTCTTGGCGGTATTCCGTGCAGGTATATTTCCCGGCGGATTTCATGATGTTTTGTTTCAGGATTAAGATACTAATTAGGTTATGCAGGTGCGACTGTATCAGTCGAGACAGTCCTTGTATACCTGGTAGAAAATGCCGAAGTCAGCCATACCCCTTCTCAGAATCTTATCGAAATCGGCGATATTGTCCACATTCACAACCATGTTCACACTCTTTTGGAAAGCCGTCATGTTGTCCATGGTTCGAAACCGGCGGGTGATCATGGTCAGAAAAATGTTTCGTCGGACGGCCATATTGAGGCGTTCCAGGTAAATCAACACCCCGTTGGCGTCCGGGTTTTTGGCATCGAAATACTCATTGACCACGATGAGGTCGTAGCTGTGGTAACGCATGCTTTTTAAGGCTTCGCGGCTGTTTTTAGTCTCTGTGATGTGGTATTCGAGAACATCCAGCACCGGCGTGATGGTCTTTTTAATCATGGGATCGGGCTCGCACAAAAGCGCGGTTTTACCCTCTTCCTCCACAAAGTCAAATGGCTTGTCCGACGCGTCGTAGCCATCGCTTTCATCCTCGTCGAATGAGAAGAAATCCTCCTCGACGTCCGGCTGATCGGATCTGTCCGTTTCCCCGGCCACAGGCGGCACACTGATGCGATTCTGGCATTTGGGGCATTTCAAGAATGCCGTCTTATCCTTGGGAAGCTTTTCGTCGGCAATCCTGAACTTGCTCTGGCAGCTTTCACAGATAATTTCCATGGTTCTCCAACCGATCCTTTCCGTCTCGCATGCGACAGACTGACGGCAATCAGGCCTTATCGTATTGGCGGTCTATCTCAAGATTATCGATATCGGTGGTGGATTCACCCCGGGCACTCTTCACCCTATCGATGCCGCGACCGGCCACACCCTTATGTGACGCATATGCCAGAGCGATCTCCTGGGTAATCAGTCCCTGCTCGTAAAGGCCGACGATATGTTCGTCGAAGGTGGTCATGCCGAATGGCCGGCCCGTCTCCATGATTTCATAAAAGGTCTTGCCTTCGGACTCGCCGTTGAGGATGGCGTCCTTGACCCGCAGATTGGTGCCCAGAATCTCAAAGGCGGCCACCCGGCCCCCACCGATTTTCGGCAACAGCCGCTGACCGACGATCCAGCGCACGGTGTCTGCCAGCCGAATGCGGATCTGCTTCTCATCCTCGTTGGGAAACATGCCCAGGATACGGTTGATGGTCTGCCCGGCATCTACGGTGTGGAGGGTGGTCAGCACCAGGTGGCCGGTTTCGGCGGCATTCAGGCCGATTTCCACAGTCTCTCGGTCCCGCATTTCGCCCACCAGAATGACCTTGGGTGCCTGACGCAAGGCCGCCCTGAGGCCGTTGGGAAAATTGTCGAAATCCGAACCCAGTTCCCGCTGGTTGAAGGTGGCTTTCTTGTGGGGGTGCTGGTATTCAATGGGATCTTCCAAGGTCACCACGTGAACGGATCTGGCCTCGTTGATCTCTTCCAGAATCGCCGCCAGTGAGGTGGACTTACCCGAGCCGGTGGCACCGGTGACGAAGGCAATGCCGTTGAGTTCTTTGGCGACCTTGAAAAACGTATCCGGAAGGTTCAGGTCCCGGATCGTGGGGATTTTGGATTCCAGCTTCCGCAAAACGATGGAGTAATGGCCCGTCTGCGAGAAGATGTTCACGCGGAACCGGGCCTTGCCGGGCAGCGAGTAGGAAAGGTCGCAGGATCCGGTATTAATCAATGTCTCGGTAAGACGCCGGTCCTTGTTGATCAGGTTCAAGGCGAAGGTTTCTGTCTGAAAGGGGGTCAGTTCATTGATGTCCGGTTTGATCTCAACGGGCACCAGTTCACCGGAACTTTCCACCTGAAGCGATTTCCCCACGGTGAGGTTGAGGTCGGACACGTTGCTGTGGGAGTCCAGCATCCGGGTCAGGATATGATCGACTTCCTGCTTTTTCATGGTTCTCCTCTATTTGCGGCCATCGGTATCTGAATCGCTATTGCGTCACGCTTCGGTAAAATCCGTTGGCGGCGATTTGAGCAGCGGACGGAAACGGCCTTTGTCGTTGGCTTTGGTGTAGGCGTCGTCGGGAGAAATTCGACCCTTGTTGTAAAGATCCATGATGGCGTCGTCAAGAAGCTGCATGCCGTATCTTTTACCCGTCTGCATCATGGAGGGCAGCTGATGGGACTTGGATTCACGGATCAGGTTGCGCACGGCCGGGGTGGCGATGAGGATTTCCAGAGCCGGCACACGCCCCTTTTTGTCGACGCGCTTGAACAGGGTTTGGGAGATAATGGCCCGGATGCCGTCGGCCAGGGTGGAACGGATCTGGGCCTGCTCCTGGGCGGGAAACACCTCCACGATACGGTCCACGGTTTTGGGCGCACTGGTGGTGTGCAGGGTACCAAACACCAGATGGCCGGTGGCGCTTGCCTCAATGGCCAAGGAGATGGTCTCCAGGTCCCGCATTTCGCCCACCAGGATAATGTCCGGATCCTCGCGCAGGGCGCCGCGCAGGGCCGCGCTAAAGGATTTGGTATGCAGCCCCACCTCCCGATGGTTCACCAGACAACTCCGGCTTTTGTGTACAAATTCGATGGGGTCCTCGACGGTGATAATGTGGTCGCTGCGGGTCCGGTTGGCCACATCGATAATGGCGGCCAGGGTGGTGGATTTGCCCGAACCGGTTGGCCCCGTAACGATGACCAGTCCCCGGGGAAGCGACGCCAGTTTGGAGATCACCGGGGGCAGGCCGAGCTGTTCGGCGGTCATGATGGTATTGGGAATTTCCCGGAACACGGCCCCGATGCCGTTCTTCTGCATGAAATAGTTGGCCCGATAGCGGGCCAGACCTGGAATTTCATAACCGAAGTCCACATCGCCGGTCTCCTCAAAGTGTTTTACCTTATCTTCGGGAGTGATCTCGTAAAGCATGGCCCGAAGGTCGTCGTTGTCCATCACCTTGTATTTTACCCGCTCGATGTCGCCGTGGATGCGCAGCGCAGGAGGCTGACCGGAAATCAGGTGAAGGTCAGAGGCATTCTGTTCGTGCATGAGCTTGAAAAAAGCATCAATCTTGGCCATAAACTTCTCCTGGTGGTTGTTAGGTGCAATGCCTAACAACTATTCGGCACAGGATCGTTGCAACTTTAGGGAAAATTGAAGCTGCCGGACAGGTGCAAAGAACCATCCTGCGCCGGCAATGCATGGATTACCGGGCTACTGGTTCAGCACCTTGATTTTGGTATCTTCAGCGTCCAGGGCATCCATTCCCTCTTTACCGATCTCCAGCATTTTGGTGTGGGCATCGATAATGGCTCGGATCTGCACCTCGATCTGGACGCGCTGGCGCTTGAGTTCGGCAATGTCCTCGTGGAGTTGGGAGAGGCGGCTGTGGGCCCGGTTAAGAATTTTTTCTGCCTTGACTTCGGCATCGGCAATGATGATCTCCGCCGATTTGCGGGCATTGTCCTTCATCTGCTCAAGAACTTTTTGGGAGTTGAGCATGGCCCGCTTGAAGGTTTCTTCCCGTTCCTTGTAGCCCTGCTTTTCCAGTTTCAGGCGGCGTATTTCCTCCTCCTGCCGCTTCATGGCATCCTGAATTGCGGAAAAGGCGTCGGCGGTCTGTTCCAGAAACCGGTCCACCTCACGCACATCAAATCCCCGGAATCGGACCTTGAATTGCTGCTGCTGAATGTCCAACGGCGTTAGTTTCATGGCAGCGTTCCTGTTTTTGGAAAGGGTTAAATAAGCGAAGCAGCCATTCGTATCAGGCTGTTCACCACAAAGGTTCGCAGAAAAATAACGACGAGAAAAACGATGATGGGGGAGAAATCGATCCCCCCATAGTTAATCGGCACTTTAGACCGGATCGGGTAGAGCACCGGCTCGGTGACATTGTGAATGAATCGGACAATGACATTGTAAGGATCCGGGTTGACCCAGGAGAGGATGGCCCGGAAGATGACCATCCACATGAAAAAAAGCAGCACGACATCCATGACCTTGGCCGCTGCCATCAGAAAGTAGCCCGCGATATACATTGAAAATTAATCCTCGACGCTAAGGGTTGGTCCCGCACGGTAAAGGTCGGCAGGGCCTGTGACACTGGAAAAATACGACCTTTTACTCGGATAAGTCAAGGTTTTTCATGGGGTTGGAAGAATTTTGAAATGACCCGCGGGTGGGATTGGGCCTGTGTAGAGAGATGCCGACGGCAGTCCATTAAACCGCCGCCGGCATCATTTCAATACCCAATTAATCGCTCAATGAGGAAAATTGCCTGTGAAAGGCTACCCGCCGGCAATCATGGGGATGGGCGTTACCCGGGCACCGTCGGGGACCTGCGTGGTGTTGAAATGGGGCCGGGACACCAGCTTGCCATTGAGTTTCACCACGGCATAGATGTGGCCGTCCTTCAGTTTCGAAAGCAGTGTGGCCACGGTCAGCCCTTCCCGCCAACACCTCGGGGAAATCGATTCCCAGCCGTTTGACGGTTTCGACGGTGGGTATCCCATTGGCGGTCCATCCACGGCGTTTGTATACCGCGTCCTTTAAGGTTTCGTACTGGGCTTCGCGCCGTTTTCTCAATTCGGCAACTTTCCAGGGCGTATCCTTGCCCGTGACGTCCACCGCGTATTTTTCCTTGAGTTCGGTGTCGTATCGCTCATGCCGGGATTCGTACTCTTC
Source organism: Desulfosarcina sp. (assembly GCA_014237405.1). Classification (GTDB taxonomy): domain Bacteria; phylum Desulfobacterota; class Desulfobacteria; order Desulfobacterales; family Desulfosarcinaceae; genus Desulfosarcina. Next base: position 5,943 of record JABZFO010000110.1, on the reverse strand, counting down.
TACGGTTACCGGCCCCACGGCGCGGTAGGGCAGGGTATCGTGATCTCGAGTGCCGTATCCCATCTTCAAGTTGAAGACGCGCTGAAAATTATAAACCGCCTCGCTCATCGTGATGAGGTCATCGGGTTTGGCGATGTTGCCGGTAACAGCCGTGTAATAGTCGGCGTACCAGTTCACATGCTTCATCACTTTGGCCGGTTCGGCCGTATCCTTGTTGTCCTCGGGAACAATGTCGTTCCAGGGCAGCTTGCAGAGGCCGCACAGACTGAACCAGGTGCGGAACATGGGAAACCAGTGCAGGGCCTCGGCCTTCTGCTCGAAGGTGGGCATGAAGTTGTGGACCATGTCCAGAAAGATCAGCCAGGCTTCGTCATGCTGGGGACCTTTGAGCGCCAGGCCGTATCCTCCCTGCTGGGCCAGGGATTCCTTGGTCATATATTCGGAAAATTCCAGCCCCTTTGACTCCATGCCGATGTCCTGGAGCATGGCCGCATCAGCACCGAATTTCTCGGCAAAGATCTGTTTCATCTTTCTGATGCCCTGACCCACAATCGCGCCGAATCCCTTTCCGGCGGCCATTTGGTGAACTATTTCCAGGGCGTTGAGGCGGTTGCCGAAAGAGAGGTCCATGCCGCCGGTGTGGTCCGCGGTGATCAGTCCACGCTCGAAACACTCCATGACGAAGGCGATGCCCGTGCCGACGCTGATGGTGTCCAGACCGTAGGCGTCGCAGTAGAAATTGAGTTCCAGGATCGTGAAGGGGTCGAAAATTCCCAGGTTGGAACCGCAGCCGGCAACGGTTTCATATTCCGGCCCGTCCACGAAAACTTTCTGTCCTTTGTACTCACCGGTGTAGGGCACGAAATCCTTGACTCCGTGGGCGCAGGCCACGGTGCAGCCTTTCCAGCAGCCGTCGAAATGGGCACCAGGTGGATGGTGCCGATGCGGGCCATCTCGTTCTGTTTGGGGTCCAGCGCCACGATCTCTTTGGAGTGGCACTTGGCCACGGTTCTCAGAGCCTCCAGGTCCGCCGGGTTGTTGGTTTTCAGGGAAACCTGCTCCCAGCGGGCCACAACGGCCTTCAACCCCTTGTCGGCAAACACGGTTCCGATACCGCCCCGGCCCGCCTGTTTGTACCGCACGCGTTTGCGGGCGTTGTCGTACCAGGAAAAGTTCAAACAGCCGATGAGGGTGTTGGCCGCTCCGGGCCCGGCAGAGACCACCGATATGCCTACTTTCTTCCCCTTGGAGAAGTGGTCGGTCAGCACGTCGGACAGGGCGTAGGCGTCCTCCGGCAGCCCGGGGATCTGAAGAATTTCGATCTTCTCTTCGATGCCGTCGATGTACACTACCGTATCCCCCGCGGCCTTTCCGGTAACCCGAAGTGCATCAAACCCGGAAAACTTCAGGTAAGGGCCGAAATAGCCGCCCACGTTGGAGTCGATCACCGATCCGGTGAGCGGAGAGATCGAGGTCACGATGCTCTTCCCCGAACCGGGATAGGCGGGCGTGCCCCCCATGGGTCCCGAAGAGATGCAGACGGCATTTTCCGGATCGTTCCATTTGCTTTCTCCACTGACGGCATTCCACAACAACCAAAGGTCGAAGCCCTTTCCGCCGGTAAAGATTTTTTTGATCTTCTCCTCGATGGGGCCAATGGCAATCGTTCCAGCGGACAGGTCCACATCCAGGTACTGGTTGGTATATCCTTTATCGACATCGCGCCGCTGGTAGGTTAAGGCCTTGCGGGTGGTGCTTTTTAATGGGGTCATGGTCTCACTCCTTGGGTAATATCGTTGAAAATGAATTTCTACGAGGCCGTCACTATTTAAGTGCCTCGCGAACTTCAGAAAACTGCCGGGCCGGCGAAAAAATAGTGATGGCATCCTTGTCCCTGTCATTTACTTCGCCGGTAATCATCCGGGCGGCCAGTTCGCCCATGCCCGGTCCAAGCATGAAGCCTTGACCGCACATGCCGGTGATATGAAACAGGCCCTTGATCTCAGGGCTCCAACCGACGATGGGCGATCCGTCGGGGCTCATGGGGTAGCACCCTCTCCACACCCGCCGCACCCGCAAAGTTTTCAAGCGGGGAATCAGGGCCACCATGCGGGCGGCCACCTGAGGGAGGAATACCGATGTTTCGCGGGTATCGGTGCCGATAATGGGCGGATCCGGGGTGATACAGAACACCACCTGGCCGTGGATGTTCTGATAGAAATAGTAGTTTTTCGATCCCGGCCCCGGCCGCAGGTCTACCACCATGCAGGAAAACACGGGAATAGGCGCCGGCCGCATCCACGATCACCGGTGCCCGGTATTGCCCCTTGTCCGTCTCAATGCCCACCACCCGGCCCTTTTCCACCAGCAGGGTGTTGATCCGTTCATTAAAGTGGAATCGGGCATCATTTTCAAGGGCTTTTCGTGCGAAGGCGTTGATGGCCAGAAGCGGTGAGGCCGAGCCATCGTCCGGGGAGAAAGTGCCGCCAATAAGGCCATCGGAATCGATGCCCGGGACGATTCGGCGTAACTGATCCGGATCAATGAAGTCGATATTCAGGCCGAATTGCTGCTGCAGGGGCAGCAGTTTCTTCAGGGACTGTTCTTCTTCTTCCCGGTAAACCGGGAAGAGATAGCCGCCCTTTAACCACTCGATGTCGTCTCCGTGAATCTCCTTCCAAGTGGAAAAAATCTTCAGGGACCGCAGGCCTACGAGAATTTTTGCCGGGTCCGAGTGGGTGGCCCGGATCCCACCGATGGCCCGCTTGTTGTCCCCCTGGCCAGGCGACGGCTTGCCGTCCACCACCAGCGTTTTCACCCCCATGGCCCCCAGGGCCATGGCCGCGGGGACGCCCATGGAGCCGGCCCCGGCGATAATGACATCGATGTTATGCATCCCGTTCACCTTTCCTTTCACCGGCCAGGGTCCCCAGGGCCACCTCCACGAAAAGCGGACGGTCCACCCGGTCGGTGACTGATTTCAGATCCACCCCCTCCTCCTGGAAAATTCGCCAGATCATGGGCCGGCAGGTCTTGGACCCACAGGCCCCCATACCGGCCCGGTTCAGCGCTTTCATCTGGTTCATGTCCCGCACCCCGCTGTGGATGGCGGATCGGATTTCGCCGGCGGTGATGCGTTCGCAGCGGCAGATCACCGCCTCGCTGGGCAGTGGGGCGTTTTCATAAACCGTGGAGGGATCCACCCGGGCCTCCTGAACCCGGATGCCTATGGCCCGTTTGGCCGCCGCCCGTTCCATCTTCACCTGCACCAGCAGGGTTCCCGGATATTTTTTGCGGTTGGCCACCACCCGCTGGACCGGGTAATATCCGAGGATGGCGCCGTCGCTGTCGGTCACCGGCACCCGCTGGCCCTTTTCCACCCGCTCCCGCCGGATCTCGTAGGGCAGGGTGACGGTGGGATGATCCGGATCCTTGCGGTAGTCCACCAGGGTGACCGCCAGACCCGGACAAATGGCTACACAGGCCATGCATCCCTGGCATTTGGTTCCATCCACCAGATAGGGCAACCCGGTGATCTTGTCGTCCTCGGTGCGGATGACCCCTTCCGGGCACACCGACGTGCAGGGGTTGCAGGGCACCTCCTGGTCGCAGTGGAAGATGGGCATCACCCCTTCCTCGGAGGGCGGCGGCTCCCGGTGAACCGGTGTGCCGGGCCGTGACTTGAGGATGGTTGCCTTCTCATCCCACTCGGCCGGAATTTCGTCGGGGTAGCGCCCCAGGGCTTTGGCAATCTTCAGCCCTTCGATCTTGCCGGTAAACATGGCCGCCGACGCCTCGGCGATCTCCTGGGCATCCCCGGCGGAATAAACGTCCATCCCCCATTGCCTGGCTTTCAAATAAAATTCGTTCACCTCGGCCAGTCCCACGGCGATGAGCACCGTGTCCACGGCAAAGGTTTTGTGGGTGCCGGGAATAATCTGCCAACCGTCGTCCAGTTGAGCAATGGTGACGCCATCCACATGCGCGCTGCCGTGGGCGGCCACCACCGTATGCCGGGTGTAAATGGGAACCCCCAACCGCATCAACTTGTCCGCATGGACCTTGTAGCCGCCTACCTGAGGCAGGGCCTCAATGAGCGCCACCACCTCGATGCCCGCCTGGATGGCATGGTACCCGGCAATGAGTCCAACATTGCCGCCGCCCACGATAAGCACACGATCCGAGGATTTGACCAGGTCCCGGTTCACCAGGGTCTGAAATGCCCCGGCACCGTACACACCGGGCAGGGTGTTGCCGGGAAAGGAGAGCATCTTCTCCCGGGCGCCAGTGGCCACCAGCAGCTTTTCGGGACGGATTTTACGGTACACGTTCTTTTTCACCACCCCCACGATGCCGTCGGAAAAGACGCCAACGGCGGTGGCCTCCAGCCAGATCTCCACCGACGGCAATTCCCGCAGCTGGGCCTCCAGGATGGTCCCGATCTCAAAGCCCCGGGTGCCGGCGTGGGAGTCTTCCACGGAGCCGAAAAACTTGTGGGTCTGCAGGACCAGTTTGCCCCCCAGACGGTCTTTGTCATCGATGACCAGGGTTTCGATGCCCAGTTTGCCCAGCTCGATGGCGGCGCTGAGCCCCGCCGGCCCACCGCCGATGATCAATACCGACACCGACTTTTCCGCTGCCGGTTCAAAGACCGGCTTACCGCCGACCGACGGCAGGCTGGGGAGGCCCTCCACAGACTGCACCGCCATCCCTTTTTTCAGAGGTGTCATGCACGATTTAACGGGAACGTCGTCGGCGATGACCATGCACTGGGAGCACTGGCCGTTGGCACAGAACAGTCCCTGGGGGCTGCCGTCCTTGTGATGGTGGCCGAACACGTGAATATCATTGGCAAACAGGGCCGATGAGATCATCTCTCCGTCCCTGCCGGTCAGCGGGGTACCATTCCAGGTAAACGCGACCTCATTTTCCGCCGGTACGTCTAGGATGGGATGGGATTGAATTCGCTTGGTCGACATTACCGTTCTACCTCCCGATTTTCCATGTAGTGGTTGAATCGCAACACGTGGGCTTCGGCCAACTGTCGTGCCTCGTCCACATCCTTTTTCTCCACGGCATTGATGATGCTGCCCAGGTCCGCATAATTTTCATCCATTTCCCGCTGCTTCATGGCTAAAAATGTTTCATAGTACTGGTCAATGTTGTCATGGACCGTGTGATACAGGGAGATATAAACCGGGTTGCCCGTAATTTCCGCCAGGGCCAGATGAATTTTCTTATCCACCTCAACGAACTCCTTTTGGAAGTCGCTCCCTTTTTCGGCGAACTGGCGGGCCCGCTCCAGCAGGGATTTGAGTCGAATGATATCTGCCGGTGTGGCACGCTCTGCGGCCAATGCCGACACACGGCCCTCCACGCCCACGCGGAACTCCGCGAGGTGCTGCAATGAAACCTTCTGGTACCGGATCAGCAGGGCCAGGCTCTCGTTGATCTGGTCGTAGCTGACATCCTGCACCACGGCACCGCCACCCACCCCCAGCTTGATCTCGATGAGGCCCTTTTGCTCCAGCACCCGCAGGGCCTCTCTCAATGTTCCCCGGCTTACCTGGAGCATCTTTTTGAGTTCCCGCTCCGAAGGGAGCATTTCGCCGGGCTTCAGCTTACCCGAAAGAATGGTCTCCTGGATCTGCTCCACCACATCCTGGAAAATCCGATTCTGTTTTGCTGCTTTAAACATGGCGTCTATCCTTATGTGCCCCGCACGTTCGGCATTGATCCTGATCAGGTGATGGGTGAAAATCGTTCGGGCAGCGGGATTTCATAATGGTTTAACCATTCCTTGTAATGGTTAAACCATTACAATTAACAATCGCTATTGTCAAGCCCAATGCAGTCGTCGGTAAAACAATCTGCCGTTGTCTTGACTGCTGCCGTTAGGGCCTCGGAAGAAATTAAATCCACAGGGATGGCGCCGGATTTTTG
>JABZFO010000061.1 GCA_014237405.1 Desulfosarcina sp. | reverse complement strand
GATTTTGTGGAAAAGCCGGCGGATTTGGATGCCCTGTCGGAAAAAATCAAAAAGGCCCACAATCAAAAAGCCATCATCGTCGAAAAGCAGAGCCAGGATAAAGTCATCGAAATGCTGCGCAAGTATGGCATGTAAGGGTCGATGGGGAGGCGCTCACCTCCCCGGGCAATTTCTGGCCGGTCTCTCTGGTTGGCAGATGATCGTCGCCTTAATCGCCTGACCGCTCAGGACCGGTGGCCAGCACCTTGGATTTCATCAGATCGAAGACCGACGGCCCCGAAGCTGCCGCCTCGGCCTCTCCCGAGGCAACGGCCTTGAGCAGGTCAAACCGCCCTTTGTCCCGACTGCTCAAGGGTGTCTCCAGGCAGGTCAAGGTGTCGTGGACCCGGCTGAACATCACCAGCGGGCCGAAGGTGGTCTCGCCGCCGGGCTTTTCGCCCACGTTGCCATAGATGTCGTGGTGACTCAGCGAAAAGGCCCTGGGCGCCGGTGTCAACCCCAGCAGTTCGGCAAAGAGCATCAGGCTTTCCTGGACCCCTTCCGCATACCCGTTCTCCAAAGATGCCGCTCCCTCCCCGGCAATGCCGTCGATATCGGAGGCGGTGAAGCTAAGGTCCAGTTCGCCGATGCAGACCTCCTGTATGGTCTTCAAAGACGCCTCCTTTTTGCTCATCACCACATCTTTGTCGTTGAGAATTTTTAGGGCATTGCGGATGCTCACCATCTCTTTCACGGTGGGACTCTTTCTCAGCACCACATCGTCCACGGTGGTGTGGTAAATGGTCAGGTCGTTGTCCAGCACCAGGATGCGCGTTTTGCCAGGGCCGTCGGCTTCCAGGTATAACTCCAGATCCCGCTCCTGCTTGCGGGTCCAGGGGAAAAAGGCCATCAACTGCCCCAACACCGCCTTATCGATACGCTTGCCGCTCTCCACCGGTCCGATAGCACCGGCAACAGTTTTTTTTCTCCATTTTCGGGTGATCGGGAAGAGGCCAGAGTTCAACATCCAAATAACGGCAGGCCATGATTTGGCATTTGACATCTGCTTCGGATATTCATATGAATATCGGCTGTTGCCCAAAAGGCCCCACCCCATTTTCGTTATGAAGACCCAACTGGAAAGCCATCATGCCGGCTTTATACAGAGCCGGGTTTACACTGTCGCTGCAAGGGTGAAAAAGGGGCTGTTTTTGGTTCTTATGATAGAATCAGCGCCGGGTCCTCCAACCTACTGACGGCCGCCGGACCGGTCTATCATTTCATTACGTTGAAAACAGGCCGTCAGGCAAGATAATTGTTCCACTGCACAGGCGATATTGGAACAAACAAACGGAATCGCCGGTCAACCGCATAGGCAGGCCGCCGGGTCTTTCCGGAGAGAAAGGAGTCACCATGGAAGAATTCGTCACGCTCACTTACAACGGTCAGCAGATACAGCTCCCGGTGGTCATCGGCACCGAAGGGGAAAAGGCCATCGACATTTCCAACCTGCGGGCGGACACCGGCTTCATCACCCTGGATCCCGGCTATGCCAACACCGGCAGCTGCCTGAGCGCCATCACCTATATGGACGGCGAAAAGGGCATTCTTCACTACCGCGGCATCCCCGTGGCGCAGCTGGCCGAGAAAGCCACCTTTAAGGAAACCGCCTACCTGCTTATCAACGGCAAGCTGCCCAACCGGGAACAGCTGACCCACTTTTCGATAATGCTCAACGACAACAGCCTGGTCCATGAAGACCTCAAGGCGTTTTACCAGAACTTTCCCCGGGCCTCCCATCCCATGTTGCTCCTCTCCTCCATGGTCAATGCCCTGAGGAGCTTTTATCCGGAACTGAACACCCTGGAGGAAGAGATCATCATCACCATGACCCGGCTGCTGGCCAAGGTGCGCACCATGGCCGCCATGTCCTACAAGATCTCCCGTGGCCATAAGATGGTCTACCCCCGGCCGGATCTTACCTACTGCGAAAATTTTCTCAACATGATGTTCGACACCCCGGTGAAACCCTACGAGATCAACCGGGCGGCGGTCAACGCCCTGCGGGTGTTCTGGATCCTGCACGCCGACCATGAGCAGAACTGCTCCACCTCGACCGTGCGCGTGGTGGGCAGCGCCCGGGTCAACCTCTACGCCGCCATCTCTTCGGGCATCGCCGCGCTGTGGGGCCCCCTCCACGGCGGCGCCAACCAGGCGGTCATTAAAATGCTGACCACGATTCAGGCCGACGGCGGCAATTACAAAAAAGCCATCGAACGAGCCAAGGATAAGAACGATTCCTTTCGGCTAATGGGATTCGGGCACCGGGTCTACAAAACCTACGACCCTCGGGCCAAAATCATGAAAACGATCTGCGATGAACTGCTGGAATCCCTGCAGATCAAAGATCCGCTGCTGGATATCGCCAAGGAACTCGAAGAGGTGGTCCGAAAAGATGCTTACTTTATCGACCACCACCTGTACCCCAATATCGATTTTTACAGCGGGATTGTCCTGCGGGCCATCGGTATCCCCACCAATATGTTCACGGTGATGTTTGCCATCGGCCGGCTTCCCGGATGGATCGCCCAGTGGAAGGAGAGCATTGACGATCCCAATTGGAAGATCAGCCGGCCTCGCCAGGTCTACACCGGTGCCCGGGAATACGACTTCGTCCCTATTCATGCGAGGGCGTAAGGGCCGCATCCACGGCATCCATCGACCGTTATCGGATTTGTTTTGACAGGTCGGCCGGCCTTCACTTACACTGGAAGAAAAAGGTCGTATGCGAAACCATTTTTATCGCTCCAGGCTTTTTTTTCAACCATAAAAGACCCCTTTCGCGGTTATGCACGCCCACACCGGAGGTTCCGCCATGCTGGTAAAAGAGATTATGACCGAAATGCCCATCACCGTCACCGTCAACATGGAAATCTTCAAAGCGGCAAAAATCCTGCTGGACAACCGGATCAACGGTGTGCCGGTGGTGAACGACACCGGCAAGCTGGTGGGGATCCTCTGCCAGAGCGACATCATCGCTCAGCAGAAAAAACTTCCCGTGCCCTCGCTGTTCTCTTTCCTGGACGGCTATATCAGCCTCCACTCCGTGAAAAACCTCGAAAAAGAGGTCCGAAAAATCGCTGCCATCGCCGTCTCTGATGCCATGACCCCAAATCCGGTTACCGTCGGACCGGATTCGAGCATCGAAACCGTGGCAGCCCTCATGGTTGACCATAATTTCCATACCCTGCCGGTGGTGGAGAAAGAATCGCTGGTGGGTGTGGTCGGCAAGGAGGATATCCTGCGGACACTGATGCCCGTGGATCATTCATGATAAAAGGAGGCCACCAATGGCAGTAAACCAGATTGTCGTCTGTACGGACTTTTCCGATCATGCAGAGGTTGCCTTTCAAACGGCCCTCGACCTGACGCAACGGTATCACGCCAAGCTTTATGTGGTCCATGTGCTGCCGCCCGTGATTAACCCCATGCTCACCGACACGGACATGATCCTGCCCGAGCATCCCGACGAGAATCTGGTGGTCAGCCTGAACGAACGGATGCAAGAGGTCTATGGCAACCGCATCCCCGAAGCGGTGGATGGTGGTGGGCGCCTTCGGCCTCAGCGGCATGGGGCTGGTTCTGTTCGGCAGCGTAGCCAAGCGCATTTCCCACAAGGCGCCATGCTCGGTGATGATCGTCCGGAGCAAAAAGGCCTGATGCATCCGATCCACGGGGACTGATTTCCCGTAACTGTTCACGGGTTCAGGGCTCAAGGGTTCAGAGTTGTTTTTTCAACCCAAAATCGCAACAAAAGTCCAGGTTTGACGGTTCAACGGTTGAGATTTGCATTGAGTTTCGAACCTCTGAACCCTGAACCTTTGAACCTGTAAACGCTTACGATTTCCCTTATCCCAAAATCAGCAGTTGATGGCTATATCGATCCGCAACATGAAAATACTGCTCGTCTACCCTTATTTTCTCGACAACCGCATCAACGAGGAGGATATCAGCGCCATTCCCATGGGTCTTTACTACGTCGGCGCCATGCTCCGGGCCAACGGCTACGCGGTAGACATCCTCAACGGCTACAACCTGGGCCGGTCCCCCCACCGCATCTACCAGGTGCTGGGCGACAAGCGGCCGGATGTGGTGGGATTTTCCATCCTGCACGCCAACCGCTGGGGCGGCATCGACATTGCCCGCAGGGTCAAGAAGGTCAATCCGAAAGCCACTGTGGTGTTCGGCGGCGTGGGGGCCACCTTCCTCTGGGAACATTTTCTCACCCATTTTCCGGAGATCGACTATGTGATTCGGGGCGAAGGCGAGCACAGCTTTTTGGAGCTGCTCCGGTTTCTGGAAAAAGAGAACGCGAACCCCCCGATGCATATCGACGGTCTGGCGTTTCGAAAAGAGGGAACGCCCTTTAAAACAAAAGATCGGGAGCTGGTGGCGGAATTGGACTGCCTGCCCATGCCCGCCGACCACTTCACCTTTCAACACCTTTCGCTTACACGGGGATGCCCGGCGGGGTGCACCTTCTGCGGCTCACCGGCCTTTTGGAAACGCCGGGTGCGCTTTCACAGTGCCGACTACTTCGTGACCCAGATGGAGCGGCTTCGGGAAAAAGGGGTCACCTTTTTCTCTGTATCCGACGACACCTTTACCCTCAAGCGGGAACTGGTGATCGACATCTGCCGCCGGATCATCGAACGCCATCTCAATATCGTCTGGGTGGCCATCTCCCGGGTGGATTGTGTGGACGAAGAGATGCTGGGCTGGATGCGCCGGGCCGGATGTGCTCAGATCAGCTACGGGGTGGAGAGCGGTAGCCATGCGATCCGAAATGTCTATCGAAAGCGGATCAGTGACGATGACATCTGCCGCGCCTTTGACCTGACCCTTCGCTACGGTATCATGGCAAGGGCATACTTCATTTACGGCGCTCCGGGCGAGTCCGATCAGACCATCGATGAAAGCCTGGCGCTACTTCGCCGGATCCGCCCCCTGTCGGCCATCTTCTATATCCTGGATCTATTTCCCGGCACGGCGCTCTATGAAGATTATAAGCGGCGCACCGGCGCCACTGACGACATCTGGCTGGACCGGATTGAGGACATGCTTTTCTTTGAAACGGATGAGACGCTGAGCAAAGAAACCGTGCTGAATTTCGGATTTTCTCTCCCGGCTGGCCCTGACATTCAGCCACGGAGATTATGCCATGAACCCGCTGGTCGAAGACAGCCTGGGGACCGCCGGCATGCTGTTCGAAAAATCACTGGACTACCATCCGGACCACCGCGCCTTCTGGGGATTGGGGCTCGTGTACCAGCACCTGCGCCGGTTTGACGAATCAGTGGCGGTTCTGCAGCGGGGCATCGACCACCACAAAAACAGTGTGGACCTGCACATGGCCCTGGCCAACAGCCTGATGCGGCTGAATCGTTACCCGGAGGCACGCAAATGCCTGGAAGCCTTTCCGGATCATCCCCAGACCGTCGAGCAACTCATCCGCTGCTGCCGGTTTATGGGTGACAGGGAAGGGGAACAAACGTGGATCAGCCGGTTGAAACGCCTCCAGCGGAGTTGAATCCAGAAGTCAACAACCGGAATTCAAACCTCAGACTTCACTCCTCCGTCCTCCGATCTCAGATCTTGCCGCAACAGCTGCCCGGCCCGGCGCATCCGGCGTGGCCCGGCGAAGAGCCACAGCAGGTCGTGATTGCCGCTGCCGCACCGCTCGCAATGGACGGTTGTTCTCTCGGAAAAAACCAGCATCTCAGCCACATGGCCGCAGTCGGCACACAAAAAGTCAAAAAGTGGCATGTTTTCCTCCTTTTCCCTCAGTACCTGAGGCCAACAAATATCAGTGCGAACACCCCTCGATCTAAACCCCATGATGGTGGCCGCAGACCTGGCTTGGCTCGAACACCGGCAGTTTGCCGGACTTGATCATCCGGTTTCATTTTAGTGGATCGCCCTCATGCAATGCTAACCAAACATAGATAGATTGTTCACGACTACCTTGTCGACAATTTTTGTTGTATAACTGAAAAACGCAGCCGCTTCAAGGCTTTCATGACGGGTGGTGCAGCCATCGCAAGGCTCCCTTTGCGTTCTTTGCGGATCGAGCGTAGCGGGCGATGAAATGAACACCATTTGATAAAGAATAGCCCCTTTGAATAGATACAATCAAAGATATTGTTGCCGCGACACCACCCGTATGCTATATATTGGATACGTTGATGATCCTGGATACTAAACCTGAACAAGGTCAAATGCCTCTATCCGTCTTATCCACCAACTTTTTGCCCCCACCCGCGGTCCCTTCCCCGCAGCGATACCCAACGGTCCCGAAACGGGGTGACCTGTCTGGCTCGGACGCCCCCTTGTCCATCGAACGGCCGGATGGGTCGCCAGGAACAACCCATGACCTCCAGGAGGTGCGATGATTTCGTTTTCGGCAAGCAAACGAAAAACTTTTGTACTGGATACCAACGTTATCCTGCACGACAGTTCTTGCATCAATCAGTTCGACGAGCACGACATTGTCATCCCCATTGCCGTCATCGAAGAACTGGACCGCTTCAAAAAAGGAAATGAGATTTTAAACTGCAACGCCAGGGAGTTCGCCAGGGCCCTGGACGCATTGACAGGGGATCGCATCTTCAACGGCGGGGTTCCCATCGGTCCCGGAAAAGGAAAGATCACCGTCTGCCTGGACCGCGCGTTTCACGACAAGCTCAAGGCAAACTTCTCCCCGGACAAGCCCGACCACCATATTCTCAACGCCGCCTACCACATTGCCTGCGAACACGCCTTTGACCATGTTTTTCTGGTCACCAAGGATGTCAACCTGCGCATGAAAGCCAAGTCCATCGGCCTGATGGCCCAGGATTACAGCACGGACCGGGTCCAGGCACCGGCGGATATCTATAAGGGCACCCGTGTGGTGGAAAACATACCCGCCGCCGTCATCGATCAGCTCTACACCAAGCCCTTCGAAATGGACGCCGCCTTCTTGGATGTGGCAGAGCCCCTGCTTTCCAATGAATACCTGGTGATGAAAAACGGAAGCAATTCCGCATTGGGGGTGTTTCTTCCCCAAACCCGGTCCATCCGCCGCATCGACACCCAGGTCTGCTACGGCATCCGGCCCCGAAATGCCGAGCAGTGCTTTGCCATGGACGCGTTGACCAACCCGGCCGTGCCGCTGGTGACCATTACCGGCAAAGCCGGCACCGGGAAAACCCTGCTGGCCTTGGCTGCCGCCCTGGAAAAGCGGCGCTACTACCGGCAGATCTTCATATCCCGGCCTTCGGTACCGTTGAGCAACAAGGACATCGGCTTTCTGCCCGGGGACATCCAGTCCAAACTGGACCCGTATATGCAGCCCCTGTACGACAACCTGTCTGTCATCGAAAGCAACCAGAACGGCAAAAACGGCAACGGGCACGGGCGCCGGGTGAAGGAACTGCTGGATGAAGAGAAGATCGTCATCACGCCCCTGTCCTATATTCGCGGCAGAAGCATCGTGAAGGTTTTTTTCATTGTGGATGAGGCCCAGAATCTCACCCCCCACGAGGTGAAGACCATCATCACCCGGGCCGGTGAAGGGACGAAGATCATCTTCACCGGGGACATCTACCAGATCGATCATCCCTACCTGGACAGCCGGAGCAATGGGCTGAGCTACCTCATCGAGAAGATGAAAGGCCAGGACCTCTACACCCACATCAACCTGGAAAAGGGGGAGCGCAGCGAGCTTTCGGACTTGGCCATCAACCTGCTCTGAGGACCCGTGTTTTTAACCTAAGATGAGCGATTAGCTCTTAGCAATTAGCGGTTAGCTCCTATATTTCAGGCGTTTACCAGTAATGCGATTTTCACCCATTGGGTGGAATGATGACCTTTGACAATATATTGAAATTATTGTGCTAATTGCTAAAAGCTAACTGCTAATCGCTTAATTTAGGTTTAACTGACCTCCGCAAACATTTACCCTGGAGCCAGGTCACAGGCAGCCGACGCTGATAGAATTTTGCCTTTGACCTTTGACATTTATTCGCATCAATTAATTAAACGACATCGTATTGTGGCATAATGAGGCGTACTGGTCGTACTCCGCAGTGACGAGGGATGAAGCGTAACGCAGATATCGGGCTTTTTACGAACCCGTCAATATTATCGTGTTAGACCCAATGACACCAGATTTTAGCCATATAGAAGCAGCCAATCGGGCAGATGCCGCCATCGCCATGCTGTCGCCCCTTCCCTTTGCCGCCGACCCGCTGCCGGGCATCGGCGGCACCATCAAAGCCGCCCCGGAACACTTTGTGGTCGAAGAGACCCTGCCATACGCCGCTTGCGGCGAAGGGGAACACGTCTACGTCACCTTCCGGCGCGCCGGGTGGAATACCGCTGATGCCGCCCGAATCATGCAGAAACGCCTGGGCCTGGCCCAGTCAGACGTGGGCTGGGGCGGCCGCAAGGACAAAACGGCAGTGGTCGTACAAACCCTGTCCTTTCGCTGCGGTGTCAATCATCCCTTGGCCGAAATTGAAAACGCATTTGCCGATCTGCCCTTTGAGATTCTCGCCATCGACCGCCATCGCAACAAGATTAAAACCGGCCATGTGGCGGCCAACCGGTTCACCGTCGTCGTCAGCCAGCCCGAGCCCGATTCGCTGCCCCGGGCCATGGCCATCGCCGACCGGCTGAAGCAAACCGGCGTGCCCAATTTTTACGGCTCCCAGCGATTCGGCCACGGAATGCAGAACATCCACCGGGGATTCGCCCTTTTCTCAGCGGGGAAAAAGGGGCGTAAGGACACGTTCATGGTGTCGGTGGTCCAGTCGGCGCTGTTCAACATATGGCTCAAGCAGCGCATGGAAAATGGCAACTACCGGCGGCTGCTGGCCGGTGACATCGTTAAAAAGACTGACACGGGGGGCATGTTCACCGTCGAGGATCTGTCGATCGAATCCCGACGCTTCGTCGCCGGAGAAATTGTCTACACCGGCCCCATTTACGGATTCAAGATGAAACCGCCCATGGCTGCGGCCGGTGAAAGGGAAGCGGCTCTTCTCGAGCAATTCAGCCTCGCCCCGGAAGACTTCCGACGGTTCCGCTCGCCGGGATCGCGGCGCCAAGCCATCTTGAGTCTTACGGATCTGGAGATATCTGAAGTGGACGGAGGGCTCCGCTTCACCTTCACGCTGCCGTCCGGGGCGTACGCCACCACGGTCCTGCGCGAATTCACCAGGCAGTCTTAAGGGCCTTGGTAATAGTAAAGAATCCTGGCTCAGAGGACCAGGTTTTCTAAGGATAAATAAAATGTTTGTCTCATGGATCATATCGACTACGCGTGGCCTTTTGATGCTTCTGGCGATTGCCGCAGTCCTATCATTCGGCCTGACAGGCACGCCGGCAGACAGTTTTGAACACCAGCGGCGACAAATGGTGACCCGTCAGCTTCGCGCACGGGATATTGTGGATACCCACGTTTTAAGGGCCATGGAAACCGTGCCCCGCCATCTGTTCGTACCAAAGGACCTTCGGCACCTGGCCTACCGGGACACCCCGCTGCCAATCGGCCATGGACAGACCATTTCACAGCCGTATATTGTGGCCTTGATGTCCCAGCTGTTGGCAGTTTCCAAGGGCCAGCGTATTCTGGAAATCGGCACCGGCTCCGGTTATCAGGCAGCGGTGCTGGCCGAAATGGAAGCTTACGTCTTCACCATCGAGATTATTCCCGAATTGGGGCGTCAGGCAATAAAAGCGATACATCCATTGGGATATGGAAACATCCAGGTGAGAATTGGTGACGGATATAAGGGTTGGCCTGAGAATGCCCCCTTTGACGCCATAATCGTAACCTGCGCGCCGAGCAGCATCCCGGAGCCACTCAAAAACCAACTCGCAGAAGGGGGCCGCATGGTTATCCCGGTAGGAGAAAAGAGTTATCAGCAGTTGCTGCTGCTGACCAAGCAGGGCGGTGAGATCAAACAGGAAAAGATCGTGGATGTTCGGTTTGTGCCCATGGTGGACAAGAAGGGAAAGGCCTATTGATTATGGACATTGGATTGATCCTGCTGAAAGTGCTGGCGCTGTTCATGGCCCTGACCTTTCACGAGTTTGCCCACGGCTGGGTGGCCCGGAGGCTGGGCGACCATACGGCCGAAGCCCAGGGGCGCCTGACGTTAAACCCGAAGGATCACATCGACCCCTTCGGCACCGTCCTGCTGCCGGCCATGCTGATCCTGATGAAATCCGCTGATCAACCTCTTTCTGGCCGCCGTTCTGGCACTCGTTTTCAAAGCCATGCTGATGACCGGGATCTACATAAAGGGGCTGCTGCTGTTTCTCCTTATCGCCATCCAGCTCAATGTTTTTCTGGCCGTATTCAACCTCATTCCCATTCCCCCGCTGGACGGCGGCCGGGTGATGGTGGGGCTCCTGCCCCCCAGGCAGGCCATGGTGTACAGCCGGATCGAGCCTTACGGGTTCATGATCGTCCTGGCCTTGTTGTATTTCAATATTTTAGACAAGTTTATTTTCTACCCCATCCAGATGATTCTCCGGTTTCTGGGGATAGGCTGATCGGGTCAGGAGAAATACGCCTGTTAGGAAAAATCCTGGCCAAGAGGACCGGGCTTGGGTTATCCCCAAAGGGGATTTGCTTTGTTGGAAGTTCATTGATTTATTGAAATCCCAAATATCAAATTACAAATATCAAACAAATTCCAATGACCGAAATTCGAAAATCCAAACAATGTCTCGTCATGGAAGGTTTGGGTCATTGAATATTGGAATTTGAGATTTATTTGACCCAATTTTAAGATTAGGTGGTGCTTGTAATTTGTGATTTTAGACTTAAAACTGCCAAGACAGAGCCTACTGCCTCTGACCTTGCCCAGAGGACCAGGTTATCTGAGGATAAATAAAGGACTATGAACGGGGCAGGGTCACCGTCACCCGGGTCCCTTTCCCCAACGTGCTGACCAGATCGATGGTGCCGCCATGGGCGTCCACAATGGCCTTGCACAGACTCAGCCCCAGACCGTAGCCGCCGGTTTTCCTGGAGCGGGAAACATCCGGCCGGTAAAAGGGTTCGAAAAGATGGGGCAACTCCGACGCGGGTATTCCCTCCCCCCGGTCTTCGACGACGATTTCAAGGCTGTCCGGCTTCTGGGCCATTGAAATCGACACCGCAGGCTCGTCTTCAGGCGTATGCTTCAATCCATTGTCCAGGAGGTTCCGAAAAACGATTTTCATCTTATCCGGATCCGCCTTGACCGGTTCATCCACCAGCGGACCGAGTTTGACGCCCGGCAAGCGATCCTTGAAATCCAATGCCAGCGAGCGGATCAAATCGCCCATATCGATCGTTTTCAGGTTCAGTGCGGCAGCGGCATGCCTCAGGCGAGCCGATTCCAGGAGGGTGGTCACCATGGCTTCCATCTCTATTACATCGCTGCGAAGGGATTCCCGAAGGGCCGCATCATCGAGAAACTCCAGCTGCACCTTCAACCGGGTGATGGGGGAACGCAACTCATGGCTGACATCCAGTAGCAGTTGCTCCTTGCTGTGCAACAGCTTGGAAAGCCGTTCGGCCATGGTGTTGAAGGCCTGTGCCAGATCGCGAAGTTCGCCGTGCCCGGTTTCGGGAATGCGGTGGTCGAGCTTACCGGCACCGACTTCATCCACGCCGGCCTTGAGGGTGTGCAGGGGATTGAGGATTTTCCGGATGTAGAAATAGGATGCCCCGAGAATCGTGCACATGGCCAATGCCATGGCAGCCAGGATCCAGATGGCATGCTCGCCATGACGGGCATCACGGATGGCGATAAAGGTCAGTTCACCGCCGCCGTGGGTGAGGCGAATGAAGTGGTGGCCTTTGGAACTGCCCATCCACAGGCCGGACGCGTGATGGTGTATCCACGCCCGGTCAAGATTGAAAGACCGCGGCGTGCGGCCGGTCTGCCAGGAGCGTCCGGTATGGTCGAAGCGGATCACCATGCCGGTGCGCCGGGCGATCTCCTGCGCTCGATTTTCATCCGGCGGATCTCCCAGGTCTTCTACCAGGTATTCGGTGTAGAGAAGAAGATTTCTCTCGAAGGCATTTTCAGTGTGAAACCGAATAATCAGGAAACCGGCGATCACAGTGAACGTAATGGCCAGACCGGCAGCCAGGGTGGCCATCAGCAGTTTGGTGAACACGGAATGAAACAGCCGTTTAAATCGATGCGATGTCATCGACCGACTCCTGGGCCACGAACATATAACCGGTTCCCCATACCGTCTTGATAAACTGCGGACGCTTCGGATCATCACCCAGCTTCTGGCGCAGTCGGCTCATGGTGATGTCCACCACGCGGTTGAAGCACTCGCTGTCTATACCGCGAAGGGTCTGCATGATCTCGTCCCTGTCCAGCACCTTGCCGGCGTGCCGGACCAGCAGATCCAGGGCGGCAAATTCGCTGGTGGTCAAGTCCACTTCCCGGTCCGCCAAAAAAACCTGCCGGCGGTGAAAATCGAGGGTCAATGGCCCGAAGCATCGACGGCGGTCCGCGCCGGTGTTTTGGGTTCGGCGCAGCACCGCCTGCATCCGGGCCACCAGCTCGCGGGGCTCGAAGGGTTTGGGTAGATAATCGTCGGCCCCCAACTCCAGTCCCACCACCTTATCCATCACATCTCCCCTGGCGGTGAGCATGATGATCGGCACGGCACTGGACTCACGGATCCGTTTGCAGACGTCGAAACCGGTCATGCCGGGCAGCATGACATCGAGAATGATCAGGTCCGGCAGTACGGTTCTGATTTTTTTTAAGCCTTCATTGGCGTCGGTCGCCGAATAGACGTCGTAGCCGTAGTCCTTTAAAAATCGTTTGAGAAGACGGTTGAGTTTTTCGTCGTCGTCAATGACAAGAATCGTCCAGGACATGGAAATTCCCTTCGATGGGTCTTTGTCTCAATGGTGCAGTGGGGTCGCCGCCTCATCGTCTGGTAGCAGTTTTTTCCGTTAAAGGAAAGAGATCTGCAACGGGTTTTTCGTAAGCGTTCACGGGTTCAAAGGTTCAGGGTTCAGAGGTTCGCAGTTCAATGCAAATCTTAACCGCACGCAAGGGAGAATGCACTCTTTGTTGCGGTTCATTCGCGGACGATTGGGCTGCGGACCGCCGATGCGGGAGCCGTCGCACCAACGGCCCGCAGCCTACGAACCGGATTAGCGGAAACCGAATCGGCACCCTTTGGACGAACGGTTCTCGATGTGCGCCGCGATCGTTTCGCGCTGCTCCGGAGTCAACGTGCCGTGGAAGGCGATCAGCCGTTCCGCTGCAAAATCGGCCATTGCTCTCATTTTTTCCATTTTATCGGTAATCAGTTGATCGACAACATCCCTGCCGATGACATCCTGGCGAACCAGATCCGCCAGCTCCTGGTGCCGGCTTTCATGGTCCGTATGCATCGCTTTGGCTTTGTCGGCGATTTCCCGGGCGATCTGTTTGAGATCCGCCTTCTGGGATTCCGTCAGATCCAGCCGGGATGCAATGCGATCGGTGGCTGCTGCCATGTCAAACTCGTCGAAGCCGCCGGGATGGTGCCCGTGTTTACAGGCGGCCACACTGCCAATGAGAAGTAGTGCGCAAAGGGTGATAACAATCAGAACGTTTTTTTTCATAGCTGCCTCCTTTGGGTTGATATTCCCTGTTTCTCGACGACGATAGCGCCATCGTTTGAATCGAATGTAAAGCCATGCTTGAAAAAGTGCTTTTCAAAGGCGTATCAGTTTGTAACAAGTTGTATCGTGGATGGTGTTGTATCGAAGTTTCTGGTGGCTGAATCCAACCCAACGGACCTTTCTTTCCAAGCGCTAAACAGATTCACGCTTGATGTTTCTCCGAAAGGTGCGTTATAATAATTTAAATAACCCCTCGACCACTCAATGCCTGCTGTTGCGTCAATCTGCTCCTGTGTTCAGTCAAATACCCTGAATCAATTTGAATGAATTGCCTGACAGGCCAATGCACAAAGACACCCGTTCCGAAATCACCAAAGAAATAAGCTGCCGGGTCACGCGGACACTGCTCATGTATGTCCGGGAGAACAATAACGGCAAACTGGACAACCTTCTGGATGGGTTGCCGCTGGATGAAGGCTATCTGTCCGACGCCAACAATTGGGTGTCCCATGCGATCCTGCAGGTACTCTATCAGCGTATGATTGACATGTTAGGGGATAAAAACGCCGTTTATCATATGACCCTGGCATCGGAGCGTCTACAATCCTTAGGACTCCTGGACCGTATTGTCCGACTGCTCGGCAGCCCCAAGCTTATCTATTCGCAGGCCCCCAAATACAACAAATTCCTTAAATTGAACGGCAGTGTGTTCATCCATGAAACCGGCGATTCATGGGTGATTTTGGAGGATCGATACCATGACAGTGCTCAGAAAACCCGCTTTGACTGTGATTACACCCGTGGCATCCTTGTGGGCATACCGACGATGTTTGGTCTTCCGCCAGCCAAGGTTGAAGAAATCAAGTGTCAGGTGGCACACGAAAAATATGGCCACAGAGTATGGCCGGACAGCCCGCCCCAGGGGTGTGAAGGCTGCTTTTACCGTGTCAGCTGGGTGCCCAAAAAGATATCGTTCCTAAAACGTTTTTCTCTCGAACGGAACACCCATCATCAGGCCATCGAGGATTTGGTGCAGGCCAATAAGTTGATCCAGTCTAAATACGATGATGTAAAACGACTGGCAACTGATCTTGAGAAGGCAAACCAACAACTCATCGAATCAAAGCAAGCACTGGAATCTCAAAAATCCGAATTGATTGAATCGGAACGTAAATACCGCAACCTTTTTGAAAAAGGCTCGGATTTGCTCTGCATTCATGATCTGAACGGGAATCTGATAGAAACGAATCTTCCGTTTAAAAAAGAATACGGCTGGCGACAAGAAGATCTTGAAGGATTGAATATCTGTGATTTGATACCCGAACAGCATATGCCCAAATTCGAAGCATACATGGCACGTATCACCTCAAGTGGCTCGGATAACGGGTATCTGAAGGCCTTCACCCGGTCAGGCCGGGAGGTCATCCTGGAATACCGCAACAAGCTCATCCTGGGCCGCAATGGTCAGCCTGAGGCAGTTCAGGCCGCAGCTAGAGATGTTACCCAGAGAATCGCCTACGAGGAGGCACTCAAAGAAAGTGAAGAAAAGTACAAGGAAATCGTAAAATACGCACCGGCAGGCATATTCGAATTCGACATGGAGAAGTTTAAGCTCACCAGCGTGAACGAAGTAATGTGCGAATACACCGGCTACACCAAAGATGAGCTTTTGCAACTGGACCCCTTCGACCTGTTGATCGAAGAGAGCAGGGAAAGAGCGAAAAAACGCCTTAAGGAGGTCTTTTCAAGCCAGGAAAATCCGGCGCCTTCTGAATATAAAATCCATGGGAAAAATGGCAGCGAACTGTCCGTGATTATGAACTCTAAGTTCTTTTTTGAAGATGGGATACCCAAAAAGGCCATGACGGTGGTGCATGACTTGACGGCAATCCGGAAGGCGGAGGAAGAGAAAAAAATCCTTGAAGTTAAGCTTCAGAACGCAAAAAAACTCGAGTCGTTGGGAACCCTGGCCGGTGGTGTGGCACATGATCTGAATAACATCCTGAGCGGCATCGTCAGTTACCCGGAACTGCTTCTGCTCGACATAGAAGAAGACAGTCCACTCCGGGAACCACTCTTGAAAATCAAAAAATCAGGAGAAAAAGCAGCAGAACTTGTACAGGACCTGTTAACCCTGGCCCGCAGGAGTGTGGTGACAAAGAATGTAATCAACCTCAATAGTATCGTGAACAATTTCATCAATTCACCGGAATACATAAAAATAGTCGGTGATCGACACAACATCGATGTTGAAACCAACATTTCCGAAGGCATTTTGGAAGTGGTAGGTTCTGCGACGCATCTATCAAAAACGGTGATGAATTTGGTGGCCAATGCCGCCGATGCAATGCCCACCGGCGGCAGGATTACAATCTCTACTCGGGACTGCTACATCGACAGGCCCTACACCGGTTTTGAGATTATCCCTGAAGGCGAATATGTAATTCTGGAGATATCAGACATAGGCATTGGCATGCCCCAATCCGACCTGGAAAAAATTTTCGAGCCATTCTACACGAAAAAGGTGATGGGAAGCAGTGGTACGGGTCTGGGGATGTCGGTCGTATGGGGTACGGTAAAAGACCATGATGGTTTTATCAATATCACCACGGAGGAAGGGTCCGGCACGACATTTGTTCTTTTTTTTCCTGCGTCACGGTCAGAAAAAAACGCACCCACGTCCATTTATATCGAAGACTATCTTGGAAGGGGCGAGTCCATATTGATCATTGACGACGTGCCGGAACAAAGAGAACTCGCTAAAAGAATGATGCAGCGGCTCGGGTATGATGTATACGCGGCCGCCAGCGGTGAAAAGGCGGTGGCGTTGATTAAAAAAAGACCCTATGACGTGCTGATCCTCGACATGATCATGCCGCCTGGCATGAATGGGTTGGAAACGTACCGGGAGATCCTGAGTATCGTCCCCGACCAAAAAGCGGTCATTGCCAGTGGATATGCCGAAACAGAACACGTCCATGAAGCGCAGCGCATGGGTGCCGGCAGTTACATAAAAAAGCCTTACACGCTGGAAAAAATGGGGGTTGCTATCAGATCTGAATTGGATCGGGAATAATAGTAAATTTTAACGAGACAATTAGCGGCTATCTAGTGTCCATCCGGGAACCTAACTGATTGGTATAAATAAAAAAAACGCATCTTGTGCTGGCTTTTTCTCACTGCGTGTAGTATAAGGTAATTCTCCAACTACCTAAAAACACTACAAG
>JABZFO010000164.1 GCA_014237405.1 Desulfosarcina sp. | reverse complement strand
TTCGTAAAAAATCCGATTTAGACGGTTTCGTAAAAAGTTCAAATTCAAGGCGTGCAAATTTTGTAATCATGAGGCGTACTTGTCGTACGTTGAATGATTACGGAATGCAGCACAACGCAAAAGTTGGGCTTTTTACGAGACCGTCAATCCTTCGGTCTGCTGCGGCCATGGTCATCGTCGAGAACCCGGTTCATGCTGCCGGAGACATATCCTTCCAGATCTGCGGAGACATGCAGATATCCTAGCTTTCTCAATTGTTCAACAATCCGGTGTCTCAATGGATCCACTACCAGCGTCGGCAGTTGATCCAAGGACACTTCGATTCGGGCGACATCCCCATGATGACGTACGCGGCAACCGACAAGCCCGGCTGCAGCAAGTACCTGCTCGGCTTGCTTGACCTGTTCAACCCTGATCGAATCAATGGGGGTGCCGTAGGGAAACCGAGTGGCAATACAGGCCATGGCCGGCTTGTTCCAGACAAACAGCCCGCGGTCGTTGGCGACTTGCCGGATATCATCCTTGGTGAAGCCCGCATCCATCAATGGTGCTGCCACGCCCAATTCGCGGGCGGCTCTCAGCCCGGGACGATAGTCGCCACGGTCCTCGGCATTGGCCCCGTGGGCCAGATGCCGGAACCCTTTTTCCCTGATCAGCGCCAACAAATGCCCGAAAACAGCTTTTTTGCAGATGTAGCACCGCTCCGGGGTATTGGCAAGAAAATCGGCCAGGCCCATCTCACACGGCGATTAAGCGCTTGCCGAGCACATCATGGGCTTCAGCCAGCAACAGCGCGCTGTCCACGCCACCGGAAAGGGCGACAGCAAGGCGGTCGAAGGTCTTTAAAACCCTTATCAGCCGTATTTTCTTATCCTGAAGCGATACCTGCATAATCAGTTTTTCTCCGGCGTCGACGGGTGGTTGCCGTCCCGGCCGGCTCCTAAAAAATCATTTACAATCAACACGTAATCCTTTATAAGAATTGGTTGTCACTCCTTTTAATATAGGCCAATCCAAATTCAAATTCAAAGGGGTTTTTCATGGGGAAAAAGAGTCTTATCAAATCCACTTCCAAAAAGAAGCGTGCGCAGAAACAAGCCGCTGCCGAAAAAAATCCGAAGAAAAAAGCGCCGACCAAGAAAGCAGCTCCAGATAAGGCGAAACCGGCAGCCAAACCGGTAAAAAAGGCAGCACCCAAAAAAGCCGAACCCAAAACCAAGCCTGTTTCGGTAAAGGACCTTCTGAAGAAAAAATTTGATATCGTTACCCCAAAAGTCCTTTACACCGTACCCAAGGAGATGATCGTGAAATCCACTTTCTCGGCGCCTGAACTCCTTGCCGGTTTTGAAGCCAAAGATGCCAAACGCATTAAAAGGCTTATCGCCAATACGTACAGTGAAAAGGACTTGAAAGCCGCTGCCGAAAAAGCTGCTGCTGAAAAAGCCGCTGCCGAAAAGGCTGCTGCCGAAAAAGCCGCTGCTGAAAAAGCCGCTGCTGAAAAAGCCGCTGCCGAAAAAGCCGCTGCCGAAAAAGCCGCTGCCGAAAAGGCTGCTGCTGAAAAAGCGGAAGCAATCAAGAAAGCTGCCGCCCAGAAATCAGACGTAACGGTTTCCTACGAACCGCCTCCCGCACAGACGGCGGTCAAAAAGCCATCGGACCCTGTGGACAACACCATTAAGCTCTTTGCCGCCGGACTGGTGTTCCTCATCCTGCTGGTCATCGGCGCCAGCACCTCCAACTCCTTTAAATATTATCTGGCAGAAAATCAGGGCGCCCTGGAAATCTGGAAAGGCAAGTTTGCCCCCATGGGCAAAAAGATGGTCATTGCCCTTCCCGGCGTCCTGGCTCCTGAAGATCTAAAAGATGTCTACAGCGCCGATGATGTCTACCCCCTGGCATTCCAGTACTTTCTCGACAAGGCGGACGCGCTGTTAGGCGTGCCCGGGATACCGGATTTCAAAGGAATCAAGGCCACATTGAAAACCGCTCTTGAATACGGCTCCACCAACACCCTTCGGACCGTTGCCTACGATCGCCTCGATAATATTGACCGGCTGATTCTCACCTATAAAGCCGATGTGGCCGCCAGCAGAGGGACCATCGACGACCTGGATTCCGCCATTGGCTTTCTTAAAGACGCCGACAAGCTGACCACGGACAGGGTCCAGGAAGAGATGATTGCCCAAAAAATCACAGCCCATGAAGCTGCGATCACCGCGCTGGAAGAACAGGCTGCCGCTGAGCAGGCGGTTGCCGAGGCTGAAGCCGAAGCGGAACGACAGGCAGAAGCGGTTGTAGCTGAACAGGCGGAAGCGGTTGTGGCTGAACAGGCGGAAGCGGCATCTGAGGCACCCGAGGGATCCGAAGAGACGCCGGAACCAGGCACTGAACCGCAATAATCGATTTTCCAATTTCTTTAACAAGGGGAATCGCCTGACAAGTGTCGGCGATTCCCCTTGTTAATTTTACCTGTGATAATGTCGCTGCAACCCATGTATCGAACGCCGCCGACTATCATGCCAGGAGGGGAAATGCCCAAACGCCAAGATATCCACAAAATTC
This sequence comes from Desulfosarcina sp., assembly GCA_014237405.1. GTDB lineage: Bacteria > Desulfobacterota > Desulfobacteria > Desulfobacterales > Desulfosarcinaceae > Desulfosarcina. Next base: position 11,806 of record JABZFO010000164.1, on the reverse strand, counting down.
TAATCATCGGTTCCGGACCCATCGTCATCGGCCAAGCCTGTGAATTCGACTATTCCGGGACCCAGGCCTGCAAGGCCCTGCGGGCGCTGGGCTACAAAATCGTGCTGGTCAACTCGAATCCGGCCACCATTATGACCGACCCCGGTCTTGCGGATGTGACCTACGTGGAACCCCTCAATGTCAAGGTTCTCACAGAGATCATTGCAACCGAGCGCCCGGATGCCGTGCTGCCCAACTTAGGGGGGCAGTCCGCCCTGAACCTTACCTCTGAGCTGCACCGCCAGGGTGTGCTTGAAACATACGGGATCCAGGTCATCGGCGTCAGCCTGGAGGCTATCGAGCGCGGCGAGGACCGCACCGCTTTCAAGGAAACCATGAACCGCCTGGGCATAGAAATGCCGCGCAGCGAGGCGGTGGGAGGCGTGGCAGAGGCCGAGCGAGTGGCCCGGGAGCTGGGCTATCCGGTGGTTATCCGTCCGGCTTACACCATGGCTGGGCTGGGAAGAGCTGGAACTGGAAGTGGTCCGGGATGCCAAGAACCAGATGATTACGGTGTGCTTCATTGAAAACGTCGACGCCATGGGGGTCCACACGGGAGACAGCTACTGCACGGCGCCCATGCTGACCATCGACCCCGCTCTCCAGAAACGCCTCCAGGACTATTCCTGTGCCATTGTCGAGGCCATCGAGGTCATCGGCGGCACCAACGTCCAGTTTGCCCACGATCCCAAAACCGGCCGGGTGGTGGTAATCGAGATCAACCCGCGCACCTCGCGTTCCTCGGCCCTGGCCTCCAAGGCCACCGGGTTTCCCATCGCCCGGGTCTCCTCGCTCCTGGCCGGGGGACTGACCATGGACGAGATCCCCTACTGGCGCGACGGTACCCTGGAGAAATACACGCCTTCAGGGGATTACGTGGTGGTGAAGTTCCCGCGCTGGGCTTTCGAGAAGTTCGAGGGTATCGAAGACCGGCTCGGCACCCAGATGCGGGCCGTGGGCGAGGTGATGAGCATCGGCAAAACCTATAAGGAGGCCTTCCAGAAAGCCATCCGCAGCCTGGAAATCAACCGCTACGGCCTGGGTTTTGCGAAAGACTTCCACACGCTGCCCCTTGACACCCTGATGAAACGGCTGACCGTGGCCACGAGCGAGCGTCAGTTTTTGATGTACGAGGCGTTACGCAAGGGCGCCGGTGTCGAAGAACTCCACGCCGTTACTCACATCAAAAACTGGTTTATCGAACAGATGCAGGAGCTGGTGGCACTCGAGGAAGAAATCCTGGCGTACCGGGGCGGAACGCTCCCCGACGAGCTGTTGAAGCGCGCCAAGCAGGGCGGTTTTGCCGACAAATACCTGGCGAATCTGCTCGATGTGCCGGAAAAGGCTATCCGTGAACAGCGCACGGCCATGGGTGTTGTGGAGACCTGGGAGCCGGTGCCGGTGAGCGGGGTCGAAGACGCAGCCTATTACTTCTCCACCTATAACGCCCCAGACCAGGTCACGGTCAGCGAGCGGCCCAAAATAATGGTGCTGGGGGGCGGGCCAAACCGCATCGGGCAGGGTATCGAGTTTGACTACTGCTGCGTACACGCAGCCCTGGCCATCCGTGAAGCAGGTTATGAATCCATCATGGTCAACTGCAACCCGGAAACGGTTTCCACGGATTACGACACCTCGGACAAGCTCTACTTCGAACCCCTGACAGTGGAAGACGTATTGAGCATTTACGAAAAAGAAAAGCCCGAGGGGGTTATCATCCAGTTCGGGGGTCAGACGCCGCTCAATATCGCACGGGAGCTGGCCGAGGCCGGAGTACCCATCCTGGGTACCCCCCCGGATACCATCGATCTGGCTGAGGACCGGGACCGCTTCCGGCAGATCATGCAGGAGCTGGGGATCCCCCAACCCGAATCGGGCATGGCGGCCAGCCTCGAAGAAGCCCGGGTGATCGCCAAACGTATCGGCTACCCGCTGATGGTTCGCCCATCCTACGTCCTGGGCGGCCGGGGCATGGAAATCGTTCACGATGACGCCATGCTGGAACGCTATGTCAACGCGGCCGTAGAGCTTTCCCCCGAGCGGCCGATCCTGATCGACAAGTTCCTGGACAACGCCATCGAGGTCGAAGCCGATGCTATTGCCGACGGCCACGATGCTTTTGTGCCCGCGGTGATGGAGCATATCGAGCTGGCAGGCATTCACTCCGGGGACTCGGCCTGCGTCATTCCGCCCATCAGCCTCGCGCCGAAGCACATCGACACAATCCGGGAGTACACCCGCCGGATCGCCACGGCTCTAAACGTGGTGGGACTGATGAACATCCAGTACGCCATCTACGACAACACGGTCTATGTGCTGGAGGCCAATCCCCGGGCCTCGCGCACCGTGCCTATCGTATCCAAAGTCTGCGGGCTATCCATGGCCCGCGTGGCAACCCAGGTGGTGCTGGGACGCACCATCGAAGAGCTGGATCTCAAAGATCGCCAAATTCGCCATTTCGGCGTCAAAGAGGCGGTGTTCCCCTTCAACATGTTCCCCGAAGTGGACCCGGTGCTCGGACCGGAGATGCGCTCCACCGGCGAGGTGCTGGGCCTTTCCCACTCGTTCGGCCGGGCGTTTTTCAAGGCCCAGGAAGCCACTCAGACCGCCCTGCCCCTTGATGGAACCGTGCTGTTTACCGTGGCGGACCGGGACAAGACCGCCGCCCTGGAACCCGTGCGTCGGTTCCGGGAGTTGGGCTTTCGGATCATGGCCACAGAAGGCACCCACCGCTTTCTGAAGGAGCGCGGCATCGAAACAATGGCCGTCTCCAAGCTCGACCTGGGCCGACCCAACTTGCTGGATGCCATCAAGTGCGGCGACATCCAGCTGATCGTCAATACACCCAGCGGCAGCAAAAGCTCCCAGGACAGCTCTAACATCCGAAAGGCTGGCATCAAGTACAAGATTCCCTACATCACCACCACCGCAGCGGCCATTGCCGCGGCCAAGGGGATTGCCGCCCGGCGGGAAGGGGCCCCGAAGGTGCGCTCCCTGCAGCGTTACCACGCAAAGATCGACTAATATGTCATGCCTCAATATCCTCAAATCAATCTATCCTCATGCCTTCTCCATTATGGGTTGAACCTCTGAACCCAGAACTCCTGAACCCAGGACCTCTGAACCCGTGAGCGGTTACTATTTGAGCCTGTACGGATTGATAGTCAACACGGGAACCGGCGATCTTTTTACTACATTTTCGGCGCCATAATTTTCATAAGCCAAGAAGGGTTATAATTGTTCTTTTAATAATTTCCAAAATCCTCATTTTGTTACTATCGAACCCTACCTATTGTTCAATATTAGAACTTAAACTACCAATAATTAGTTTATAAATCGGTAAGCTACGATTATTTTGGTAGTATTTTTTCTTTTGGCATAGATAATGCGGTCAATAATGATGTTTATGTTTTGATCCAATTCCGATCCAAATCCAAAATTATAAAACCAAATTGTAAATATAGACCAGAAGCTTTTGCTTTTAACAAATAACAAAAAAAAGGGGGGGGGTGGGGATCAAATTCATACCGGCTTAATTGTACAAGTACATGGAAAAAATAATCGAAAAGAAAAAGGAGGTAACTATGCCGAGTTTTGTCATTGATGAAAAATGCGATGGTTGTAAGGGAGGAGACAAAACTGCATGCCTGTACATTTGTCCTAACGATCTAATGGTGCTGGATGCAGACAGAATGAAAGCTTTTAATTGCGAGCCAGATATGTGCTGGGAGTGTTATAATTGTGTAAAAATCTGTCCAACCCAAGCTGTTGAGGTACGGGGTTATGCTGATTTTACACCACTGGGCGCAAGCGTTGTACCAATGAGGGGCTCAGAAGAAATCATGTGGACCGTCAAATTCAGAGGCGGAACGATTAAGCGGTTCAAATTCCCCATCAGAACCACACCGGAAGGGGAGGCCAAACCGGATGGCGGCTTTGGCGTAGGATCGGGAACCCTGGATGATCAGATCCTGTATACGGAACCGGCATCATTGAGAGAAGATAAACTCTGGACACTTGGAGATTAAAGGAGGTGACGAATTATGCAAGAATTCAAGACAGTCGAGGTTACCACTGATTTTTTGGTTATCGGTGCGGGAATGGCCGGAGCAGGCGCTGCTGTGGAAGGTGGATATTGGGCCAAAGAAAATAATCTGAAGATTACCGTGGTGGATAAGGCGGCAATGGAGCGAAGCGGTGCTGTGGGAATGGGCCTTTCAGCTATCAATCAATACCAGGGTGATAACAGCCCTGTCGATTATCTCAGCTATGTCCGGCAGGATCTCATGGGTCTTTGCCGGGATGATCTGGTCATGGATATTTCCAGGCACGTCAACGGATCGGTCCACATGTTTGAGGGATTCGGACTCCCTATTTGGAAAGATGGGGAGGGAAACTATGTCCATGAAGGCCGGTGGCAGCTTATGATCAATGGCGAATCTTACAAGGCCATCGTTGCTGAAGCCGGTAAAACCGCTGTTGGCATCGAAAACGTTATCGAACGCGTATTTGTACTTCGCCTTCTGCTTGACAAAAACGATAAAAATAAGGTGGCGGGCGCCATCGGGTTCAGCGTGAGAGATCCCGAAATCTATGTATTTAAATTTAAGGCCTGCCTTGCGTGCTCAGGCGGAGCGGTTCACGTCTTTAAGCCGCGGTCAACCGGAGAAGGTTTGGGCAGGGCATGGTATCCACCCTGGAACGCGGGATCCAGTTCCTACCTGACGACCACTGCCGGTGCCGAGATGACTTCTCAGGAGGTTGTTTTCATTCCGGGAAGATACAAGGATGCCTATGGCCCGGTTGGAGCATGGTTCTTGCTGTTTAAAGCGGCGGCAACTTCAGCCACCGGTTTCAACTACATGGCCGAAGGTCTGGCTGAAGGGGGCGAACTTCACAACTGGCCGCCTTACGGGAAGGTCAAGCCGATTCCAACCTGTCTCAGAAACCATCTGATGATGATTGAAATGTATCAGAAGGGTGATGGTCCCATCTTTATTCATACTGACAAGGCTATTGCCAAAATTGCCGAACAGGCGCCTGATGAAAAAGCGTATAAAAAGGAAATGAAAAAGCTTGAGGCCGAGGCATGGGAGGATTTTCTCGATATGACCATCAGCCAGGCGATCCTCTGGGCTTCAAAGGATGTATTTCCTGAAGAAGGACCTTCCGAGATCATGCCGTCCGAACCTTATTTTATCGGCTCCCACTCCGGGGCTTCCGGTGCATGGTGCAGTGGCCCCGAAGATATCCAGACTGAAGAATCCAAGAAGGAGTATTTCTGGGGTTACAACCGTATGACTACGGTAAAAGGTCTGTTTGCAGCCGGTGACGGAGTCGGGCTGTCAAGCCACAAATTCTCTTCGGGTTCTTTTACCGAGGGACGGATTGCGGCAAAAGCGGCTATAAAGTACTGTGTGGAGAACCCTGAAATGCCTGAATTTGATTCCGCAGAGGTGGATAAGCTCAAAGAACTGGTTGTGCTTCCGCTCAAGCACTATGAAGAGCATACAGCATACACCACGCTGGGTACGACTAACAAAAAGTATGATATGCCGGTGGAGGAAGTCAATCCGAATTACATAACCCCAAAAATGGCCATATTCCGTCTCAACAAGATCATGGATGAATACGTAGCCGGCTGGGGTTCACAGTATAACTGCAGCGCGATCACGCTGAATATTGCTCTTGATCTGCTGAAACTCCTCAAAGAGGATCTTCCCAAGCTCGCTGCTCGAAATCTCCATGAGTTGATGCGGTGCTGGGAAAACGTACACAGGGTCCAGATCGCTGAAGCCCATACCCGGCATAAACTGTTCCGTGAGGAAACCAGATGGCCCGGGTACTACTACCGTTCTGATTTCCGAAAGATGGATGAAGATAAATGGGGAAAGGTATTTGTAAACTCTGTTTACGATGCGGAAAAAGATGAGTTTACGATGCTGACAAAACCGTTAATACATCTTGTTGACATTAAAGAGGTCGTGGGCATGTAAGTTCTGTAATTTACCCCCAGGTGCCGATGCACGGCGCCTGGGGGTATATCCTTTTCTGGTAGAGTATTTGATGTTTTCGCCCAATTAAAGGAATGTTAAAATGATAGGCTCTGACAAAGCAGAAGATATGATTGAGCGGGTGACAGAGATCTATGTTGCGGTTTTTCCAATGCCGGTCAGCGATGATCGGATGGCAGAGGTAATATTGGCCGGCTTTAAAAAAAATCCGGAGAATCCAAATACGTCAATTGTCCGGGCGACCGTCGAGACTCACGTGAATGCAGTAGACAATTTGGTCGCTCTATGCGATGAGATTGTAGATGAACAAAAGGAAATAGCATCTTATCGATTATTGAAGTTTGATCAAGACGGAATCCATACCCTTAATCCTGATGACTTCCGGATTTTTGAGCAAGGATTCGGGAATGTCCGTTGGAACTTATGTTAATATAAAAGATTTTTGGCAAGATACCTGTGTAATGCCATACGGGTATCCTCCATTGGCAGCTGCATGAGCCGGCATTCTTGTGCGGCTGTCAATTATTGTGATCTCACATTTTTACAGTTCAAAACAGACATAGTGGGCAAAAATGGCTAATAAAGCGAACTATTTATAGTTCATCCGACTTAAGCATATTTTTCTGAGAACCGCGGACTTGGAACCTTATAATCCGGACCGACAGCCTGTCGAATTTTCAGCTTATTGAGAATTGCCGGCAGGAAAATAGCGCTTATTGAAAAGAGATATTTTTATGAGTATTACCAGTAAGTTGCAATTTGATACGATGTCAGAAGCAGAGCTTGAACCTGTTTTGGAGCTTCTTCAGGGGGGTGATCCAAATATTATAGCTTTAAAAGCCGGAATCAACAAGGAACAGCTTTTCCGGATGCGGGATGATTTGCTAGCTCAGGCCGAGCGTAAGAGGGCTGAATTAACTGATGTGCCGTCGGAAAAAATCGGCAGGAATGAGCCCTGTCCCTGCGGTTCCGGGAAAAAATACAAGCATTGCTGTTTAGAAAAACATGAGGCAGCCAGGCAGGCTAAAGATCCGGAACAGGAAGAAAATTTGCGAGCAAAGAAAAGAGAGCAAAAACAACTTATTAAGCACATTGATGAAGACAGGCTTCATGATATAGTGGCAACCTGTCATTTATATGCCGGTGAGTGCGAGGAGGCAATCGAGATTTGCAGGCGCAGGCTGGAAGTTGCCAGATCGGAAAAAGATTACTTTATTGAACACGGGCGCTATCGGGATGCTGAGATAGATAAGCCTGCATTATCCTACTACTATCCTCCCCTGACTTGGCTGCAGAAATATTGGATCGCCCTGAAGGCAAAAGATTATCGGGATTCTTATCCCATAGCGGGAAAACCAAAAATTAACGCACTTATAAAAAAGCTTCAAACTGCAGATGATAAAAATCAATTTCCGGAAAAGCATTCCAATGGCCTTGAACTGCGGAAGAATGCCCTAAAGGATACACTGGACCAGCTTAAGAGAATAGGACCTGAGATTATACCGTATATCCTGCCCCTGGCCTGCAAATACTCTTGGGCAGGTATTTTTGTGCCTGAAGTTCTTTTCTCCTATAAGAAAGATATGGCAAGTCGTGCCCTTATTGACATATCCATGTTTGGCTTTGCTTATGCGTCCGGAGCCAGCCTCCACTACCTGGAGAAGCTGGGAGAAGCGGTCATACCTTATATTGAGGAGGCATTTGCCAGGGATAAAGCATTTGATCCAATAAAAACCGGCATTGTGTCGGTACTCGGGAATATTCGAGTCCCGGCCTCCTATGAATTGCTTTTACGCCTTCTTGAGCATGAGAGTTCTCACATAGTCAATTGGGCGGGAGACGCCCTGGGCAATTTCAATAAAATCGAGGCCCTGCCTGCTATGGTTGCTGCAAATCAAAGAATCGGGGGCGAGAAAATGATCGATACAGCGATCCAAAAACTTAAAGATCTATAGCTTGTCACATATTAAATATCACTGGCAAGTTTGACTTTGAAAGCTGAAAATTGAGATGATTTTCTGATGTAATTTTTAACCAGTTCAAGCACCGCTTCATCATTACAGATAATTTGGTTGCAATGACATTTTCTATGACATTTTTCACAAAAGTAATCTTCATTAAGGGCATTACCACACGCACAATAGGGTTTCATAACCAGCGATCCATTTTCCAAGGTCGCCTCGTGATGATCGCTGGGAAGATTGTTATTTTCTATAATCTTAGTCATGCTCTTTCCTTTCTTTTGATATAAGATATTTTAAAACCCTTACATTTATAGACCGTTTTCTCATAATTTTAGGTGGATTTTTTCAGGCGCTTGTTATATTAAATGGAGCGAGATAAAGAGATGCCGGATAAGAAAGCACCGCTGTGTCCCCATTGTGGGCAAGAGATGAAAAAATGGAAAGTTCCCATTGCCTCTACTTGGCCTAACGAATTCTTTTACATTTGTTTTAATGACGAATGTTCCTATTTTGTTCAAGGCTGGGAACGGGTGTGGGAACAACAGGCAACCAGGGCATCGTATCGCTGCCGTATAGATCCTGATACAGGAAAAGGTGCACCCATACCGGTATGGTCTTATGACGCCCTGAAAGATAATATTATTGAGTAAGGCTTGTCATTATGCACGGTGGTGGCTGCTAATTGGAATGGTCTTTTCTCCAAACAGGGAAAATTTAAGCCATTGACAGGCAAATGCCATCAGTTCAGTTTCATCTGTTTTGATTCGTTTTCGAACATCTTTCGTAATATCAAACTTATCCAGAAAAGTTGTTTCAAATATAAAACGCCTGAATTCATCCAGGCTGTAACAGGCCATATAATACATTTGTAACTGCTGGTCGTTTAGCGCCTTGATGGTTTTTGCCTGCCTGCCTGCCGTGATGTTCATGAAAGAGTCATTCATGGCATTATATTCGTCCATGCCCTGATTAATAATCCACTCTTGAACCGTCCAATCCCGTTCTTCATTAAACCCGAGGCAGTGAGACTCTTTTACAACAAAGTAATATTCTCCTGCAGGGTGTCCCTCGAATATTTTCGAAGCCGCCCGTCCAAGGGGATAAAGGCGACAGGCACCTGGCCGATCTTCATAGACAGCACAACCCTCCGGGCTCACAAAAGGACACCGACGGGTTTTATCATTATTCATTGTTAGTTTGACAACCGGAACCCCATAAGCTTCATCGATATAACTGGTGGTGTACTTTTCTAAGAATGCCTCGGATGAAAGGTTGAGCCTGTTTTTAAGGCGAATTACATCATAAGGTGTAAGCACCAGATTAAGATTGGCACAACATTTTGTGAAGCATGGCAAGTCTTTATGGCAGGCAAACCGGAATATCCGGTCCGGTATGGGTTGCATCAATGCCTGATCTATCATTTGTTTCTCAGCTCCTGCTTTTTGGCCTCCATGACATCAGGTTTCACCTTAAGCCCATGCTGTCCCAGCAGACCGTATTCGAGCCATCTCATAGCGAATTTATATAATTCCACATCATCATGCTTTATTTTTTCCACAGTTTCCGGCTCTACTTCAAAGAGCTTTAGCAACTTGCTTTCAAGGACGAAACGCCTGAAACGATCCAAGTCATAACAGGCCATATAATACATCTCCTGGATCTTTTTATTGATAATTTTTTTATTGCTGAGAGATTTATTCATAGTGATTTTCTTAAAAGGATTTTCCATCTCTAAGTAAATGGGAATCCCTTGCTCGGTCTTCCACCTTTCGACAGTCATGACCTTGTCCTCGGCAAGACCGAGACAAAAGGGGACATCCATGACAGAATAATATTCTTTGCCCGATTTTTCTGTTATGTCGGTGCTTTCAGGTTTTAATGGATATATCCTGCAAGACCAGGGCCGATCCTCGTATATTTTGCATCCCCCTGACGTAACAAACGGACAACTTTTCTTTTCGTCATCGCGCATTCTCAACGCAACTACAGCCAACCCTGCATCGCCGACAAGAATATCGGTATAGCTGGTCAAAAAATCTCCTGATGTTATTTTAAGAGCGTTTTTCATACGAAGAATATCATATGGTGTTAGAAAAATAGTGATATCGCAACAACATCGTGTAAAGCAATCAAGGCTTTGATGACACTCAAAGTGGAAATGATCTTCCGGGGTTAGTACGGTTAAACCTTGCTTTTTATTTTCTTTGTTTTTTTTTGTCATGCCTTATACCTCGCTTATTCCATTTTAATGCCGTAACGTATGATCTTGCGGCGTAGGGTGTTTTTGTTAATTTCGAGCTCCTTAGCAGTTACAGCCCTTTTCCAATTATTCCTCTGGAGGGCCTGGAAAATCGCGTTTTTCTCAATTTCTTTTAGGCTTCTTCCTGTTGCAGCAAAGGTGGCATTAATCTTTAATAAAAGCTCATCCGGCAAGTACTGCAGGCGAATAAGCTCTTCTCGGCAGAGTACAAAAGCGTGTTCAATTGCATTTTCAAGCTCGCGTATGTTGCCGGGCCAGTCATAAAGTATCAATGCAGCCATTGCCTCCTGGGTGATACCTAAAATATTCTTCTTTTTTTCACGATTGAAACGCTGGATAAAATGATCCACTAAAAGAGGGATGTCCTCCTTTCGTTTTGCAAGCTCAGGCAGGGTCAGCTTCATCACATTAATTCGGAAATACAGATCCTCCCTGAATTTATTTTTTTCAACCAGTTTATCCAATTCTCGATTGGTTGCGGCTACAATTCTGGCGTTGGTCTTGGCAGACTTTATGGAACCTAAAGGTTCATAAACATTTTCTTCGAGAACCCGCAAAAGACGATTTTGCAAGGACCGGGGAATATCCCCGATCTCATCCAAAAAAATAGTACCGTTCTGGGCGAGTTCAAAACGACCCGGTTTGTCCGTTTTAGCATCAGTAAATGCACCAGCCTTGTATCCAAAAAGCTCTGATTCTATCAGGGTATTGGGCAATGCCCCACAATTGACCGGTATAAAAGGACCATTTTTTTGTGGGCTGTTATTGTGAACTGCCCTGGCAAGTAATTCTTTTCCTGTGCCGGTTGCCCCTTCTATTAAAACGGTGCAGTCGCTTTCAGAAATTAAAAGAAGCGTTGAAAAAATCTCGAGCATCTTTTTATTCTTGCTTACAATATTTCCAAAAGAGTAATGCTTGTGAAAGGATTTTTGCAACTTACTAAGATCGGATAAATCCCTGAAAGTCTCAACACCACCAAAGATATTGCCTTTCCTATCCCTCAATATCGTGGCGTTAACGCTGATGGGAATGCGTTTTGCGTCAGAACGAATTATGTAAACCGGCATATTTACAACCGGTCTATTGGTATTCATTACCTTGCGAAGAACGCAATTTGTTTTGCATACATTGGTACATAAAATTTCTAAACATGGCCGTCCGACGGCCTTTTCCCTCGGTATCCCTGTAATTTTTTCCGCCGCCCTGTTAAATGAAGTAATGCACCAATCCAAATCAACCGTAAAGACGCCCTCCTCAATACTGTCAAATATGATATGACAGTTTTTTTCTATGGGATGCTGAATTTGGCTCATTTATGCCTCAAATGTTTTAAGTCTTGAAAAACGCGTTCTTTTGTCGATCTTTCGTTTTCAGGCGAGTCAAAGAAAAAAAATTGTTGAGGGTGGTTGAAAAACCACTGTTACGTGGGCATAGACCGCAGAAATTCGCTACGGTATCAGGCCGACTGAAAATACCGACGATTTTACCGTCATCCATCACAGAAAGATGACCGATGCCGGTGCGTCGAA
>JABZFO010000198.1 GCA_014237405.1 Desulfosarcina sp. | reverse complement strand
TTCGACTGTTAATCGCGATCATCTGAAAGTAATCAAGTAAGGAAGATTAGCTAATATGAAGCAGTACAAACTGCCGCTAACTGTTAACAAAGGTCGTCGTAAAAGAGCCACACCCGAATTATTTCCATCATCTTTTCGCTGTGACTGTGGAGAGGAACTGGACTTTTTTGAGAATACAATCAGGGATATGAAAAAGATGAGCAAAAAGAAACGAGTTCGTTTAGGTGAGGGGAAGCACACTATTGTGTTTTACAAAGGCGAAGCGATAGAGATTCTTTGCCCCAAGCTGGGAAATTGCAGCATAACCGACTCTGAGTGAAGCTCTCGAATTGCACTCAATACAGGATCGACGTCGCCATTCAGTTCTGATATCGGGTGCTAACAGAATTCAGCAGACACAAAAAGCCGGCGGAATTCAGTGTAAATTTGAAATGACTTGGTCGGCTTTTTGTTCATCTGATTCTAAACATTATCGCGCCGAGCAAAGCTCGGCGTATCTTGCAGGGTGCAAGTCCCTGTCGGGAGGAAATCAGCAATGAATTCCTGTAAGGGTCAGCCACCCACCCGTATCGAGCATTGGGTCCATGGCGGAGTTGTATGAATGAATGCAGCGAACAAGATGGACTAAGCGTAGGCAGAGAATATTGTAGTACTCAGAGGTAGGGAAAGCCTGCCACAAGGGAAAGGACCTGACGGAAGCACGTAGCCCACAAAGGAAACTCGTGCCGGACATGTAGGGCTGGATATACACGAGCCAACCTCACTGCGGGGAATAGCAACTGGTCTTGTGGCGGGTAACTGTGAAGATCCGCGCGGAAGCGAGTGCGACCGAGGAACCGGATGCGGGTGCTGTTGGAAAGGCGAACGCCGCAATACCGCACGTCCGGGTCTGTGCGGGGGGTGCCGGGTAACCGGCATTCCTACCGCGAGCCTTTATTAATCACCTTGACAAAGAGCGCTTCCTTCTGTACATTCAAATGTACAAATGAGGAGGCATTATAATGAAAACTGTTGCATTTACCGATTTTCGTAAAAGGGCCTCGGGTTTCATAACCGAGGTGGAACATGGTGAAACTATTGTTCTTCTCCGTCGCGGGAAGCCTGTGGCCGAAATTATTCCGTTTTACGATAAACTTAGGAAACCTTCATGGAAGCAACCGGGTATCCGTTTGCGAATTCCAGGAAGCGATTTATCCTCCGCTATCATTGAAGAGCGTGAGCCTAACAGATGAGACTCTCTGTTGATTCATCATCCCTTGCCAAAAGGTATGTCCAAGAAGATGGTAGCGAAGAAATGGACAATTTATTGCATCATGCATCGGAGTTAGCTCTCTGTATTATTTTAGTACCCGAAATCATTTCTGCGCTTAACCGGCGACAGCGAGAACGAGTTTTAACAGTTACGGACTATCGGGAGGCAAAGCGGCAATTGCTGGATGATGTCCGTGACGCTACTGTTCTTCAGGTCACTCCAGCGGTAATCTCACGTTCATTAAATCTGCTGGAAAAAAATGTATTGCGAGCAATGGATGCTATACATGTTGCCTGTGCTTTGGAGTGGCAGGCAGATCTATTTGTCACCTCTGACAGAAGACAATTTGAAGCGGCCAGGAACGCAGGACTGCATACCGAATACATCGGCTAACAAAATAATGGAGCAGATGCCTAATGCTGAGGCGCTTTGGAATGATTTAGCGTTTATAACATCTTTTATTGTTTTGCTCAGTTATGAACCCAGAACTTCTGAACTAGTGAACGGTTACCATTTTTCGGTTAACTCACGGTACCTAAAGCAGCTCACTAGGTGGTCGTTAACCACCCCCGCGGCCTGTAATAACGCATAGCAGATAGTGCTGCCCACAAAGGTGAAACCTTTCTGCTTCAGCGCCTTGCTGACGGTATCGGACAAGTCGGTTCTGGCCGGCACCGTTGCCAGGGTTTTCCATCGGTTTTTGATCACCCGCCCCCCTGTGAAGGCCCAGATGAAATCGTCGAAGCTGCCGTGCGTTTCCTGCAGACGGAGAAACGATTGGGCGTTCTTGACGGTGGCCCGGATCTTGAGCCGGTTCCGGATGATGGCCGGGTTGGCAATGGCCGTTGCGATGGCCCTTTCAGACATCCGTGCCACCCGTTGAGGGTCGAAACCGTAGAAGACCTTGTGGAAGGCCTCTCGTTTGTGCAGCACCGTTTTCCATGACAGGCCGGCCTGGAAGGCATCCAGGACGATGAATTCAAACCACTTGCGGTCGTCGTGGACCGGTACGCCCCATTCTTCGTCGTGGTAGCGAATCATCAGCTGATCATCGCCAGGCCATTCGCAACGGGGCGGATCATCATTCTTCATGGCATCCCTTTCACCTGTATTGTTAAAATGTTTTACTCTCCTGCTGGTTTCAGCGGCAGCCACAGGACCAGATCGGTTTGTCGGTCATTACCCAACAGGAAGGGCTGGGTCCCCATCTCCGAAAATCCCCATTTTTGGTAGAACCGGAATGCCCGAGTATTTCTTCCCCAGACCCCCAGCCAGATGCCGTCGCATTGTCGTTTCCGCGCTTCGGCGATGCACGCGGTCATCAGCACTGCCCCCACACCACTGCCGACCCAACGTTTGCAGGCATATATGCGCACCAGCTTTATGGGCCTTTGTGCGCTGATACAAGGCGGTGCCGGCGCTTCCACAAGCCGGGCGTATCCCACCGGTATACCCTCGGCTTCTGCGATCAGAAAGCGCGATGACGGCTCAGCCAGTTCCGCCGCTTGGATGTCCGGGCTGAATGATTTTTCCAGGTAGGCCGCCATGTCTTCCGTGTGGTTGTCGGCGGTAAAACTGTCGAAAAAGGTCTCTCTGCCCAGCACTGAGAGCAGGCGGCTATCCTGGGGGGTGGCGGTTCGTATTTCAATAATTTTTCCCATGGGGGCGGGGCCTCTTACGCCTGGCAGGTCATTTTCACATGGTGCCTTATCACACTTCACGGTAAAAAAACCAGAATAGGTAAAATGCCGGCACCTTGATCCAGAATTCCAAACACGATATGAACCGCCCATGGTCAAACTTAATAAGAAGAAAAGCAGCTGGTTTCGGCGGCTCATGGGACTGATCAGCAAAACAGTGGCCGTGGCGTTGTCGGGCACCATCGTGGTCACGCTTCTTCTCCGGTGGGTTCCACCGCCCACGAGTGCCTTTATGCTCCAGCAGCGCCTGGCCGGTATTGCCGTCGACTACCAATGGGTATCCATGGACCGGATTTCGCCGAATGCGGCCCTTGCCGTCATCGCTTCGGAGGACCAGACTTTTTTCGATCACTGGGGCGTCGATTTTAAAGCCCTTGCCGATGCCATCGAGGACAACCGCACCCGCAAAAGGCCCCGGGGGGCCAGCACCATCAGCCAGCAGGTGGTCAAGAACCTGTTCCTGTGGCCGGGGCGCAGCTATGTAAGAAAAGGCATCGAAGTTTATTTTACCCTGCTCATGGAGATGTTATGGCCCAAGCAGCGGATTCTGGAGGTCTATTTGAATATTGCCGAAATGGGCGATGGCGTGTTCGGCGTGGAGGCGGCCAGCCAACGGTTTTTTCATAAGCCGGCCGCCCGGCTGAACCGGCGGGAGGCGGCCACGCTGGCGGCCGTTCTGCCCAGCCCCAAACGCATGTTTGCCGACCGGCCGTCGGACTATGTGGTTCGTCGGACCTGGCAGATCATCCAACAGATGCATGCGCTGGGGGGCACCGGTTTTTTAGGACAGGACGGCCACTGAGAACGGCTTTTCCCTACGACCATGGGAAGCCTTTCACCGAAGTGGGGGGGCTGACGACTGGTCTCTCAGATACGCCTGAATGATGGCCATCGCCTTCTCCGTACTCTCGGGCGCTAATATGTTTCCGGCCAGCACGTGCCGGCCCAGATCCTTGTTCCCCCTGAACAGTACCAGCCTTTTTTGTGGGGAAGGAAAGTTCAGGAAGCGTGTGATGGCCAAGGTGATGTTGATCACCCGATCCCAGGGGTTGACCATCATCAGCACCGGCATGCCGGCGTCGTTCAAATCGATCCGCCAGGAAAGATGGACCAGCTGCATCATGGTAGCGATGGCCTTGAGAGGGTATCGCACGGTCCAGTATCGTGCCTGCATGGCGTTGGAGACGGTAAAGCACCGCCAGCTGCCGAAAAGCCTCTCGAAAAGCCGCAGGCCCGGTGGCCATAGGGTTGCGGCGGCCAAAGGGTTTTTGGGAAAGAAGTTGGGCGAGAACAGAATCAGGCTGTGAATCTGCGGTGACACCGATGGCTGGGCCGCCAGCCAGGTGGCCAGGGTGCCGCCGGTGGATGACCCCACCAGGATGATTTTTTTACCCAGCCGCCGGCCGATGGCCATGGCTTCCATCCCATCGTTCAGCCAATCCGTGACTGTGGCTGTGGCCATGGCATAACCATCCTGCCCGTGGCCGGAAAGGCGGGTGTAGAACAGGTTGGCGCCCATGTCTTCGGCCAGACGGTTGCACAGCGGCCAGGTTTCCATTCGGCTGGCCGAGAAGCCGTGAATGTATACGATGGCAAGGTCGCGCTGTTCGGTTTTGCCGTCATTCCAGATGATTGTTTTCTCACAGTTTTCCCTGATGCCGGAAACCCGGGATTCCGACTCAGATAGATAGGTGTCAAGATGTTCTAATCGATCAGGGATCGTGTTGTGAGCATAAACGGACACGGCAGAGTATTTCTCCTTGGAATGTTATTGGGGGACGAGAAAAATTTTTACCAGGGAACAGCGGACGCGGTCAAAGGTTCGTGTATCTACCTTGTTGAGATGACTTATGGATACTAATTGTCGAAGGCAACAGGCAGCTGTGCCGTATAATTTAAGGGGGCGTGGCCGGCAAGAAATGAAGGGGCCTGGGAAAAAATGCGATGGGGCAGGTAAAACTCGGTGTTTTTCACGATGGCTCCGGCATGGGTAAATCGGGTCCAGTGTCCTGCAGGGGGCAGCTCGGTAACGATGTCCCGAGGGTTGAATACGTTGAACACCGGAACGTGGGCCAGGGTTTCTGCAAATGTGGCGTCACCCATGCGTGGGGCGCCAAAGGTGTAAACGGCGCGCGGTGGTCGTAGCGTTGCAGCCAGAGTGGCAAGTGCGCCGCCCAGGCTGTGGCCAGTGTAAAACAATGGTTTTTTTACAGTATTCAGCGTGGCATCGATGGTATCCCAAAGGGCCATCAGGATGGTTTTGAACCCCCGATGAACCTTGCCGCCGGCAGGCCAGGCACAAGGAACCATGTTAAGATTGAACAGCCAGTTGGACAGGCGGCCGGTCGTTCCCCGAAACACCAGCGCTGCAAAGGCCTCATCACTAGTGTCCATGGTCTCTACCAAGGCACCTTGAATATTGGCGCTGCTGAAGAATTGCCGCTCGACCAGGCCCACGCGTGCCAAGAAGTCACTTCTCGACGCATAGCCCGGGATGTCGACGCCTTCGGATGCGTCTTTTCGATAGATCAATCGGGACAATTCGGACAGCCACCAGGCATTGACGGGATTAAATCCGTCGGCGTTTACATGAAACGCAATGGGGTGATCTGCTGTAAAAAAGTCGTCGGATGCACCCGGTTTGAAGACTGCCTGCCATGAATGGTTAAAGGCCATTTGGTTATTGATCCCGTGTTAGCTGGTTGCCGGGCAGTATGGTAATATGCCCGTATCAATAAAAATTTTTTGACTACGATAATCAGAGCTGCGAGCGGGGTCAATAGTTTTGTTAGAATTTTGTTAGCAATTTGTTAATCTACAGTTAGCACATCTTGCCCGAAAGGATCGATTATGCACCGGATATGGTAACGCGAGGGTGGATTTGTCGGGGAAACTGGCGTATAAACGGGTGGCTTTACTACAATTAGCAACCGGGAGATGTCTCGGTGCAATGTCTTCAGGACGCGTCATGACGGAATTTCAAATCACATATCTGATCGGCGGGGTAGCTGGATTGCTGGTGGGCGCCGCCATCACCCTTCTCGTATCACGCTCCCGGAGCAAGGCCGCCTTAACCACTATGGCACGGCTGGAAGAAATGGAAAAGGCGGCCCTGGAAGAGAAGCTGGCATCTGTCCGGCAACAGCTGGAGACGGTACGAACCGATTTGACCGCGGTTGAGGGCCGGCTGGACAAACGCCGCGATGCCATGGCCGAACTGGAAGCGCAAAAGGCGGCCCTGGCCCAGACCGCCACCCGGATTCCCGTGTTGGAGGACGCACTGGAAAAGAGCCGGAACGGACAGGAACAACTCAACGCGGTGAATTTGGCCCTGGAAAAAAAGTTGTCTGAGCTGTCCACCCGGCTGGATGCCGAGCGCCGGCAGGCCCAAGAGAAGATCGCGCTGCTCAACGATGCCCGGGAGCGGCTGACCAACGAATTCAAGGTGCTGGCGGAACGGATCCTGGAAGAGAAGGGCAAGACCTTTGCCGACCACAACAAGGCCCAGATGGATGGGCTGATCGGCCCGCTGCGCGAGCAGTTAGGCGATTTCAAGAAGCGGGTGGAGGATGTCTACGATAAAGAGTCCCGCGATCGTGTGGCTCTAGTCAACGAGATCAACCACCTGAAAAATCTCAACGAGCGCATTGGAAAAGACGCCCTGAATCTGACCAATGCCGGGGCCAGCGGCAGCCGCTACCAGCCCGACGTCATTGTCCGGCTGCCCGAGGGCAGGGATGTCATCGTGGATGCCAAGGTATCGCTCAAGGCATATGAACGCTATCACGCATCCGCCGATGAGACGGTTCGGGCCACGGCAATAAAAGAGCATCTCGCATCCCTGCGAACCCATCTCAAAGGCTTGAGCGAAAAGCACTACGAGGACCTGGAAGGGATCCGCACCCTGGACTTCGTGCTCATGTTCGTGCCCATCGAGGGGGCTTTTTTCGCGGCGGTGGAGCATGACCGCTCCCTGTTCACCGAGGCGTTTGAAAAGAACGTGATCCTGGTTTCACCGTCCACCCTGCTGGTGACTCTGCGAACCATCCACAACATCTGGCGCTATGCGGACCAGAATGAAAACGCCCTGGAAATCGCCCGGCAGGCCGGCGGGCTTTATGATAAATTCATCGGTTTCATCGAGGCACTGGAGGAGGTGGGGCGGCAGCTGGATCGGGCCAAGGAGGCCTATCGAACGGCCCGCGACCGTCTTACTGCGGGCAGGGGCAATCTGGTCCGGCGGGCCGAGCAGCTCAAAGCCCTGGGCGTGAAAGCCAACAAGGCGCTTCCGGAGTCCTATGCGGCTGAGCTGGAGCCTGAGGCGAATGGTTTAAACGAGGAAAAGGATTGATGTTTCTGAAACTAAATTGGAGAAGAACCAGAAAAAATAGTCCTTTGGGTCAGGATTATTTACTTTTTCCGCAGCCCTTGAATCACCGTTATGGCCACGGTGTTGACGATGTCGGTCACCGTGCATCCCCGGCTCAGATCGTTGACCGGGTGATTCAGCCCCTGGAGAATCGGTCCTATGGCAACGGCGCCGGAAGAGCGCTGTACCGCCTTGTAAAGGTTATTCCCCGTATTGAGGTCCGGGAAAATAAAAACTGTGGCTTGTCCTGCTACTTCACTGTCCGGCAGCTTGGTCCTGGCCACGCCGGCATCCACCGCTGCATCATATTGGATGGGGCCTTCGATCTTCAATTCCGGAAAACGGGACTTCACTATGCGTGTGGCCTCACGGACTTTTTCCACGTCCTGGCCGGTGCCAGATGTTCCGGTGGAATAGGAGCACATGGCTATCCGCGGTTCGATGTTGAACATTTTGGCAGTACCGGCCGAACTGACAGCGATGTCCGCCAGTTGACCCGCATCGGGGTTGGGATTCACCGCACAGTCCCCGTAGACGATGACCCGGTCCGGCAGACACATGAGAAAAACGCTGGAGACCAGTGACACCTCCGGACGGATGCGGATAATCTGAAACGCCGGACGGATCGTGTCGCCGGTGGTGTGGACAGCGCCGGAAACCATGCCGTCGGCAAGCCCCGCCTTGACCATGAGGGTGCCGAAGTAGCTCACGTCGGTCGCCGTATCCCATGCCATCTCCTTTGAAATCCCCTTATGCCGGCGAAGCTCGTAGTACATTTTTGCCAGGGCCTCCCGGTGGGCCGAGGTGGCCGGATGAATGATGCTCACCCCTTCCAGGTCCAGGCCGAGACTTCCCGCGGTTTGCCGGATCTGCTCCGGATTGCCCAAGAGGGTGATGTCCGCCACATCCCGCCGGACCAGTATTTCTGCGGCACGCAGAATTCGCGGCTCTTCTCCTTCGGGGAGGACGATGTGCCGGCGGACTGATTTGGCCCGTTCAATGAGTTCATATTCGAACATAATTGGGGTGACACGGGTGGATCGGACAACATCAATCCGTGCTTCCAGCTGTGCAAGATCCACATGGGTTTCGAAAACACCCAGAGCGGCGGCGATTTTCCGTTCATCGCCGGGTTGAAGAACCGCGCGGACGCCACCGGCGTTCATGGCGCTGGTAAACGTGTCCGTGGGAACACTGATGATGGGAACCATTGAAGTCTGCTTGAAGCCTTCCATCAGACGCCTGACCGGCGGCTCCGATTTGAATCCTCCGGTAAGCATGAGGCCGGCGATGGTTGGGAAAGTATCGGATACGAAGGTTGCCAGGCTTCCCAGGATCACGTCCGAACGGTCGCCCGGCGTGATGATCAGATCCCCTTCCGTGATGAAATCGAGGAAATGGGGAATGTTCATGGCGGCCACCTTAAAGTCGTATACCGGCCGATGCAGTTCCTCTGCCTCTCCCTGGAGCACCTCGGCACCCAGCTCTCTGGCGATATCTGCCACGGTGGGCCTGCCTAGAGCGGGCACCTCCGGGAGAATAAACACAGGGGTATTGATGCTGATGCCTTCACTGATTGCCTTGTGTACGGCATCCGCTTCATGTTTTCCGACTCTGTTGATGATGACGGCCGCAATGGTGCACCCCTTTTGTGTAAAAGCATCGATCGATAGATGAATAGCATCGACGATCCCTTCCGGGGTTTTATTGCTCCCATTGACCAGCATAAGGATGGGACATCCCAGGTTACTGGCCACCTCGGCATTGAAATCGAACTCGAATGCCGATGAAACCCCTGTAAAATCAGTTCCTTCGCACAAGATGAAACGACATTTTTGCTGGAGCCGTCTGTACCTGTTTACGATCTGTTTCAGTATGGCCTGGCTGCCGTTACCGGTGGTCAGTGCCTGTGCGGCATTGTGGGTGAACGCGAAGGTTTGTATCCCACGCGGCCGACTCTTCTGGACAGTATTTCCATGATGCCCAGTGCGACCACTGACTTACCGCTTTGCGGCTCGATGCTTGCGATGTAAAGGCTGTTGGCCATTCGGTCCGTCCCTGTTTTGTTTCACGGTTATCGCCAAAAGGCGTGGTCGCCGGCGTGATGGCTGCATTCTAACTTAAAAAGCATCGTGCAACAAACCAAATCTGATGGTAATCCTCCTGTATCCGAGATGCGGTGAATAGCACCCTCTTGATTTGCAAGTTCCCATGTAAAATGATATGTCATGCATACAGCTGAACACGGTGCTGACGCACATCTTCCTTACCTGGTTCGCCTTCAAGGCGCGCCAAAGGGAGCATATTGTCTATATGTGACTTTTGGCGCAACGCCGAAGACGGACCAAAAGACAAGCAAGAGTGTGGATCTATTTATTTCCGAGGCCCTATCTTCCAACCCGATGAACGGTTTTGATTGAAGTACCGCTTATCCAAAGATCAATTACTTGCATACCCTTTTTTCCGGAAGGCACGTGCCGGGCGAGTATTGATCAACATCAATAAAAAAGATTAAGGAGGTATTAATGGGACTGAGAAGATGGAGAGTGTTTATGCAGCTTTTTGTTGTTGCGCTCGTTTTTTGCTTCCTGACGGCCTTTTCGGCCTATGGGGCAGACAAGGAGACTTTGGATCGACTTGAGAAGATTATCAAACAGCAGCAGGTCCAGATCGAAGCCCAGCAAAATACCCTCGAGCAACTGCAGGGTGAAGTGGAAGCGTTGAAGGGCCAGACGGCCACGGCCAAGGCGGCTACGGACAGCCCGGCGGCTGTCACGACCGACAACCCCAAAGGCAGTGTTAAAATTTACGGCCAGGTGAACAAGGCGGCGCTTTACAGCAACGACGGGGACAGCGGCAACCTCTATCTGGTGGACAACGACAACTCGTCTACCCGGGTGGGATTGCTGGGTTCCATCAAACCCAACGATCGATATGAGGTCGGCACCCGGATCGAAGTGGAGTACCAGACCAACCCCAGCAATCTTGTCAATCAGAACGACAAAACGATAAACGATACCGATTTTGAAAAGCGGCATCTGGATCTGTGGGTGGATGCCAAGGCCATCGGGAAATTTTCCCTGGGATGGGGTTCCACGGCGTCTGACGGCACCTCCGAGATAGATCTGTCCGGTACCAGCGTGGTGGGTTACTCCAGCGTCGGCGACATGGCCGGCGGGCAGCTGTTTTACGATAACAACACGGGCAGCCTGTCCGTAAGCAATATCGGCAGCGTCTTCAGCAATATGGACGGCCTGAGTCGCAAAGAGCGGATCCGGTACGACACGCCTTCTTTCAATGGCTTCACAGGCTCCACATCCTACATTGCCGACGGCGGCGGGGATTTTGCCGTTCGCTACAACACCAAGATCGATGCCCTCAAGCTTGCCGCTGCCGCTGCATACGCCAATCCCGGCAGCACCTCGTCGACCATTGACGAGCAACTGGCCGGATCGGTGTCCGTTCTGCATGACTCCGGTTTCAACGGCACCTTTGCCATGGGCACCCGGGATCACAAAGGAGCCGGCCGGAGTGATGGCGGGTATTTTTATCAGACATCAGTGCCAACGGTGACGATGCGGATACTTTCGGCATTCAGATGGTTCAGGATATTCAGGAGTGGGGCACAGAGGCCTACCTGGGCTACCGGTTCCACAAGCTGGACAGAAATGGTACGAATTACGACAACATCAATGCCATCATGACCGGCATGCGGGTGAAGTTCTAAATGAAACAGACCCTTCTGGTGATGCTTGCGGTCTTGATCATCGGGGTTGCCGGCTGCGCTTCGACACCACAGCCATTCGAATACCACGACGATCGTGACGAAAAACCCGGCCCTGGTCTTTTCTCCGGTGACGATGGTGGTTTTGTTATCCATGGGAGGACGTCGGATCAAAAAACGGATGTGGAAAAAACACCGGTCGATCCGGCTGATATCGCCTATCCCGAACCTTGATGGAGCAGGAAAACCAGGCGCTGCCGGCACCCGCCGCTTGTGCTGGTGCCGGCAGCGTTTTTTTACGTCTTGACCAGCGAGGCAGGTACGGTTTTTCAGTGAACCCAGAACCCAGAACCCAGAACCATCAATACACCTTGCGTTTTGAAAACCCCCTGCCCAGCACGTTGAAAGTGTTTTCCGTGATGATGAAGGCTTCAGGGTCGATGGACAGTACCGCCTCTTCCACCCGCTTCAACTGGTAGTTGTGGATCACGGTAAGGATGATTTTCTTTTCCCTGCCCGTATAAGCCCCGCTGCCGTTTAAAAAGGTAACCCCCCGGTTGAGCCGTGTATGGATGGCTTTGGCAATTTTGTCATTCAGATCGGAGATGATGAACACCATCTTGCGCTGGTTGAAGATGGTCAACACGTAGTCCAGGGTTTGTGACGAAATGAAACTCATGAACAGGGAGTAGAGCACCAGGTCCGCATCCAGAAATCCGAAACTAAAGGCGAACAGCACGATATTAAAAGCGAAATAAAAGGTGCCTATGCGCACGTTAAATTTCTGGTTCAGGATGATGCCGACAATATCCGTACCGCCCGCAGATCCGAGGGAATGCAGGATGATGCCGGCGCCGGCGCCCATGAGTGCACCGCCGGCCAGAACCGCCAGGATCGGCTCTTTAATGGGGAAAGTGAATCCGATAAGATCGATGGTAACTGAAAGGGCGACCATGCCGAACAGGCTGTAAAAGAAGAATCGCCGACTGACATGGATCCAACCGACCAGAAATATAGGGATGTTGACGATCAGGTACCACAAACCCGGTGACAGAAGCCCGCTGACATAGTAAAAGAGAAGGGTTACACCTGAAATGCCGCCGGTGATGAACCCGTGGGGTATGGCGATGGACTTCAATCCGATGCCGAAAACGATGGAGCCTGCCGAAATCAGGAACAGGTTCCACAGCACGGACGAGATAAACCGGTGGTACAGGAGCTTTTTCATTTGACTGTTCCTTTGTCCCGGAAGGCATATTGGCTGTTGCATTCCGAACTGGTTTTTCAATCCTGATGGCAGCTAGTCCCTTTGGGTAAAATTTCCAAAAGCGACAATACTAATAATAGGTTGGCCCATGTCAAGCAGCGGGACATTGAAAAATGACAGACGACCAAAAAAAGGTACTGAATCGTTCGGTTACCACTAATATAGACGCCGAGAGATGTGTCGGCTGCGGTCTGTGCATATCGGTTTGCCCCAAGGAGACGCTGACCATGGAAGACGGCAAGGCGGTCGTAACCGGCACCGAGTCTCTCAACTGCGACCATTGCGCGGCAGTCTGTCCCACCGAGGCCATCCGGGTGGCAGCGGTGGACCCGTCACTTTTCCAATTCCAAACCTTTGCTTGCGATACTCGGTGGTGCCCCCACGGCCGCTTCGACACCGGCACCCTGGTGAATCTCATGGGCTCCCGGCGTTCCTGCCGGAATTTTACAGACCAGGCGGTGGATCGCACACTTTTGGAGGATCTGGTAAAAGTGGGCGTCACCGCTCCGTCGGGCTCCAACTGCCAGCCATGGACCTTCACAATCCTGCCGGACCGGGAGGCCGTCAACCGGCTGGGACGCCGGGTGGGCAATTTTTTTAGGAAAACCAACCGCATGGCGGAAAACCGATGGCTCCGAACCGGATTGAAGCTGATCGGCAAGCCGGAACTGGATACCTACTACCGCCTTCATTATCCCACCGTGGAGATGGGGCTGGCGGCATGGGACAGGGGTGAACGGGACCTGTTGTTTCACGGGGCGACGGCTGTCATCGTGGTGGCCGCTGACAATGCCGCGTCCTGCCCGTCAGAAGATGCCCTGCTGGCCACCGGAAATATGCTGCTGGCCGCCCATGCCATGGGGCTTGGCACCTGTCTGGTCGGTTTTGTCATCGAAGCCATGAGGCGGGATAAAGCGATCGTCCGGATGCTTGGCATTCCAGACCATGAAACTCCTTATGCCGTTATCGCGTTGGGGTGGCCCAACGAAACCTATCAGCGGGTGGCCGGGAGGAAACCAACGGTGATCCGATAGGAGGCTATTTATGGAACCCGTAACAACCGAAGGTGCATCTTCTCCACTTGTATTGGTGGTGGATGACGATAACGATATCCGTGATATCCTCTCATATGGCATCAAGGCCTCCGGGTGCCGGTGCCTCACTGCGGAAAGCGCGGAAGCGGCATTGAAGATCTTAAATTCGGATCCGGTGGAGGTGGTTATCTCCGATGTTCAGATGGAGGGGATGAGCGGTCTCGACTTGTGCCGTGAAATCAAGAACCGGTTCGATGCCGATGTGATCATCATCACCGGCCTGGTGCACAACTTTGCCTACGAGGAGATCATCGCCAAAGGGGCCAGCGATTTTATCGAAAAGCCGATTAGGCTGGCGGAGATTGTTGCTCGGCTCAAACGGGTACTGCTCGAACGCCAGACCCGCAGCAAGCTCAAGCAGGCGGCAGAGGAGCTACGCAGCAATATGGACCGGTTCCAGAAGGCCATGGAGGGGTCGGTCCAGGCTATTGCCCTGCTCGTGGAAATGCGCGATCCTTATACCGCCGGCCACCAGAATCGGGTGGCAGACCTATCCTGCGCCATTGCCTGGGAACTGGGGCTTTCCAAAGACCGGATCTACGGCCTGCAAATGGCCAGCGTCATCCATGATCTGGGCAAGATCACCATCCCCGGGGAGATTCTATGCAAGCCGGGGCGGCTCAGCGGCCCTGAATACGAAATGATCAAGACTCACGCCCAGTCCGGCTATGACATACTGAAGAAAATCGATTTTCCGTGGCCTTTGGCGGATATTGTTCTCCAGCACCACGAGCGGATGGATGGTTCAGGCTATCCCAACGGTCTTTCCGGGGAAGCAATCATGATGGAGGCGCGGATCCTGAGTGTGGCCGATGTGTTCGAGACCATCAGTTCCCACCGGCCCTACCGCCCCTCCCTGGGTCAGGAAAAAGCCCTCGGGGAGCTGTCCGACAACAGCGGGGGGCTGTACGATCTCGGTGTTCGTTACCACCCAGATGCAGTCCCTGTAGATAGTGCCCATCCACAAACGGCATCTTTTGGCCCAGAGCGGCGTTTTCGCTCTTTTGAAATCCTCGACATAGCCCGCTATGCCTGCGGTTTCAAAATCGCTCAGGCCTTGCTCTGAACCAAAATCTACCATTTGTGGACAGACATATAGATAGGGTATTAGGTTGTTAGACTGAAGGCGGTTGGTGCGTTAAAAGCAACATCGATGTTTTTGTGGTCACATATCCTCAACCAATCACCTGCGTTGCGGGTAACCATTTAGTATCTTATTCCTTAATTTCTGTTTTCGGTCCTCCGTCATCCGACTTCAGACCTCCGACTTCCCCTCGGAAACAGCAGGATCAGGGGAACGGTGGTCAGTGGAACGAAGGACACGGCCCACAGAACGCTCGACACCGAATAGAGGTCGGCCAGTTTCCCCACCACCGGGGCCACCGCCCCGCCCAGACCATAGGCCAGCCCCATCATCAGGCTGGACACCATGGAGCGACCGCCTGGTGCCAGTTCCTGGGCCAGAGTCACCCCCAGGGGCAGGGTGGCCAGTACGAAAAAGCCTGCCACGAACACACCGCCGAAAATCCATGAACCGGGCAGTGAAAGCATCACGAGCAGGGCCGGTGTCATCAGCAGGTGGGAAAACAGGAAAATGGGTCGGGATCCTGCCCGATCAGCAAGAAATCCGGCTAAAAGGCCACTGGCAGTGCCGGCCAGGGCGAACAGGGTGATCATCAAGCCCCCGGAAACCAGGGAGTATCCCCGGCTCACCAGTAGAACAGGCATGAAGGTCATGAACGACTGGCCCACCACCGCCCGCAGCACCATCACCAGCCAGATAAGAAAAATGGATTTCCACACGGTACCGAACTGTTTCTTCAGCGTGCCCATCAATCCCGATGCGGCCATGCTTTCGCTTTGGGGAGACGGTACCACATGAAAAAAGGACCCACGGCAAAGGCAAGGGTGCCGCCGGTGTTGAACACGGACATGGAAAAGCCTCTCCGGTTTCCGGAATAGAGCGGAATCATGCCGGCCACGGAAGGATGAAACAGCGAGGACCCCACAGACCCCAGGGCGATGAACAACACCAGGATCCAGTAGCTTCCGGCAATGCCGGAAAGGGGGATGAAAACCACGGCCATGAGCAGACCGCCGAGAATGATGGCGCGCCCCTGGTAGCGGTCCGCCAGGTAGCCTGCCACCGGTTGGACGATGAAAGAAAGAAACCGGTTGATGCCGGCGATGAGTCCCACCTGGGCAAGCGTCAGGTTCAGCTTTTCCATGAAAGCGGGAAACAGGGGCGTGGTAAAGGCGCTGTAAAAATCACCTGTGAAATGGACCAGGGTCAGCGCAAAAAGTACTTTCAGATTCGTATGATTCTGGGTTTTCATGACTTTTTTAGGGCGTTTGATTTCAAGGAAGACGGTCTGCTGGCGGGACCCCCAGCAACCACGTATTTTCCACGGAAAAGTCCGGCATATTAGACAACCCCGTGCAATGGGTCAAGACACCATCCGTTTTTATTGAAAAATTCGTTCAGGGGATAAAACGGCGTCTCATCGAAAACTAACTTTGCGCTAACAATTCCCTAACAGTTGACCGCTAATCTGCGCCTTAAGAAACCGCCGGGATTGGGGACAAGACGGGTTGGCTAACAAAACCCTAACACGATCCTAACACAAACTTAACAAAAGGCCCTTAGCCTTGACCGCCACGGCCGGCAACTTGGTTATCAAGGGCTCCACCACGGTGCTCCCCATCTCCCAACTGGCTGTCGAAGCTTACATGAAAGCCCATCCGGATGTGAATATCTCCCTTTCCGGCGGCGGCTCCAGCAACGGCATCAAGGCCATTATCGACGGCTCCACCGACATCGCCAATGCCTCGCGTTTTATCAAGGACAAGGAGGTGGCCCTGGCCAACGAAAAGGGCGTCTACCCGGTACCCTTTGCGGTGGCCTACGACTCCATCATTCCGGTCGTCCATCCCAGCAATAACCTGACCGCCATGACCTTGGCCCAGCTCAAAGATGTCTACATGGGAAAAATCACCAATTTTAAAGAGCTCGGCGGACCGGACCTGAAGATCGTCACCTGCTCCCGGGACACCTCTTCCGGTACCTATGAAACCTGGGAGAAAAAAGTCATGAAAAAAGAGCGCGTTACCCCCCGGGCCCAGATGATGGCATCCAACGGTGCCATCGTCCAGGCGGTGTCCAACAACAAGCACGCCATCGGCTACATCGGCATCGGTTATCTCAACGACAGCATCAAACCCTTGAAGGTGGATGGTGTGGAAGGGACCAAGGAGAGCACCCTGAACGGTACCTTCCCCATCAGCCGACCCCTGTTCATGTTCACCAACGGCTGGCCCAAGGGCGACACCCTGAATTTCGTCAACTACATGCTCCATCCGGAGAAGGGCCAGAAACACGTGGGAAAAAGCGGTTACGTGCCGCTCTATTAGACAATCGGCTTCATCAAGCGCTCCCCTTGAACACGCAGTCCGCCGGGCCAGGTTCCGGCGGACTGTGCATGCTTCGGCGCTGAGACAGTTGAAAATCGATCCACAGCAACCAGCTGACAGGTAAAACCATGGCCAACCGGCGCCAAACCACTGAAAAAGCCATGCGGGCGATGTTTTTCGTCATCACCACGGCATCCATTGCCATCCTGTTTCTGATCATGTTCTTTCTGTTCAAGGAGGGGTTGCCCATTTTCAAGACGGTTTCCGTCAAGGATTTTATCTTCGGAAAATACTGGTACCCCACCTCCGATCCGGCGGATTTCGGTATTTTCCCGCTGATCGTTGCATCGGTGGCCGTCACCGTGGTTTCAGGTGCCATTTCCGTCCCATTGGGGGTAATGACGGCCATCTACCTGTCTGAGATCGCCAAACCCAAGGTTGGGGAAATCGTCAAACCTGTCGTGGAACTGCTGGCCGCGCTGCCGTCGGTGGTTATCGGCTTTTTCGGCATGGTGCTGGTGGCCCCGTTTCTCCAGCAGGTGTTCGGCATTCCTACGGGGTTGAACCTGTTCAACGCGTCGCTCATGCTGGCCTTCATGTCCATTCCGACGATCTGCAGCATCTCCGAAGACGCCATTCACAGCGTGCCCAACGCCCTGCGGGAGGCGTCGGCGGCCCTGGGGGCCACCCAGCTTCAAACCATTGTCCGGGTGGTGGTGCCGGCCTCTCTGTCGGGGATCAGTACGGCCGTCATCCTCGGTCTGTCGCGGGCCGTGGGTGAGACCATGGTGGTGCTCATGGTGGCCGGTGGCGCCGCCATGCTGCCGGGATCCCTTTTCGATCCAGTGCGGCCCATGCCGGCCAGCATTGCTGCCGAGATGGCCGAAGCGCCGGTGGGCGGGGAGCACTACTATGCCCTGTTCGCCACCGGCATCGTGCTGTTCGTATTCACGTTGTTATTTAACATCGTGGCCGATTTTATTGCCCACCGCTACGCCCAGGTGGGAGATGCGACGTTGTAATGGCTGCCCTGCTGGTCTCTAAAATCACGGAAAAATCACGGTCCGGAATCAGGGCCGCTGAAACCTACACAGAAGAATTGACCATGTCGAAAAGCGATCAGGCACTAGATGACGCCAATGTGGCCTACGACAAACGGCGGAAGCTTAAGCAGCGGATCATTTTTGCCCTGTTTCGGGGCGCGGCTGCCGTCAACGGTTTCGCCCTCCTGGTGATCATCTATTTCATGGTGGCCAACGGCTGGCGGGCCATCAGCTGGGAGTTTCTCACCCAGCCGCCCATGGAGTCCATGACCAAGGGGGGCATTTTGCCCTGTATCGTGGGCACCCTCTGCCTGAGCCTCGGGGCTATCATCGCCGCGATGCCCATCGGCATCGCCTCGGCCATCTACCTGAACGAGTACGCCCGCCCGGGAAAGATGGTGCGGCTCATCCGGCTGGGTATCAACAACCTGGCGGGGGTGCCGTCGGTGGTATTCGGCCTTTTCGGCCTGGCTTTTTTCGTGGTCATCCTCAAAATGGGGGTGAGCATCGCTGCCGGTGCCCTGACACTGGGAGCCATGTCCCTGCCGGTGATCATCGGTACCACTGAAGAGGCCCTCAAATCCGTTCCCGACACCTATCGTGAAGCGTCCCTGGGGCTGGGGGCCACCAAGTGGCAAACCATCTGGCGGGTGGTGCTGCCGTCGGCCCTGCCGGGTATTCTCACCGGTGCCATCTTGGGCATCAGCCGGGCTGCCGGCGAAACGGCTCCCATCATGTTTACCGGGGCGGTGTTTTTTACCCCCAGGCTGCCCACTTCCATCTTCAATGAGGTCATGGCGCTGCCTTACCATATTTATGTACTGGCCACCGCCGGAACGGAGATCGAAAAAACGCGACATCTGCAGTACGGAACGGCCCTCGTCCTGATCGCCCTCGTTCTGGGGATGAACCTGGTGGCCATCCTATGGCGGACTCGACTGAGAAAGCGGTTAAAATAGAGGTAAAAATAAAATTGTTATGCAGCCACAACAGGAAGGACAGATGGAACCAGAATATAAAATGTCGTCCGAAAACCTTGATTTCCATTATGGGGATTTCAAGGCCCTTCATAACGTTTCCATCTATTTCAAACCCTGTGAGGTGACGGCGCTGATCGGCCCCTCCGGGTGCGGCAAAAGTACCTTTTTGCGGTGCCTGAACCGCATGAACGATTTGATTCCCATCAGCCGGGTGGCGGGGAAGGTCACCCTGGACGGCGATGACATATACGCCTCTGCCGTTGATGTGGCCATGCTGCGTCGAAAAGTGGGTATGGTGTTTCAGAAGCCTAACCCTTTTCCCAAGTCCATTTTCGACAACGTGGCATACGGACTGTGGGTCAACGGCATCAAGGACAAGGCGTTTGTTCGGGAGCGGGTAGAGGAGAGCCTGAAGCAGGCCGCCATCTGGGACGAAGTGAAAGATCGCCTCCAGGACACCGCCCTGGGACTATCCGGCGGACAGCAGCAGAGGTTGTGCATTGCCCGGGCCCTGGCCGTGAAGCCGGAAGTGGTGCTCATGGATGAACCGGCATCGGCATTGGATCCCATCGCCACCCAGAAGATCGAAGAGTTGATCCACAGGCTAAAAGAGACCTATACTATTATCATCGTCACTCACAATATGCAGCAGGCGGCGCGGGTGTCTGACGTCACCGCTTTCTTTTATCTGGGTAAGCTGATCGAAGTGGGCGACACGGACACGATTTTTACCCGACCGAAGAAAAAACAGACCGAGGACTACATTACCGGCAGGTTCGGATGATGACGCAATCGTCCTCTTATTTTTAACAGCAGATACCGACCCATACGTTTGAACCATCCATCACAAAAGGAAACCAAACGGTGAAGCATTTTCATAGAGAACTCGATAAAATCAAGAAGATGATCCTTTCCCTGGGTGCGCTCGTGGAACAGCGGGTACACCGGATCAAAGAGGCCCTTGAAGAACGTGATATCAATCTTGCCAAAGAGATCGTGCTCTTCGATTTCTGGTGGCAGTCATCAAGATCAACAACGACCTGGAGCGCATCGGCGACCAGGTGGTCAACATTGCTCAACGGATTCAGCGAGTCGCCAAGCGGCCGGTAGCCCCATATCTTTTCGATTATTCGGTGATGACGGACAAGGCTGAAACCATGCTTCGCATGAGTCTGGACAGTCTGGTGAACCAAGACATCGATCTGGCCATCAAGGTGCTTCAGCTTGATGACGAGGTGGACAAAATCAAGGATGAGGCCTATGATCGTATCAAACAGGCCATGGCTGATGGGGTGACGGAAGATATCGGCTATATGATCAACCTGCTGCTTATCTCCCGGCACCTCGAACGGCTGGCCGACCACGCCACCAACATCGCCGAAGAGGTGGTCTATATGATCGAAGGCGAAATCGTCCGGCACGGCAGGCTGGGTTGATTGCCTGACATCGTCCATAAATGCATTGGACTGTGATGCCATGAGCAAAGAAAAAATACTGGTGGTTGATGATGAGGAGGATATCCTCGAACTGGTCCGGTACAACCTGGTCCGCGAGGGATATGCGGTGGTTTGTGCCGCCTCGGGTGAAGAGGCTCTGAAAGCGGCTGCTTCAGAGCCGGTGGATCTCATTATCCTGGACCTGATGCTGCCGGGAATCGATGGGTTGGATGTGGCCCGGCGGCTCAAGGAAAACACCGACACCAAGGAAACACCCATTGTCATGCTCACCGCCAAGGGTGAGGAATCGGATATCGTTACCGGCCTGGAACTGGGGGCGGACGACTATGTGACCAAACCTTTTTCCCCGCGCATTCTTATTGCCCGTGTGAAGGCGGTGATCCGAAGGCGAAGCGGAATTGCCGAAAAGGAGAGTGAGATCCTGACCATCCGAGAACTCTCCATCCATACGGGCCGGCGCCATGTGACTGCCAACGGAAGACCGATAGATCTGACCTATACGGAGTTTCAGGTGCTCTATTATCTCGCCCGGCGGCCGGGATGGGTGTTTACCCGCTCCCAGATCGTGGATGCGGTGCGCGGTGACGACTACCCGGTCACCGACCGCAGCGTGGATGTACAGATCGTGGGCCTGAGAAAAAAGCTGGGGCCGCTTGGAAAATATATCGAGACTGTCCGGGGGGTGGGCTACCGGTTTATTGAAAGTTGATCTATCGTTATCTCCCATCCCTTTAGGGCTGCCGATTTCATGATTGAATGAATCTGATGAAGAATAAAAAACGCCTGATCTATCGAATTTTTCCGTCTTATCTGGTGATCACTCTGGTTTCGCTGTTTGCGGTGAGCTGGTATGCGTTAGGCTTTACCCGACAGTTCTACCTGGAGCGCACCCGGGTGGACCTGGAAACCAACGGCCGGCTCCTGGAAAAGCAGGTGATTCGACTGCTTTCACCGCTGGACGAGCCGGGAGTAGATCAGTTTTGCAAAGATGCCGCCGGGCAGACGGCCACCCGGGTTACGGTAATCCTGCCCGATGGCCGTGTTGTGGGTGACTCCGAGGAGATACCCGCCAATATGGCCAGTCATCTGGACCGTGAGGAAGTCCGTGGATCAGAAGCTGACCGGCGTGCTGCGAACATCCATTGCCGTCACCGCCATCGACGAACGCCTTGGCGCCATTCAATTCCGCATCGCCCTCGGTGCGCTGCTGGTGGCACTGCTGGCTTCGGCGGTCAGCTGGTATGTCTCCAAAAGAATCACCATACCAATCGAACGAATGCGCGCCGGCGCGAGGCGATTTGCCACTGGAGACCTTCTCCATCGGCTTCCCGAACCCAATACTCTAGAATTCTCCGGGTTGGCAGAATCCATGAACCAGATGGCCGAACAGCTCCAACAGCGGATGGATGAAATCACCAGTCAGCGCAACAAGACGGAGGCGGTGCTTTCCAGCATGCGCGAAGGGGTCATTGCCACGGACATGGAGCTGCGGGTGATCAGTATCAACCAGACCGCCGCAAAGATGTTCAGCGTTCCCATGCAAACGATTCACGGACGAAGCGTCCTGGGGGTTCTCCGGAATCACGAATTCCAGGCGCTCATCGAACGCAGCCTCTCCACCGGAGAGAGCCTTGAGTCGGATATTATCTACCACCAGAACGGGGAGCACACCTTCAATATTCACTGTACGCCCTTGTTGGATACCCTGAAAAAGCGCATGGGCGGGCTGGTGGTGATCAGCGACGTGACCCAGCTGCGCCGGCTGGAGAACATGCGGCGCGATTTTGCCGCTTCCGTTTCCCACGAGATCAAGACGCCGCTGACCGCCATCAAAGGCTTTGTTGAGACGCTGTGCACAGGAGATGTGGATGATCGGGAGGAGGCCCGACGATTCTTGACCATCATCGACAAACATGTAAATCGTCTCACCACGATCATCGACGACCTGATGCAGCTTTCCCGTATCGAACGGGACGACGAAATTCAGCAGATCGGCTCAGAGATCTGTCGCATCGAAGAGGTCCTCAACACCGCCATCGGTCTATGCCATGAAGGCATCGAAGAAAAAACGATTACCGTTGCGCTGACCTGCGAAGCGGATCTGAGCGGCCGTTTTGATGCCACCTTATTGGAACAGGCGGCAGTAAACCTGCTGGACAATGCGGTGAAGTACAGCCCGGAGAATAGTACGATCCATATCGAAGCGCTGACGGTGGATGATGAGATCCAGATCCGGTTCAGGGACCAGGGGATTGGAATAGCCAAAAAGCACCTGCCCCGACTGTTCGAGCGGTTCTATCGGGTGGACAAGGCCCGCAGCCGAAAGCTCGGAGGTACGGGCCTGGGCCTGGCCATCGTCAAGCACATCGCCCAGGCCCACGACGGCAACATCACCGTGGAGAGCGAACTGGAAAGAGGCAGCACGTTTACCCTGCATCTGCCGGATAAAAAATCGGCATAGAAAACACCGGGGTCAGGGCTCCATATTTGACAGAATGGAAAGACAAGGGTGTGCGGTTTCACTCTTGGCAGAAATCGAGGTTGTTGAAGATATTTTCTTTAACCGGCGGTTTCCTTTTTTTGGAGAGTGCACGGGGTTGCCGCAGGTGGCAAAAGGGCCGCAGGGAGCAGACATCAGCGGCAAGTAGGCATAATACACCTGCAGGACAACGGGGTTAGTATGTGAAATGTGGAGCCCTGACCCCTTGTCTCACATTTTCAGGCTTGGCTGTCGTCACGAACCGAAGCGGTGGAATGGTGAATGGGGGCCGAATAATTATCTCTCCTGGAAGCGGTTACCGCCCGGTTGGCGATATCCTGAACCTTTTCGTATGCCTGTTCATGTTTTTTAGACAGATCGCTGATTTGGGCCGCTTGTGACGCCACCATCTTCTCAAGCGCCTCGATCTTCCCCAAAAGAACGTTCTTTTCACCCTCGAATCGGGCTTCCATGAGTGCCTGGTCTCTTTCAAAATCCCGTGTGAGCCGCTCCGTGGCCTCGACAACCGCCGCCTGAACGGCAGCTTCGTTGCGTTTGGGGAAGCTTTCCACCTCTTTTTGCAGGGTCGTCATCTC
>JABZFO010000187.1 GCA_014237405.1 Desulfosarcina sp. | reverse complement strand
TGGTGATGAGCATGGCGCTCTCCTTGAATGGTATGCTTGAGATCATAACGACAAATTATAAATATGTCAATTTCGCATTTCGTCATTATCGCGCCTCCAAATGGACGTGAAACGGCACACATCAGTCTCAATGGCAACGTTGCAATGGTTGTCATGGGCCGTTATGTTTTAATAAATACGTTTGGTAGTAGGAACCTCTGACAATGATTTACCAGAGTTAAAGGAGAGGTTATGAGCAAGCGATTGTTGAGAGCGGTTACTTTTGGCGGCCTGTTTCACGATATCGGCAAGTTTGTCGAGAGGGCAGGTGTTACGAGACCACCCGCAAAGCAAATGGTGTTTCAGGAATATCGATATGCCCATGCCCTGCACACCGAAGATGCATTACGTGGTCTTTTTACCCCTACACAAGTCGAGGCGCGTCTGGATCATGAGCAGCCACCAGAAGCCACCTTGATAAATCTGGCTGCACGGCATCATGCCGGCCGTTTTCCTTTAGAGTGGATGATTCAGGAGGCGGATTGCTTGGCCTCCGGGCATGAGCGTGCCCAAGCGGATGAAGAGGGTGTCCAGGAGGTTGGGGGGCGGGAGCGCAAAAGCAAGGTACGTCTACTCAGCATTTTGGGAAGAATTCGTATCGATCCAGAGGAAGGGTCTGCACATAAAGATAAATTTCATCGTCTTGTAACGCCGGATTCGGATTGGCCTACCCAGTTCCCACAAAATGATGAACAGTACACCACTGTGCAGATGACCAGCGACTATCCTGATCACTGGCATGGATTTGTTAGCGAAATAAAAGCACTCAAACCTGAGAGCGACCCACTCGATCACCTCGATACCTTGTTGGCTATCTGTAAACGCTATTTATGGTGTGTCCCTGCCTCAACGCGCAAAGAGGAATTGCCCGATGTGTCCCTGTACGAGCATGCTAAGGGGACAGCGGCTTTAGCGGCCTGTCTTTGCGCTTATCACGGTACAGAAATCTCAGTAACCCGGGAGGCCATAAAAAATCGGGACCAGAAAAAGTATCTATTGTTTTGCGGAGATGTCAGCGGAATTCAAAAATTTATCTACCGGCTCTCTGCTAAAGGGGCTTATAAAAACCTCAAGGGGCGCTCCTTTTTTGTACAGCTGCTATCCGAAGTCCTGGCACGCCGCTTTATAAAGGCATTCAATCTTACGGTAATCAATATTCTGTATTGCAATGGCGGTAAATTCTATCTGCTGTTGCCAAACTTACATGACACCAATACCTGCCTGCAGAAACTTGATGCAATTGTTAACAATGAGCTCTTTCAACGGTTTCAGGGGGATATGTTTGTTCGTACAGCGTGGGCCCCACTCAGCGGCTATGATCTCATCCGCCAGAGCGGACGGACCCTTTCACAAATATGGGATGAGTTAACGCGCTCTTTGGTACAAAAAGACCGGTCCCGGTTTTCTTGGACTGATGAAAAGGATTACGATAAGGTCTTTGGCGTTCCAGAAAAAATTGCAACGAATAGCTGCCGAATGTGCCATTGCGGTGTGAACAACAAGGACAAACCATGCCAGGCATGCGAAGATATGGAACATCTGGGTCAGAAATTGAAAACAGCCCGATACATCTTGATCAGTAGCGAAGAACATGCGCTTCCCAATCCACCATTGATAGAAATGTCTGGCTTTAATGTCTGGCTATGTGAAACCGCACCATACGGGCTTGATGCGAAAGCCTTGGTATGGACTCTCGATGACTCTGACGGGTTGGCGAAACTGACCCTGTCCGGCAACGGTTCGGTAGTCGTCAATGCTATGCCCCTGATAGTTGGTAGCAATCGAAGATTCGACAGGGATTTTGAAGAAATCGCTCGTAGCGCAAATGGTGTTCCACGCCTGGGGGTATTGCGCATGGATGTCGATAACTTGGGCTCCATTTTCAGCAAAGGTTTGTCTCATTACCGGCACCAAGAAGGTGAACCCGAGCGCTTTCATTCCCTGGCACGTATAACAACCCTGAGCAGTCAATTGGCTGCTTTTTTCACCGACCTACTACCACGCTTTATTGAAGACAATCCCGATTGGCGAGAGAGAGTTACAGTGGTCTACGCTGGTGGCGACGACCTTTTTTTGTTGGGGACTTGGGATGCCCTGCCGGAGGTGGCAATGTGTATTCGGGAACGCTTCTCCGAATATTGCTGCCGGAACCCGACGTTTACTCTCTCCGGCGGTATGGTTGTCACCGGCGGCAGATTCCCTATTTATAAAAGTGCTGAAATGGCCGGATTCGCTGAGCAATCGGCCAAGGACCACGAAACCTGTTTTGACAACCGAACGGCGCAGAAAAAAAATGCCTTCAGTTTTCTGGATACCCCCATGCACTGGCAGGAGTTTTCCACGATACATGATGTCGTGAAAAACTTATCAGAAGTGATGGAGAGTCCATCAGGCCGGCCTTTGCTCAGTCGTTTGAAA
Organism: Desulfosarcina sp.; assembly: GCA_014237405.1. Taxonomy (GTDB): domain Bacteria; phylum Desulfobacterota; class Desulfobacteria; order Desulfobacterales; family Desulfosarcinaceae; genus Desulfosarcina. Next base: position 6,597 of record JABZFO010000187.1, on the reverse strand, counting down.
GCCATTGCGGCTTCATGGGATATAAGCAGGTGGAAGTTGCTGAACCGGTCAGATGGTTTGAGCATGGATGAGGTGCAGAAACAACTGTCCGCTGAACGTTGGCGCTGGCAGTCTGTGTACGCACTCAGCCGTCTGGTGGAAAATCGCCAAGAACTGCACAACACCGTCACCGCGCTTCAGACCTTTATCTGCCAACCGATTGCGGATACGACGCGCTGCGGTATCGAACTGTTGGGGGTAACCAGCCGGTGGCTGGAAATTTTGCACAGAGGTTCAGCAAATAAAAAGGGAGGTATGGCGTGAAAGAGTTGCAAAGAAATGATGTTTACAGATGGATGGAAAAAGGACCTATTCCAGAGATTCTTCCGCAATTGGAAGAGTTTGGGAATCAGATCAAGAATGGTGGATTAACCACTTCTCAAATCAGACAGGTTTTTTCCAAGATGAAAGCCATTGAAGCAAAAGGCTTTGAAGGGCAAAGAGCGGCCTTTTTGATGATAAAGCCACTCATGGCCTATGCAGCCGCAAGGCATCAAAAAGCCAAGGGTTTACAGTCGCTAAAGACCAAGGCCTCCTGGGGAATCGACGCTGTTTTTGCCGGAGGGGAGGCTGAAGAAGCCGGTAGATTTAAAAATTTCTGCAAATTTTTTGAAGCGATTTTAGCCTACCACAGGGCCGCAGGTGGTAAATGAGAACAGAGGAGGATACGAATATGTCTGGTTGCGATAATTTGCAATTGAGAAAAAAGGTATTTATTGAGGGGGAAATCGAGCTACTGACTGGACTACATATCGGCGGCTCTTCCCTAGGGCTTTCTATAGGTGGTGCGGATAAGGTAGTCGTTAGAAATCCGATCACCAATCTTCCGTATATTCCAGGTTCCTCACTTAAAGGTAAAATGCGCTCACTTTTGGAGAGGGCTTATGGTTTGGTTGAGATCAGATTAAAAAAGAGTAAAGACGGTAAAGATGAGTGGAGTGGCCCATTATGCACCAATCCCGAGGAGGATGTGGTGCAATTGTTCGGCAGCCCGGGAGACACACAAGGAGCGGCGGCTTCAACTTACGGACCCACACGCCTGACAGTGCGCGATGCAGATCTTGGAAACGAAGGAAAACTTGCGGCGGCTGAAAACACCGACATGTACTGCACCGAGATTAAGACAGAGGTCTCCATCGACCGGTTGACAGCGGTTGCCAACCCCCGTAACTTCGAACGGGTGCCGGCTGGCGCGAAATTCCAACTATCTTTAGTGGTCGATTTGTACAACATTGATTTTAGCAATGAGGCAGAAGATTCTCGTGCAGACCGCTTTATTCAACTTTTGTCCGAAGGACTATCCATGGTGCAGGATGATTACCTCGGTGGACAGGGAACACGTGGCTATGGCCAGGTGAGGTTTAATATCAACAGTGTCACCGAACGAACCGTCGAAGCCTACCGTACTAGAAAGATGGAAAAGCAAAAGTCCGATTATCAGAGCGTTTTCGAGCCTTTCTTAGCCCAAGGGGATCTATGATCATGGAACTTACCGCCTATTTTCTCGACTTTGATGCACCTTTGCACATCGGGTTGGAGGGCATCGGGCAGGAATCGATCGAGACCACGGTCCGTTCTGATACCCTCTGGGGTGCCATCGTGCAATGCTGGTCGCTGATTTTTGATCAGTCACCCGATAAGCTGTGCGTCCAATCCCCTTTCCAGGTCAGCTCATGCTTTCCTTTTATAAAGGGTCAAATGTTTTTTCCTTTGCCGGTTGGAACGCTGGATCCGCTGATGCAATCGGAAAAGGATCTTTCCCAGATAAAAAAGCTGAAAAAGGTTGTGTATCTTTCGTATCCTCTGTTTTGTCGGGTTTTGCAGGGAGAAAAATTGAATGCAGCAGCCTTGGAAACGCCACTGTCTTGTTGGCCTCTTTTGAGCGGCGAAATTGAAAATGAAAGACCAAGTGCCTCACTACTGAACCAAACAAAAAAAATGGGGGGAAAATTCTTTCAGACCTCACAACGACCTCGATTGGAAATCGATCGTGCATCTGGCGGTACTGTGGAAGGCCAGTTTTTTTACTGCACCGACCAGTCTTTTTTCGCTGAAAGCGGCCTTTTTTTCCTGGGCGAATTCGAGAATAAACAAACCCGGCAACATTTTGAGGCGGCTTTGCAGCTGCTGGCTGATTCCGGGCTGGGGGCCGACCGATCGGTGGGGCGCGGTACCTTCACCTTCCGTAAGTCCACGATTAAATTTCCGGTTATCTCGGAACCAGATCAATTCTGCTTACTGTCACTTTATCATCCCACCCGTGAGGAAGTGTCAGACGGCGTGCTGAAGCATGCAAACACCGCTTACAACGTGATTAGACGTTCGGGGCAATGCGGTTCCATTGGCGTTAACCGTTTTCGTCGCGCAGATATTTGGATGCTGGGTGAAGGTTCAGTGTTGGGTGTCCGGCCGGCCGGTGATATTTCATGTGTGTTGCCGCAAAAAGGCCCGATCCCGCACAATGTTTACCGTTACGGGGTGGCGATGGCTGTGCCCATGGCTGAAAGGAGGGTGCCCAAATGACAAGAGTAAGCTCGATCCGACAGACCTTCCTCTGCATGGTCGAGACCATTTCGCCCCTTCACATCGGCAATGGTGAGATGCTTCAGAAAGGCATTGATTTCTTCCAGGATGGGAAGAGTATCCAGGTTCTTCATCGCCAACGCTTGTTTCAAGAAGTAGAGAAACTGAATAAAATAGGAATTGCCGCTTTCAGCAATGCGGTTGAAGAAGGAACGCTGGCGGATTGGATAAAAAGCAACGGCCTACAGACCAAAGTAAAAGCATACAGTGCTCCGTGTGAGAATAACCGAGGGCCGAATACTATTGCGGTTCAATTGCGAGACGGCTTCGGGCGTCCCATAGTACCCGGGAGTTCACTGAAGGGATCAATGCGAACCGCCATTTTATGGAAGTTTGCCAGCGAAAATATCAATAGCCGGTTATTGCAGAATGAAATTGAATATTATTCTAAGAAGCCACCCCGAAATTCAAAGTTTGCCGATCAAAACTTGTGCCGGAAAATTTTTGGGAAGACCCCCAATGAGAACCTCATGCGGACCTTGACCGTCGGCGATGTGACTTTTGAGCATTCAGCCCTTGAATTGCAAACGGTTTGGGTGGATCGCATGGTTACAGCCAAACAAATGCTGCCTAAATTCCCCCTATTTGTTGAATCTGTTCAGACTGGGATACAGGCAAAGGGCCAACTTTCTTTTGATCTTTATCTTACAGAGGCGGAACAACAAAATAAGTGCTTTAACTTCAAGATGTGTTTGGGGTTATCGGTATTGTTAAAAGCCCTTCGAGATCGGACCGCGGAAACCATTGACCATGAAATTAATTTTTTTCAACAGCTAAAAGGCCATAATTGCCTTAGAATCCTTGATTTTTATCGAAACCTCCAGGAACAGCTGAGAACATTAGCAGACAACCAGACTTTGTTTCAGCTTGGCTGGGGCAGCGGCTGGCGTGGTATGACCGGCGCCCTCCTTACACAGGAGGATTTCAAACAGAACAATTTTGTATTGCGAAAGAACCTCAAGCTCGCTCCTAATCATTTGAATTTTCCTTTCCCCAAAAGCCGAAAGGTTGCCTCGAAAAGCGATCGTGGTGTGCCCATGGGCTGGATAATGTTGACCTTGACGCCCATGGATGAGGTTCGCAGGCAGGAAGTAGAGCGCCATCAAGAGTTGCGCCGCAAAGAGCGGGTTCGGCAAGCTGAAAAAGCGGCTGAGGCTCACCGTCAGGCCGAATTGGATGATCTGCCCAAAGAGGAACGGCAGGTGTTTCTCCTTGAGCGGGGAGAGTTGCAAGAGAAAGAGGTCGTAACCCTCTACAATCAATTGGACAGCATGGACGCTCAGCTTCAGTTAAGAACTGCAAAAGCTCTCAAAACGTATTGGCAACAGGTCGGCAAGTGGCGCAAAAAGAAAATGGGAAAAAAGCAGTTAGCAAAAGTCAATAAGATTAAAGCGATTCTTGAAAAAGAATGAAAATCTGATTCTGGAACGGCCTATCACACGGCATTCGCATGGCCACACCTTGCCTACACCCCAAACCACGGCCGCACCGCCACTCCACGGCGGGTGTAGCGTTCTTCGCCGCCGTAAACCAGGGTGGCGCTGTCCAGCGACTGGCCGCTGAGGTCACACCACCAACGCAGACCGTTGAGCATGTCGCCGGACAAGGTTTGGGCCGATTTGATTTCTACGGGCGGCGGTGGTGCAGATAGGCCTTGGCTGTTTCCGCAACCACATGGTTTTCGAAAAGGGCGCCGCGAAGGGGGTGTGTGAGGATCTGGGCCGCCTCCCGGATGCCCAGCAGGTGGCAAAGCAACCCGGTGTCGTAGAAATAGAGCTTGGGGCTCTTGATCACCCGCTTATTGAAGTTGCGGTGGTGCGGTGGCAGCAAAAAAACAATAAAGCTGGTGTTGAGCACCGATACCCAGCGCCGGACCGTGTCCACCGAGATGCCGCAATCGGCTGCCAGATTGGAATAGTTGAGCAGTTGGGCCGCACGCCCGGCGCAAAGGGCCAGAAAGCGGCCGAAAAGGTTTAAATTGCCGATATTGGACAGGCTGCGCACATCCCGTTCGATATAGGTCCGGACGTAGTCCGGCAGCCAGACTTCCGGCGGGATGTGCCGGTCGTGAATGCGCGGGTAAAATCCAGTGTATAGGGTTTGCCACAGATCCAGTCCGGTACGCGGGTTGCCGAACAGATCGGATGGTGCGTTCGGTTCGGGCTGGGGCTGGTCTTCAAGCTCCGCCCGGGAAAAGGGCAGCAGGTTGAGGATGCCGCAGCGGCCGGCAAGCGTCTGGGCCACTTTGCCCATGAGAAGAAAGTTCTGGGAGCCGATGAGTACGAACCGGCCGGGAGTCAGGTCGGGAACGTGCTGGATTTCATCGAGAATGGCAGGGCCTTTCAGTTCGGCCAGAAACCCGCGCGGGTCTTCCTGGGCAAAGCGCCGCTGGTCGATCAGTTCCAGCGAGAGGTACTTGTGGGAAGGGAAGGCGGCCCTGGCCAGGGTTGTTTTGCCGGACTGCCGCGGGCCTGTGAGGGTGACAACGGGGTAGTGGCCAGCATCGCGGATGAGATAGTCTTTTAGCAATCGTTTTTTTATGCCGGGTATCATATTGCTAATTTACGATTGGATCGTAAATTTGTCAAATCTCAATTTCCAAGAACGGAATCACGATGAATCCGAAACTGTTGATAAGGAAAAATGAATGAAGCGCATGCATGTCAGCCTGGTGAGCGATCACACCATCCCCAACATCCTGGCCATTGAAGAGTTCGAACCCGATGAACTGCTACTGGTCAGTACTAAGAAGATGGAAGACAAGGGCAAAGCAGGCCACATCCTGGAGTGTCTTGCCGATAGAGGACTGGATTATCACAATCGGCATCATATTCTGACCGTCGCCGAAGATTCCCTGCTCGATTGCCACCGGAAGCTTGAATCGTGGGTTGAGGGCCGGAAGGCATCCGAGTTCATCGTCAATCTGACCGGCGGCAACAAAATCATGTCCATTGCCGCCTACGCGTTTTTCAAAGATTACGGCAGCCGGATGATTTATATCCCTATCCCCCGGAACGAATATATCATGCCTTTTCCCAAAGGTGGTGCTCAAAAGCCGGTTATGCTCTCACAACGGCTTTCCGTGGCCGAGTATCTTAAGGCGTACGGCCTCACCACTCTGAACACTCGTCACCTGGAAGGCATGGCTAAGGAAGCTCGTGAGCGGCGGGAGCTTTCGCATTTGATTGTCGCCCGATACGAAAAACTCAAGGCACTGCTAGAAAAACTGGGGGAAGTCCTTCGGCCCCATCGTGGCGACCGTGAGTTTGTACTCAAGGAAACCTTTTCAGGAGCCACCAATGAAGCGAAAGAACTGATGCGGCGGATGAACTTTTCATTGAAAGGGGTCGAAGCGGAAAAGTGCTTGACCAAATCGGAGATTCAGTTCCTCACCGGCGGATGGCTGGAGGAGTATTGCTTTAACGAAGTATTCGCATATCGCGGCAAGGGTGTTGACGATGTCGTCATCGGCATCCAGATTAAAAACCAAAAAGGGACCGATAACGAATTCGATGTCATGTTCACCAAAGACAATGCACTATACACGGTCGAATGCAAATCTTTAGAGCAGCAGGAAGACAAAGGGACCGAGGCGCTTTATAAAGTGGCGGCCTTACAGAAGGATTTCGGCTTGAGAGTCGGCAGTTTTCTGGTCAGTACCTCCCCTTATATATTGAAAAATGGGGTCGTGCGGCCTTCCATCGCGGCACGGGCCGAGCACCTGAACACCGAAGTCGTTGCTCCCCACGAAGTTGTGAACTTCAGACAACACCTGACCGACAAGCTGAAACTTAATTAACAGTTGAAGGATCCCCCAGCAATGGTACAACAAATAACAATTGACGTTGAGAGATCAATCCCCGCCAAAACCACTCGATTTGACAGCGTTTTTTACAGGGCATAATATATGGTTATTAAATATGACCATAATAGGAGACCATAGACATGACCACAATCAATGTCGCTCAGGGCAAG
>JABZFO010000071.1 GCA_014237405.1 Desulfosarcina sp. | reverse complement strand
TACGTGTCTGATCATATTTCCCAAGGAGAGGACGCCTCTGCATCTCCCTTCGTCATCCACGACATACAGGATTCGTGAGTGATCCGACTCGGCAAAAGCATCGATGATTTCAGTGACAGCAGCTCGCTTGGGGACCACAGGGACCTTGCGGTGTTCCACTTGCTCCACTAAAGCGGCGATCTTGCCGAGGGTTCGTTTGTCCTTGGCCCATGTCATGTTACCTCCTCTTGTTGCTTTAAAGCCACGTTATCGACCCGCAACCGACACCATCCGCCTCGTCTTTGGCACCCACCCGTCACTATGATGCCTCATGCGGTATTTCGCCTGCTTTTTTCAAAGCGAACTTCGTGAGAATCGGGCCAATGATCTCAAAGAAAACACAGGTCGTAGTGATCGTAGTCAGCACCGCAACCCCGATTATAGAGGCGTGGGGCAGGTTGTACTGGGCGTCGAGCTGAGCAAACTCGTGTTTGGCAATCAATGACAGACCGATTGCCACGCCTGCCTGGGAAAGAATCCCCATACCCAAGTATTTCTTAACCTTCTCCTCGACGGGGCCAAATAAACTCCCAAGACGAACGCCTCCTATTTTTCCCGCTGATCGTCCCAGAATGTAAACTGCTCCGAGACTCCCCAAAGCCGGAATGGCTGATAACTTCAGGTTGGCTCCGGCAAGGCAGAAGAACAGCAAGAACACCAGTGGCATGATTTCCAGTAGTGGAGCCATCACGCGTTGTACCAGGGATTCACGCCTGCTGTTGACCAGCACAAATCCAACCATCATGTTGGTAAGAATCAAGGACAGGTGCCAACGTATGGACAGCCCTGTGGCCAGCAGAACGGCGCCAAAAAGGATGATCAAGATATCTCGGGATTTCTGCAGCCTAAACACCAGTTTGCAGAACAGGAGGCCGATGATTCCGCCCGTTACAAGACTCAAGCCGATTTCCACAATTGGTGTCCACAGGGTGGGGAGGACGCTTGCGGTAGTACCGGAAGCCTCACCGATGAGGAGACTCTTTGCGAAGCTGGCGCCAAACCCGAAGATTATAATGGCCAGGCCATCGTCAAACCCCACTACTGCATAAAGGGCCTTTGTCAGGCTCCCCTTGGCTTTACACTCCTGAATAACGGCGACAGTGCCCGCCGGGGCGCTGGCTGGGGCCATTGCGCCAAAGATGATAGATAAGGGCAGATCGCGGGTCAAAAGATATACAGCGGCGACAACCAAAAAAAAGGCACCAAAAGATTCTGCAAAAATAATGTAGATGATACCTGATCCCAGGCGCTTCAGAGAGGACAAGCTGAGTTCCGAACCAATAGTGAAGGCAACAAACCCCAGGGCGATCTCGGTTAGAAACGACAGAGGGCAGATTGACGCGCTGAGCGACATGGCCCATATAGAACCCGACAATTGTAGCTATCCCAAGGAGTGTTAACGCAGAAACATGTAGAAAGGAAATGTCTGTTATCATCGGTAAAATATCTTCTGTTTCCAGAACAGTTCTTCTTTTGCTTTGACCGCATTCCGTCTGTCCGGGTTGAGGAACAGCTGATAATAATCAGCTCCCATGTCAACAGGCCTGCCGAGGACCTTCTCCTCAATCAGTGAAAGGGCTTCCACCGATTTATCACACACCGGGTAGCCTTTTTCATCCAGGCGGATTGAGGAATCGAGAGAAACACGCGAGATGTTGTTGATATCCACCAGACGAATGTTACCGGTGGCGGTGATGATCAGGTTGCCCAACCCTGAGAGATCTGGGATGTGCCCGTCTTTCGTTATCATTTGCTTGACTTTCTCGATGAACCGCGAGCCCTTTTGCCGGACCGTCCTGATCCACTCGTCTCTCGACAGGGGTGTGGCTCTACCCCTATCACGAATCGTGTCATACAGCGTCGGCAGCAGGTCACTTGCATCCAGAATAGTCCACGGATCCAGAATTTCTCCATTTACATATTCCTGGAACCCGCACAGCACCAGGTCCCAGCCTTCGGGCCCCCGGTAATCCACGATGCATTCGATGGAGGTGGCCATGAAATCAGGCGCAAGGTAACGTTCGACGATTTTAACCCGCCCGATCTCAGTCAGAGCATTTTCGAGGGTTTTCAGACGAGCCCGGAAAATGCGGAACATTCTGCGCGGCGCCGCTTTGGGAAACCATCTTATCCCGTCGATCACCTTTCCTGATTGCTCGATTTGCACATCGGAGGGGTCAAGGATTTCCATGATGTGCGACCTTAGTCCCTGCCTGAAATGTCTTCTGAACACATAGGGCGTAGAGGCATTGACGAAGTTCAGTGCAGTGACATCATCATGATCGATGGACGATTTGTCCCTTATGTCTTCCGGCATGTGAATCTTTCCCGATCCCCTCACTCCGGCGGAAAACTGAGTCCAGAACCTATGTGAAACGTGATTTCAGTCCCGCCTCCTGAAGCATCGGCAGCAGGTGGACCAAGCTCTCCCTGCCCGCTTGCTCCGGCTGATCGGTGTAGGGATAAAGCTCCAGACTCATGTCGTGTTTGTAGCCAAACTGCTTGATGGCCGTGAACACCGAGGGAAAGTCGATGGCGCCCAGGCCGGCAATAAGATGGTTGTGTTCGCGGGTGGAGGCGATGTCCTCGATATGAATGTGGCCGATCCAGGGGAACAGTTCCTCGAAGGCGGCAGCCGGATCCTCACCGGCGCAGAAGAAGTGACCGATGTCGAAGTTGATGCCCACGACCCGGGCCTGGACTTCCAACACGAAAGATTTGATCTCGGCGGTGCGCTCCATGAGCAGGCCCGGCTCGGGTTCGATGAGCAGTTGCACCCCCAGTTCCTCCGCTTTCGGGATGACCTGGTCCATTCCCTGATGAAACAGCGCCAGGGCCTCTTTGCGGGTCATGTTCCCGGGCAGCGGGCCCCCCGGCGGCACCGAAATATTGCGGCATCCGATCGATGCGGCGATCTCCAGGCAGGCCAGGGTATGGTCCACGCGGATCTGCCGGCGCTCAGCCGCCAGCTCGATCCAAGATGGCAGGTAGGTGTCGCCCACGGCAAAGAGGGTGAAGCTGTTCAGGTTGGTGGGCTTCAGGGCGTTTTTCTCCAACGATGCCTTTACTTCCACCAATTTCTCGCTGTCGTATTCGGGCGGGTAAAGGTGGGGCTGGTCACACATGATCTCCACGCCGGCAAAACCCAGTCTGGCGATCATGTCAAAGGATTCCAGCAGGGCATATTTCACGAAGGCATTGGTGCTGTAGCCGAATACCATGGGTGTGACCCTTTCTTCTTTTTAGCGGCGATGCCGTTATCGATCGCCGTGAGATCTCTTATGGATGCGGGATTCGATCCGGGATTCCAGTCGCTCCAGGGCCACCAGCTGGTCTTCGAAAGTCAGCGGCGCGTCGTTGCCTACGGGTTTTTTGAAGTAAAATCCCAGATCAGGAACAGGGCCGGCGAGTCCGGCCGTTTGAAGGGCGACTGCCCAGCGGGCCAGGTCCAGTGCCATGGGGGCTGCCAGGATTGAGTCACGGCCCTGCAGGTTGAGGCGCAGGCTCATGGGCAAGCCGAAGATGCCCGTGATATCAATCACATCCCAGGCCTCTTTGGCATCGCCCCGGGGCGGGTAGTAGTCGATGTGGACCTTGTGGGCCGATCGGCCGTAGCGCTTACCTACCGGGTATCCGAGGATGTCGTCCAGCAGATTGGTTTTATTGTTCAGTTTTCCGCAGGCGCGGTCCGGGTCCATCAGATTGAGGCCGTCGGCATTGCCCAGGATGTTGAGGCTGTACCAGCCGTCCACGTAAAGCCCCCGTGCTTTCAAGGCAGAGGCCAGGACTACCTTGAAATAGGTTTGGCCGGTCTTGCCGTCGCGGCCGGCGATGGGGACCCCCTTTGCCACGGCGAGGCTGCAGATGGCGGGGAGCTCCACCGTGTTGGGGGTGAAGTTGACCACCGGGATGCCGGCGTCGATGGCCGCTACCACGTAGGCCAGGTCCGGCAGGATGCCTGCACCGGCTTCGGTTATGAGCGCGTCTACGGTTTCGTATCTTGCCGGGTCGGAGAGGTCGCAAGCGGCCGGCAATAGATTGACCAGCACGGGCCGTGCATCCGGGTAACGTTCGCAGCACCGCCGAATATCCGCCTGCATCTGTTTGATCTGGGCGGTAATGGAGAGTGCTCCGTCGGGGGCATCAAAAATAGACATCTGCGCCAGACGGGATTCATGGGGCCGCCACATGCCCTCGGGCAATACGCCGTGGCGGGTGATGGCGCCGATGATGTCATCATCCGATTTGTCCCATCCGGCCATGGCGACGGATGGGCATTCACCCAGAAAAGGAAACTTGTCGGCAGTGGTGAGTCCGGGCAGCACCAGTTGGGGGGTTTCCTGCATGGCTGCAACGGTCGCCGCCAGGGTGGTACCAATGGCCCCTTTGGCGCCAGCCACCAGCAACAGCAATTGGGGGGTACGATCTGACGGTCTGTCCATTGATATCGGTATTCCTTATCGGCAGGCCCGCGGGCCGGGATTATTAAATCATCATACCCTAACCCGGATAAACCGGAAACAACAAATTGCAAGCACCAAATTACAAATAAATTTCAAATTACAATATCCAAATCTCAAATAAGAACCTCAAAAACCAATAGTTGATTGCCATCATCGATATTTGCAATTGTCTTTGGCAATGTTTTAACGAAAAGCCTCACCGATTCAGCGAATTGGAATGTCCTTTCTTCAAGACCCTGACAACAATTCCCGGAACTGGGCAATGTGTTTTTTCTCCTCGGCAATGATCTGTTCCAGCTGACTGGCGATGGCCGGGTCGTCGATAAAGGTTTTCAGGATTTCGTAGAACGCGACGGTGTCCTCTTCGAACCCGATAAAGGTGCGGATCATTTTATGGGGGGTGTCGATGGCCTTAAAATCCACCTCTTGGAGGGAAAATGCCTGCCCCTGGACCACATCCTCCACCAGGGCCCGGCTCATCTCCGCCATCAGATGGTGATCCTCGCCTTGCGTCAGCCGGTCTTTTAAACCGGTAAACCAGCGGGCATGGTTTTGCTCTTCCTGGGCTATCCAATCCAGAAGCGCTTTTAACTCCGCATCCGGCGCATGCTGACGGGCATTCCGATATATTTTCTCACCATTGTTTTCAAGCCGTATGGCGATGTCCAGAATATCTTGAGCGGTGAACATGGGGGCACCTCATCGTTCGCATGGGGTCACATTCAGGCAAATGTAATGGATTATTTGGAAAGTATCAAGACGCAACGCCGGAAAGCGGGCTACCTACCCGTGCAGTCATTGCCCGGAGGGGTTGTTCATGAACCGCAGGAGGCTTTTTCGATATCGATAATCTGCTGGTACAGATTTATGATTTTTTCACGCTGCTGCTGCGCTGTCGGCACCGGCCTTGAGCGCCCGGAGGGAAGACTGCAGCAGATGCCCTTTGCCCTTCAGTCTGTTTTCCAGAACGGTTTCGACATCACCCAGGGAACAATGAAGCACACCATGGTCAAAGTCGCCCCGTTGGACGCTGGAAAGGGTGAACCCCAGCATAATGAGATTCAAGGACCTGGGATCATCCATCTCCCGAGTCAGCCGGTCTGCATCGAGATAAAACGGCCTTGACGGCGCCTGCATCTCCAAAGGAGCGGAGCTGTTTACAGCGGCCCACCCCCCTGGTTTGAGATAGCCGCCGTGCTGGGTCAGGCTTTCGGCCTTCAGGGCTATAAGGCCGTCGGCCTGGCCGGGGTTGATCAGAGGGCTGGCAAATTCCCCCACCTTGAGATGAGAGATCACCGTGCCGCCCCGCTGGGCCATGCCGTGGGTTTCGGATGTAAAAACAGGCAAACCTTTTTCTATGGCCGCTTCGGCCAGCAGCCGGGTAATGAATAGAATACCCTGGCCCCCTACCCCGCTGATCACAATCTGGTATCGGGTTTCATTTTTCATTGGCATTTCTCTGCTTCTCATTACTTTTCTACAATAGCCCCATTGGGGCAGATGTCGAGACACACCCCGCATCCGTTGCAAACAAGGGGGTCCACGACGGTGCGTTGGCCATCGTCCACCTCAACCAGTGCCGGGCACTCGAAATGCTGATGACAGAAACCGCATCCATCGCACTCCTCGGTCACCATGACCTCAACAGGGTCGGCGGTCTTTCCCTGGCGCGCCAGGTCGATGATACAGGGATGGCGTGCGATGACCACTGCCGGCCCCTTGCTGCGGCTGAAGGCCACCGCCGCCTTGACCATTGAAATGAAGCCTTTGGTATCATAGGGATCTCCGACTTCAAGAAAAGCCACGCCGCAGCCTTTCACCAGGGCCTCCATATCCACTTTCACGAGGGCTTCTCCCGTGGCGCTTTTGCCCGTGGCCGGCGTGGGCTGGCTGCCGGTCATGGCCGTGGTGCGGTTGTCCAGAATCACCAGCACAAAGTGGACATTCTGGTTCACCGCGTCGATGAGGGCGGGCACGCCGGCGTGAAAGAAGGTGGAGTCGCCGATAGTGGCCACGATATCGGGCCGCTTCTCCTCGCGCTTATAAGCATGGTAGAATCCGGCGGCCTGGCTGATGGCCGCGCCCATGCAAAGAACCGTGTCCACCGCCTTGAGATTCAGCCCCAGGGTGTAGCAGCCGATGTCGCTGGTGTAAATGCCCCGCGGCGCCGCTTTCTTGATGGCAAAAAAGCTGGCTCGGTGGGGGCATCCCGCACACAGGGTCGGACGGCGGCCGGGCGCCTGGGTCAGCGAAGGGATTTGAGCCTCTACACCGGCAAAAGAGGCCAGCAGCGCTTCGATTTTTTCGGGCAAGAGTTCGCCCGCCCGCGGGACCACACCGCTTAATCTGCCTTTGATGCGGTTGCGGTCGGCCAGCTGAATCTCCATCATTCCGGTGGTTTCTTCCAAGATCAGAATCTTGTCGTAGGCTTCCAGCAAAAGGCGGATAAAGGCGGTGTGCAGCGGGAATGGCTGGAGCACCTGATAAAACGGCAGACGGTTCCACAATTGAAGGTTTTTCAGCGATTCGGCCGTATAGGCTGCGGCCACGCCGGAGGAAACCACGGCGCGCCGGCCATTGGCCTCCGGATTGCGCAGAATGGGCTCAGTTGCCTTGTGGACGGCGATTTGGGCCAGTTTTTCTTCCAGCTCCAGGTGAAGCTGGTAGCGAAATTTGGGGGTGGCCGCCCAGCGTGACGGATCCTTTTTAAAATCCGGTTTCGTCGCCGAAGGGAATATATCGCCGGGAAGGACATCCTGGCGGGAGTGGCACACACGGGTCGTGGGCCGCAGCATCACCGGGATTTTAAAGGTCTCGGACAGGGTGTAGGCCATGCCGACCATATCCTTTGCCTGGCGTGGTGAATCAGGGTCCAGCACGGGAATTTTGGCCATCATGGCCATCATGCGGCTGTCCTGTTCCGTCTGGGAAGAGTGCGGGCCGGGGTCGTCGGCGCTGATGATCACAAAACCGCCTGCTGTGCCCATGTAGGCAGCGCTCATCAGGGGGTCCGAGGCCACGTTCAGCCCCACCTGCTTCATGCTGACGGCCGTGCGCAGTCCGGCCATGCTGCCGGCGTAGGCGATTTCAAAAGCCACTTTTTCGTTTATCGCCCATTGGATGTGCATGTTCATGTCGAGCTGTTTGCTGGTTTTGGCCACCGAGGACAGAATCTCCGAAGCGGGTGTGCCCGGATAGGCCGTAGCCACACTGCAACTGTTTTCAATCAACCCACGGGCAATGGCTTCGTTGCCCATCATGAGTTCTTTCCTAACTGCCTGTTTCATACTCCCCTCACATCGATGGCGATAGGTACAGTCGATTGTCTTGTCGGTGATATCAGACCGTATCGTCTGTAATCCTTGAGCATTTCCCTTGAACCCTCGACCCCTTGAGTCCTTTAAATCTCAGCAACGCTTTTGGAGATGATCTTTACACGTTAATGGATCACTTGTCGAGGGTGGTTGGCCTCTGGCACAGGGTAACCGCATCTGGGTATGGAAAATGTGGAAGCGGCTTTCCGCCGCTTTTCCGCACTTGACCTGCGCCCGCGGCTGACATAGTCTGAGGTCCTCGGTGCCATCTATGCACTGATCGCCCTTGGATTTTGCGTGGTGCACAACACCATCGGCATTGTCAACTTTGCCCAGGTGGATTTTGTCTCCCTGGGCGGTATGTTCCTGTTCAGCGGCCTGTTCTGGAGCGGTCTGCCCATGATCATTGCCCTGCCCTGTGCAGTGGCCGCCGTCACAGTGGTGGGTATCGTTGTGGAACGTCTGGGAATCCGACCATCGCGTTCCCAAAACCACCTGGTGCTGATTTTTTTGACCATCGGTATATCCATCATTCTGCGTGGCATCATGAAGCTGGTATGGGGCAAGAACCACATGGCCGTCCCGCCGCTGGCGGGCGAGGAACCGCTGCGCATTGCCGGCGCTACCATTTTGCCGCAGGCCGTGGCCATCCTGATCATTACCGCCCTGGCCATCGGCCTGCTGGTGTTTTTCTTTCACGGCACCCGGCTGGGCCTGGCCATGCGTGCCGTGGCCTCCAACCAGACGGCAGCCTCGGTTGTGGGCATTCCAGTGGGGCGCGTCAAGGCGGCCAGCTTTGCCCTGGCCGGCGGATTGGGCGGGCTGGCCGGCGTTCTGGTGACCCCCATCACCACGTTGAGCTATGACGTGGGCGTTCTTCTGGGGCTAAAGGGTTTCGCCGCAGCCATTTTAGGCGGTTTCGGCTCTTTTCCAGGCGCCGTGCTGGGGGGCGTGGTACTTGGGTTGCTGGAATCCCTGTCAGCCGGATACTGGAGCAGCGCCTACAAGGATGTAGCGGCATTTGTAGTTTTACTGCTGGTATTGTTTATTCGGCCTAAGGGGCTGCTGGGGAAGTGAAGTTAGCGCAACGCTCGCCATGATGACACACAAAGACAATTTCTTCTATTTTCTCTACCTGCACCGCACAGGCCTTACCGTGTCGGCCCTGTCCGTCCTGCTGCTGGTCTGGCCGTTGATAGAAAGCAACCCCTACAACCTTGGTCTGTCAAATCTGATCGCCATCTATGTCATGGTGGTGCTGGGCCTGAACCTGTTCATCGGCTATGCCGGCCAGATCAGCCTGGGCCACGCTGCTTTTTTCGCCATCGGGGCCTACGGGTCGGCCATCGGTACCACCACGCTGGGCGGACCGGCCTGGCCCGTAATGATCGTGGTGGCCCTGGCCACAGCCCTCATCGCACTGGCTGTGGGGCTTCCCACACTCAAACTGAGCGGACACTATCTGGCCATGGCGACCCTGGGTTTCAACATTGTAGTGTATACCATCCTGGTGCAATGGGACAATGTCACCGGGGGACCCAGCGGTTTTGCCGGCATCCCCTACCTCGCCATCGGCCCCGTGGTGTTCGACAACGAAATCCATTTTCACTACCTGGCATGGACCTTTGCCATGCTCGCCCTTCTGCTGTGCCTCAATCTGGTGCGAAGCGGTGTGGGACGCGGCCTGGCGGCCCTGGCCGAAGATGAGACCGCCGCGGCTGCCCTGGGGGTGGATACCCGCCGCGCCAAGGTGAAAGTTTTTATCCTGTCGGCGGTGCTGGCCTCCCTGGCCGGCAGCCTGTTTGCCCACTGTTATGCCTTTGTGAGCCCGGACTCTTTCAATATCTTCGTCTCTGTGGATTTTGTGATCATGGTGGTGGTGGGCGGCATGGGTTCCATATGGGGAACCCTGTTCGGTACGGCCCTGATCACCTTGCTGCCCGAATGGATTGAATCCCTGGAAACATTTAAAGATATCATCCATGGCCTGATCCTGGTGCTGATTTTGCTTTTTCTGCCCCAGGGACTGGTCACGGGCATTGTCGAAGCAGTGCGGACGCGCATTGCCTTGAGTCGCCAACAGGTTTGATGAACTCGTAATAAAGTACCATCTCCGACGGTTTCGTAAAGAGTTCGAGATCAAGGCTTGCGAATCCCTAGGAATACCGCTAACGCGGGTGCCGTAGGCAGCGTACTTTCCGTACGCCGCAGTGACGAGGGATGAAGCGTAACGCAGATATCGGACTTTTTACGGAACCGTCATGCTTGAATTGCACAACGTGAGCAAATGGTTTGGAGGCCTGCCAGCCTTACAGGATGTCTCGTTTTGCATTGACCCGGGGCGGGTAACGGCGCTCATCGGCCCCAACGGCGCCGGTAAATCCACCCTGATCAATTGCATCAGCGGCGTGGACAGAGCCCAGACCGGAAGCATCCTTTTGGCTAAACGCCCCGTTGAAGCACTGCCGGCGCATGAAATTGCCGCCCTAGGCGTTGCGCGCACATTCCAGAACCTGAAACTTTTTGCCAGGCTGTCCGTGCTGGACAATGTATTGACCGGCTTGACGGTTTCGGCCGAGCGCTCCTTTACCGTCTCCATGCTGCGTTTGCCGGCTCTGCGCCACCAGGAACGGCAGCTGAAAAAAAACGGGTGGAGATGGCCCGCGCCTTCGTGAGCGATCCCCTGCTGGTGCTGCTGGACGAGCCGGTGGCCGGACTGAACACTGAAGAGACAGCGCACATCGCACGCCACATCCGTCGTCAGTGCAGCGCCGGCCACACCATGCTGCTGGTGGAGCACGATATGGAACTGGTGATGGATGTGGCCGACCGGGTGGTGGTTCTGGACAGCGGCCGCTGCATCGCGTGCGGAAAACCGGAGGACGTTCGCAGCAACCCCCTGGTCCTGGAGGCCTACCTGGGCCGCATGGAGGCCACTGCCTGATATGATGAAAACCCACTTGCTATCTATTGAGCAACTGACTGCCCATTATGGGGCCGCACAGGCACTGTTCGGGGTGGACCTGACCATAGATCCGGGAGAGACCGTAGCCCTTGTGGGTGCCAATGGTGCCGGCAAAACCACCCTGTTAAAATGCATCATGGGCCTTATGCCGGCTTCAGGCGGCCAAATTCTGCTGGACGGCAATGCGGTTAAAGGGGCTTCACCGGCGCGGATGGTCCGCAAAGGACTGGCCCTGACTCCCGAGGGGCGGGAAGTATTTCCGCACCTGACTGTGGAGGAAAACCTGGAACTGGGCGCGGCCGCCTTGAAAACCGGCCGAAAGGAAGTCACACGGCGCAAACAGGAGGTGTATGACCGTTTCGGTTGTCTTGCCGAGCGCAAGGACCAGACGGCAGGGACCCTGTCCGGCGGAGAGCAGCAGATGCTGGCCATGGGGCGCGCTTTGATGGCCCGGCCGCGACTGCTGCTGCTGGATGAACCCAGCCTTGGGCTGGCCCCCTTAATAACCGATGAGATTTTTGCTATTATTCACCAACTGGCCCGCTCCGGAGTGACTATCCTGCTGGTGGAGCAAAACGCCGCCAGGGCGCTTTCGGCCTCCCATAAAGCCTTTCTGATGGCCGGCGGACGCATCGTCCAGCAGGGGCGCAGTGAAGATCTGCTCATCGACCCCAAGCTACGCGCCGCCTTTCTGGGCGCCGCCAGCGAAGAGAAACCTGAAGCCAGCCGGCTGGGCGCAGCCGGCCTGACCAACATCCGTTTGGAGAAACCCGACATGCATCAACAATCCTTTATGCCCGACTTTGCTGATGAAAAAGCTTTGGCCGACCACCAGCTCAAAGGGCTGCGGTGGACCGTCCGCCATGCCTTTGAAGGCTCCAGTTTCTACCGGCAGCGATTGGAGGAGGCCGGCGTCAAACCCGATTCCATTCAAAACCTGGAAGATCTCAAGCGGCTGCCCTTCACCACCACCGATGACCTGCGCGAGTTCTATCCTTTCCCGCTGCGCTCGGTTCCCTTTGAGCAAATTGTACGCATCCATGCCAGCTCCGGCACCACCGGTAAACGCAAAATCATCGGTTACACCCAAAAGGATCTGGATGACTGGATTCACTTTTTCGCTCGCTGCTACGAAATGGCCGGCGTCACCCCTCTTGACCGTGTCCAGATCGCCGTGGGCTACGGCATCTGGACAGCCGGCATGGGGTTTCAGCTGGGCTGCGAAAAAGTCGGCGCCATGGCAGTCCCGGTGGGGCCGGGCAATATCGACATGCACATCCAGTTCATGGAAGATGTCCGCTCAACGGTATTTTGCAGCACCGCCTCCATGGCCCTGCTTTTGGCCGAAGAGATTTATCACCGCGGCATCGCCGATAAGATCAGCATCCGCAAGATCATCTATGGTTCCGAGCGCAGCTCCAGGTCAATGCGCCGCAAGATTTCCGAACTCTTCGGCGGGGCCGAGCTCTTCGACATCACCGGCCTCACCGAACTGTATGGTCCCGGCACCGGCATCGAGTGCCCCGATCATGACTGCATCCATTACTGGGGCGATTACTACATTCTGGAAATCGTGGACCCGGAAACCCTGCGGCCCCTGCCGGACGGCGAGTGGGGCGAAATGGTGGTCACCACATTGAGCAAGGAGGCCGCCCCTTTGATCCGCTACCGTACCCGGGACATCACCCGTATCATCCCCGGAAGCTGCACCTGCGGATCGGTCATGCCCCGGCACTCGCGCATCAAAGGCCGCAGCGACGACACCATCAAATTTCGGGGGGTCAATATCTACCCCTCCACCATTGACACCATTTTGTCGGCCATCCCCGGCCTGGGTTCCGAATACCAGATCCACCTGACCCGTGACCGCAAATCCGGAAAAGATTTTATGAAACTGATTCTCGAAAGAGGCCAGGCCGTGGATGCCGGCAGAACGGCGGAACTGGTTCACGAAACCAGCTACCAGGTCAAAAAGCAGCTGCTGGTATCCATCCAGGTAGAATTAGTGGACTATGGCCAACTGCCCCGCACCCAGCGCAAGAGCCAGCGGGTGTTTGATACAAGGATTATGGATGAAATCGTCTGATGTTCATCGATCTGTCTTGGTCGTAAGCCCGACTGAAGAATTTGAAACCACTTTTACAATCCTGATGTTAGATGTTCATCGTTTTGGTTACCAACAACCCAACTGCATAGGAGAAGGAGGAGAGAAGATGAGACGGATGAATCAACTGACGGCCATCGCTGTTGTATTGATGCTGGTTTTCTTCGGGAGCAGCGTTGCTGCAAAAGATACTATCAAGATCGGTGCCTTTTTCGATCTGTCCGGTCCGGCGGCCTTCATCGGCACCCCCACTAAACTGGTGGCCGAAATGGTGGTGGATAGAATCAACAAAGAGGGCGGTATCAACGGAAAGAACATCGAGCTGATCATTGGAGACACCGAGGGCGATCCGGCCAAAGCCGCCAACATCGCCAAGAAGTTCATCTACAAGGATAAAGTGGCCGCCATCATCGGTCCCACACGCACCGGCACCGGCATGGCGGTAAAAAAAATCATCCACGGCGGCAAAGTGCCGGCCTTCATGACTGTGGGTGGCGATCCAGTGATCATGGGCGGCCCCAAGCTGGGGCCCTTTGACTGGATTTTCAAATCTCCGCAGCGTTCTTCGGTGGCCGTCAAGCGCCTCTACATGTACCTCAAGGACAAGGGCCTTGTCAAAATCGCCCTGCTCACCGCATCGGACGGATTTGGCAAGGACGGCACCCGTTGGCTCACCAAACTGGCGCCGCAGTTTGGCCTGGAGGTCGTCGTTCAGGAGTCCTTCGGCCCCCGGGACACCGACATGACGGCTCAGCTGACCAAAGTCAAAAATGCCGCTCCTCAAGCCCTGGTGGTCTGGACCATCGGTCCGGCCGGGTCCATCGTCTCTAAAAACAAAGCCCAGCTGGGAATCGACCTGCCGCTGTTCCAATGCCACGGGTTACCCGATCCCAAGTATATCGAATTGGCCGGCAAGGCTTCCGAAGGCGACCGCATGCCGGCCACCAAGCTGATGGTGGCGGATGCATTGCCCGACTCCGATCCCCAGAAAGCGGTGATCAAGGAGTTTATTCGCCTTTATAAAGACCAGTATGGATTTGATAAGCAATTTCCCATCAACACCCATTCCGGATATGCCTGGGATGCCATCATGATTGTAGCCAACGCCATGAAACAAACAGGCACCCAAGCAAGCGACCTGCGCGCAGCCATCGAGCAGACCACCGGATATGTGGGAATCTCCGGTGTCTACAACCTCACCCCGGAAGACCACAACGGCCTAGGCGTGGATTCCATGGTAATCGTACAGGTCAAGGGTGGCAAATTCGTCATGGCTGATTAGACGCTGCCATTTTGAGCCCGTCTTCGGCGTTGCGCCAAAAGTCACATATAGACAATATGCTCCCTTTGGCGCGCCTTGAAGGCGAACCAAAATCTAAGCGCAATCTTTGTGGATTTATTTTTTACCGCGACCCTTAGATGGATACCTGAAATGCCAATAGTCAGCTTAGCCTTGAAGAACTTGTTTCATGTATTATTTTTTATCGAGACACAAGTGTATCGTTTCAAGGCATTGAATACTTCGACAGGCCGCCATCATGGAGCCGTTGCCGTCGATCATCGCGCCAATATCTTGCCGGAAAACCGCAACTATTCGGAAAATTGAGCAAACTATCAGGTTGTGGGCTTTGGTGAGGCTGTGGGCGGTATTGGCATGGTTCTGGCTTTAATAATAGCCACATGGCACGAGTATCAAAACCGCAAATTCCGCGGCCCTAAAACCATCGGGAGTGCTGACATGATGAACCTTGAGGAAATCAAACGCAACACGGATCTGGTTAATTCCATCGACTGGGAAATGACACCGGAAGAGGCGGTTCGCCTTTACCTGGAGTGGGGCAACAACTGGGCCCGAGGGAATTACGTGATCCGCTCGAAAGATGATGTGTCCCACTATTTCGTGGTCAACACCTGGAAAAATGAGCCGGTGATCTACTTTATCCGCCGCAACAGCGACGAAGCGGTGGAGCTGGCAAAAATCAGGATGCCCAATGACCTGGAAAAACGCTACCTGCATTCTCAAGGCAGACACAAAGGCGTGTGGGCCCTTGAAGGCGAGGTCAAATCCTGGCTTAAACGTAAGCTCGATGCCTATTAGGTGAGCTTGGACGGGTTTCTCTACCGTTTCCAATACGGTGGATTAATCTGATCCGGCTAATGATCACGCCCTTTCCCTCTCTGTGACCGGAGTTGTCGACAACACGTCGACTATCTCCGGTCTTTTTTGTTTGACGGTGCCGGGTTTAAATGACGGCGGGCGTAGAATACGTTTGCGGTTAGTCGAAGGCTTTGCCAGGTTTGACGCCCAACGGCTTGAGTATTTTCACCATCGGACAGAATCCGGTAAAGGGGGACTGCGCCAGATTGGCGCCGATAAAGGCGGTGAACCACAGCCAGTAGGTGCTGTAAATCTGAGACAGAAGCAGCGTGATCAGGATCATGATGCCGGCAAAAGCAAGAATAACGCGGTCAATGTTCATTTTACACCTCCAGAAGTTGGATTGACGTTTTTCTGTTTTGGATTAAAGAGATCCATTGGCGCCAGATTGTTACAATTTATTTTTTGGAATCGGGGTTCTCACTGGAAAAGGGGTTGCCGAAGCCCACAGATATCTCCTTAAAAAAACCAATGGCATGTTAGTTGCTTTTTTAGTATGTTCATGAGCGTCTTTCGATTTGATTGCGAATCGGTTTTCCGCACCCAAAAGAAGACTCCAACGGTTTCGTTTTTATTCCATCAATTACCATCTTTTTGTATCAAGGGGGTAACATGAATTTCAATTCCTTCGAAGAGATCCTCGATTTTGCCATCGAAAGAGAAAAACAGGCGGTCAGTTTTTACCAGAAACTGGTGGACAAGGAAACCTTCCCGGCATCCAAAGAGACCCTTGCCGAGTTTGTTGAAGAGGAAAGAAAGCACCAGACGCTTCTAGAGGAGTTTAAAAAGGGCAACCGGTCCGTGGTGGAATATAAGTATGAGTGGATTCCGGACATCAAGCGCAGCGACTATATCGTTGATATGAAGTACGAGCCGGGCATGGACTTTACCGAAATTCTCCGGCTGGCCATGAAGCGCGAGGAAAAGGCCCTGCGGCTGTACAACGCCCTGGCCACCAAGACCGACGATGCGGACTGTATCAAGCTTTTCAAAATGCTGGCCCAGGAAGAGGCCAAGCATAAACAGACCTTCGAAATCCTGTACGACGATCACATGGCCAAACTGGGTGATTGATTTTTTTGGAACAGCCATTGTTAAGGCTGTTTCATGACGGTTATGCCACATACCGGGGTTTAGCATGATCGCATATATTTCCCAGTTCAATCCTGTTGTTCAGGCCCTGTTGGCGACCCTGTTCACCTGGGGTGTGACCGCCCTGGGTGCCTGTATCGTCGTGTTTACCAAGCAGGTCAACCCCAAGCTGATGGATACGTCGCTGGGATTCGCCGGCGGGGTGATGATTGCCGCTAGTTTCTGGTCGCTTCTGGCACCGGCCATTACCATGGCCGAGGAAGCGGGGATGATCCCCTGGATTCCGGCGGCCGTCGGATTTTTAGGCGGTGGTCTGTTCATGCGCCTGGTGGACATGGTGCTGCCACACCTGCATCTGGGGCTTCCCACCAGCGAAGCCGAAGGGCCCAAAACGTCCTGGCAGCGATCAACCCTGCTCGTACTGGCCATTACCCTGCACAACATCCCGGAGGGTTTGGCTGTCGGCGTCGCTTTTGGTGCCGCGGCATCCGGTGTGGAGTCGGCCACAGTAGGCGCAGCCGTCGCCCTGGGAATCGGCATCGGCCTGCAGAACTTTCCCGAAGGCATGGCGGTGTCTCTTCCACTGAGGCGAGAGGGCATGTCCCGGAGCAAAGCCCTTTGGTACGGCCAGTTATCTGGAATGGTGGAACCGGTGGCCGGTGTTATAGGTGCCGCCGCTGTCATGTTCTTCTACCCCATACTTCCTTTTGCACTGGCCTTTGCCGCCGGGGCCATGATTTTCGTGGTTATCGAAGAGGTGATCCCCGAATCCCAGCTGGGCAATAACGGCGATATTTCCAGCATCGGCACCATACTGGGTTTCACCACCATGATGATACTGGATGTGGCCCTGGGGTAAGGGCCGCGGCCCTAATTTACGTATCGATGCCGTTTGCCTTGAAACTCACCGGTTGATCGGCGATTAACATCTATCAAGGAGTCACTATGCTGCCTCAAATCACAAACACTCCACGTCATCGAAAAGCTCACCGCGGAAACCTTTTTGCAGATTAAGGGGTACGTGGGAGAAGAGAAATGGAAAAAACTCCAGGAGGAGAAACAGGCGGACTTCATCTCCAGCATCAAAGGCCGGCTCAGCAACTTCTGCAATGAAATCAGCAGCGAGATGGATGCCTGCACCTTCCAGGTGGACAAGATTCTCGTAAAGGAGGGAATCCCCGCCGATGAAATCCTCTACCAGGCCGAACTCAACGATGCGGACATCATCGTCATGGGTACCCGAGGGCTCGGCATGTTCAAGGAAGCGCTCATGGGCGGCACGGCCCGCCGGGTGGTGAGAAGAAGTGCCATCCCGGTGATGGTGATCCGTTTGCCTGAAAAAGGATAGATTTCCGCCAGCAGATCCGTTTCGTTCAGCTGAGGCTGCAAAGGGTCTGATGCATCGTGATTGATTATTCCTGGGATGGCCGGCAGGTGTCCGGGGCGGTTCGGCAGGAGGTTTCGTGAGTCTTTTCGGCCAGGCGTACCCGGCGCCGGGCCCGGGCCTGGCGGTTGCGCCGCCGGTCTTCATCGGTTTCCAGCACCAGCGGGGGCACCTGTCGGGGACGGAAATTTTCGTCCATGGCCACGAAGGTCAGGTAGGCCGACGCTGTGTGGCGAATCTCGCCGGTTTTCAGGTCTTCGGTCTCCACCCGTACCCCCACCTCCATGGAGGTGGTGCCCACCAGGTTCAGGCTGGCCTTGAGGCTGAGCAGGTTGCCGATAAAGGCCGGGTTGTGAAAGTCCAGGCGGTCGATGGAGGCGGTGACTACGTTGCAGCGGGTGTGCCGCAGGGCCACCACCCCGGCGGCGTCATCGATGTGCTTCATGACGACGCCGCCGTGCACGATGCCCGCGGGGTTGGCATCCTGGGGCAGCATCATGTGCGACATGGTTACCCGGCTGTAATTTGCGGTTTTGGCCGGGTGAGCCGTAGCCTGCGGCGGTGACGATCTGCTTGAAACCGCCGGCCACATCCCCGGCCACGTAAATGCCCGGGATATTGGTGCGAAACCCCTTGTGACTGATGTAGCCCTCCTCGGTAAGTTCCAATCCCACCTTGCCGGCCAGGTCCACGGCCGGATCGTAGCCGATGGCCAGGAAGACGCCGTCGGCCGGTTTCGTTATAGTCTCTCCGGTGGTCTTGTCCAGCAGCAGCACTTCAGATACGCGGTTTTCGCCCCGGATCTCCTTGACTTCGGTGTTGAACAGGATGGGGATGTTACTATCGATGAGCTTTTTGACCAGCACCTCCTGGGCCTTGAGGCGGTCCCGCCGGTGAACCAGGGTGACTTTCACACCCATGTTTTGCAGGTGCAGAGCTTCGGTGGCGGCGCTGTTGCCGCCGCCCACCAAGTAGACGGTTTTGTCCCGGAACAGGGGGCCGTCGCAGGTGGCGCAGTAGCTCACTCCACGGCCGGAAAAGCGATCTTCTCCCGGTACGCCCAGGTGCCGGTGGGAGGCACCGGTGGCGATGAGCACGGCCTGGGTTTTGAACTTTCTCCGAGAAGTTTGGACAATGTGGGGCTCGCCGGGAATGATGTCGACCACCTCTTCACCGGGGAAGATCTGGACATACTCCAAGGCGTGGGTGACCATGAGGTCTACCAGGGTTTTGCCCCCCACCTCCTTCATTCCCGGGTAGTTCTCAACTACCGGGGTGAGGGCCACCTGTCCGCCCAGAACGCCCTTTTCCACAACGACGGATTTCAGGCCGCTGCGGGCTGCATAGATCCCGGCGGTGAGGCCGGCAGGGCCGCCGCCGATGATCACCAGCTGGCACGCCACCTCCGCCTCGTCGCTATCGGGGATGAAGATGGTCTGCTGCTCCATCTTGTCCAGGGAAGACATGAACAGCTCTTCGGTCTGGGCGCCCAGAGCAATGAGCACATCGTTGGCAAAGGTCTGTGGCACCGAATGGGCCCCGTACTGGTCGGCCAGATCAGCGTTGGCCTGAATGTCGATGATCTCCAGTGAAATCATTTCCGGCCTGGCCACGGCAGCCTTCAGGGCATTCAATGCCTGCTGGGGGCAGTAGGGGCAAGAGGCGCTGACGAAGACCTTCACATGGCGGGGCTGGTCAATCTTTTTCAGCACACCCATGGACGCCTCGTTCAGGTCGCTCTTGCCGGTGCCGATGCGCAGCAGGACTTCCAGAAAAATGCGTCCTTCTTCTCCTAAAGGGGCACCCAGCCAGCGGATATTATAGCGGTTCGGGTCAAAGACCAGGGTGGGAGAGTGGTCGATGCCCATCTGTTGGGCCTTCTCATGGCTCAGGTCGAATTCCCGCAGAACGATTTTGTCCGTCAATTGTCTGAAAAAACGCAGGGCCTGACGGGCCGCGTCGTTAAAGACATCGTTTTTCCCTCCCTGGGTGAACAGGAAAACGGGGATCTCCTGTTTGAGACCATTGAGAATCCGGGTCAGTTCCATTTGGGCCTGCTGCATCTGCGCGTCGTCTATATCGTTTGCCTGATTCATTTGATGATTCTCCTTATCAGTCTCTGAAAACCAGCTTGCCGCCGTACCATCCGGCAGTGCCGGCGGCTCCCAGCATAATAAGGTTGATCATGAAAAAGGCAACCCGGGAGGGCTGGGGCGTGGTGATCACCGCCGGGTTGACCAGCAGCCAGATGAACAGGAACCAGGAGGTAACCGTAACGATGATACCACAG
The DNA here is from genome assembly GCA_014237405.1 of Desulfosarcina sp. Lineage (GTDB taxonomy): Bacteria > Desulfobacterota > Desulfobacteria > Desulfobacterales > Desulfosarcinaceae > Desulfosarcina. The sequence goes on along the minus strand of JABZFO010000071.1, from coordinate 8,038 downwards.
GCAATTTTAACGATAAAAACATTGGTGATGGCGCCGCTGAATCGATTCTGCCAGTCCACCCAGCCGGAAAAGAGAACAAGCGGCATGGTCAGGGCCACGACGCCCATGTTATAGGTGGCGGCATTGGCCATCCCCTTGATGGTGAACAGGGCGGACAATAAAATGAACAGGATAGAGACGGGCAGCAGACCGTTGGGGATGTGAACCGTAATGGGGTGCCCGTGGAATCTGGTCATCATGTCGAACATGGTGCGGTAGCGTGAATCCTTGAATGGTGAAACCGGTTCGGGTTCAACCGGTTTGGCTGCCGCCGCCGGCTCGGGTGCTTCCGGTACGTCAACCTCGGGTTCGGACACTGCTGCCGGGGCGGGCTTCGGTGCCGGTGCTTCGAGTTCCGATACATCGATGAATTTACTTTTGGGGGCGCCACAGACCGGGCATTTATCAGGGGGCACGTCTCCAGTGTGAATGTAGCCACAGACCGTACATTTCCATTTTTTCATCTTCTGTGTCGATCCTCATTTTGGGGTTGAGTGAATTTATCGCTGATCCAGGGGAACGAACGCGCATTCGTCGGGCCCGCAGTAGTCGCCGACATAGTCGGATTCCGGCCGGTACAAGGTGGGTTTGGCCGCGGTCCCGCCGAACTGCTCTTCGATCACATGGGCCGACCATCCGGCGATGCGGGAGATGGCGAAGATAGGCGTAAACAGATCCACGGCAATACCCATGTAGTAGTACAAAGAGGCGCTGTAAAAATCGACATTGACGAAAATGTCCTTTCCTTTTTTCTTTTTGAAGGCGGCCTTGCCCTTGACTTCCAGTGCCTTGGACAGATCGTACCAGCGGGTGTCTCCGGACCGTTTTCCCAAGACCAGGGACATGGGTGCGATGATGTGCGCCCGGGGGTCGTCCACCTGGTAGACGGCATGGCCCAGTCCCATGATCACACCACCGGTGTCGAGGATGTTGGTGACGTAATCGCCTACCTTGTCCACCTCGCCGATCTCCAGCAGCATCTGCATCACCCGCGTATTGGCGCCGCCGTGAAGGGAGCCGGAGAGGGAGCCGACGCCGGCTGCCACCGCCGCGTAAATGTGGGCTCTGGTGGAGGCCACTTCCCTTGCGGCAAAGGTGGAGGCGTTGAAAGAGTGCTCGGCGTGGAGCACCAGGCAGGCGTCGAAAAAGCCGGCCAGTTCGTCATCAGGCACCTCGCCGTTGAGCATGTACAGGAAGTTAGCCGCCTGGCTCAGGCCTGGGTCCGGAGCGATGGGATCCTTGCCATTTCGAATCCGGTCCCAGGCCGCCACGATGGTGGCAAACTTGGCAACCAGGTGAACGGCCATGCGGGTGGCGCTGTCGATGTCCGTGTTTCGGATATCGGGGTCATAATTGGCCATCATGGGGACGGTGGCCTGAAGCACATCCATGGGCAGCGCACCCTTGGGCATGGCTTTCATGGCGGTGAGGATTTCGTCAGGCACCGTCCGCTGCTGGTTTTACCTGCCAGGTCCTTGGCCAGGTATCCCCGATAAACCAGCTTTCCCTCGGCACCGTTGACATCGCTGATCTTCGTACTGGCGATGGTTACGCCCCTTAATCCTGTGTTGAGAATCGGTTTGCATGCTTCCATGGGTCACCTCTTTTATATTCCGGGGCGAAAGGGTAATCGTTTCGGGATGTCGGGCCGGATGGTCTTTGATAAGAAATTCAAATTGCATGCCAGAGGGCAATGCCAGTTGTTGCGTGCCAGCCCAACCCTTATGGGCTCTTTTTCCAGCCCGGTTGGCGGATATTATAGACATCGCCGTTGCCGCCTTGCATCGGCATCAGATGTCAATTTTGTCTCATGTTCCGTGTGATACAAGTCTGTATCACAATACAAACAGCTGGAATAAAATAGGATATTGCGCGGTTTGAATTTCAAAGACCGTGGTGCCGTAGAGATCATCTTCCAGTTCGTTGAGCGGTGCGATGGGCACATCGTCAACGCGGTTACAGCAGACACAGCGGATATGGTAATGTTTTTGGGGGATGCCGTCGTAGCGTTTCATGGCCCCGGAGAGTTCCAGCCGCTGGATTTCTCCCAATTCGCAAAGCACATCGAGGTTTCGATAAACGGTGCCCAGGCTGATTCGGGGCAGCTGTTTTCGCACCCGCTCGTAAATTTCATCGGCGGCCGGATGGTTGTTATATCTGCGGATCTCTTCCAGAATAACCCGCCGCTGTCGAGTCATTCTCGTTTTTTTTTCCAATTCCACGCGCATGATCTCCAGAATGAGGTCTGATATTTTCCTAAGATGAAATCGAGCATATGTCAAGAGGGAGTGCTGTCTCCCTTTGGCTATCATTGGGGTTAAGGGCCTCGGAAATACCGGCTGGGTGTATGTCGAAGGCACATCCGGGATATATTCCCAGCTTGCAGATCCGTGTAAAACATGTCAAAATCTATTTTCAGGATTTTGCCATTATCGGGTATCCCGCCTCTACGGTATGAATGTTGCCTTTTGCCTTATGCGTGCCGTCGGCGGTCCATGGCGGGATAAACCCGTGGTTCGGATCCTGAACCCGCACCAACTTTACCGCAACTACCAGTTTAACCGGACAATTTCTCAAATTCGCACCCTGTGTGCCGCAACCAAGGTTAACGGATGAATGCCATACATTTGAAAAAGGGGTTTTCGCCACGAATTGCGGGAGCCCCCGCACGTCAGCTGCGACAGCTGGATGCCCCTCGCCATGTGGGCATGGTTCCCGAGCACATCCCCTTTATCAAACCCCGGCTGCTGGTGGAAGAGGGCGATTCGGTGGCCATCGGCTCCCCGCTTTTCGAAGATAAACGAAATATCCGCATCCGGTTTCTCTCTCCCGGCGGTGGCCAGGTGGCGCGCATCGTCTTCGGCCCCCGGCGGATTATTCGGCAGATCGTCATTGCGCTGGACAACGATGAACGGTGTGAGTTCTTTGATGTGCCAACGGTCGAGCAACTAGACACGATACCGCGGACGGCCCTGGTGGAGATGCTGCTCAACGGCGGGATGTGGCCGTTTCTCAGAGCACTGCCCTTCATGGATCTGGCCGACCCCGACACCGTGCCGCCGGCCATCATCGTGCGCCTGGGCGACGACGAGCCCTTTGGACCGGACCCGGTGGTATACCTTAAAGGTAGGGAAGACCTGTTTGGTATCGGAATCGATCTGCTTAATAAACTGTGTGACCGGGTGGTGGTCAACCTCACCGGTGACGAGGCGATCCTGCCAGCCCTGCCCGACCAGACCGTCACCCATCGTTTTACGGGCCACTATCCGTCGGGCAATCCCAGTGTGCAGCTTTACCGGACCAAGACCGGACCGGAGCAGAACCGCTCCTGGTTCATCGACGGCCAGGATGTGATCCTGCTGGGTGAATTTATTCGGACCGGCCGCTACCCCGTCCAACGGATCATGTCGGTGGGCGGGAGTCTCGCACCCGCCGCCGAACACGTGTCGACCCGGGCCGGTGTGCCTCTGCGGCAGTTGTGTGGCGGCGGCCTCGCGGGGAGACCGGCCCGCCGGTATGTGGTGGGTGGCGTATTCACCGGGTTTACCGGCAGCGCTGACAGCTTCGTGGGATTTTATCAAAACGCTCTGAATCTTATCGACGACGGAGATTGGGAAGAGCCCTTCGGCTTCATCCGGCCGGGCTACAACAAGCCCAGCTACTCCACGGCCTTTCTGTCCACTTTTCACCGCAAGCCCTTTCCCATGGATTGCGGGCAGCACGGGGAGGCGCGTGCCTGCGTCAACTGCGGCACCTGTGCAACGGTCTGCCCGGTGGATATCCTGCCCCAATTTACCATGAAGTGCCTGGTGGCCGACGAGGTAGAAGAGGCCCTGGCCCATGGCTTGCTGGACTGCGCCGAATGCGGGCTGTGCACCTATGCCTGTCCGTCCAAGATCGAACTGCGGGAGGTGTTCCGATCGGCCAAAGCCCAATACTACAAGGAGATCGCCTGATTGCCGCGACCCAAAACGGGTGATGACGACCTGCTGCCAGAGAATGGAAAATGATGAAAGCCCTTAAACGCCTGTTCAACACCACTCGGCCCTACTTTGAATCCGGTGGGAAACTGGAAAGACTCCGCCCGCTGTTCGATGCCGTCGAAACGGTGGCCTTCGCCCCCGCGCTGACCACCACGGCCGATACCCACGTGCGGGACAGCCTGGACCTGAAGCGGTTCATGACCTTCGTCATCATCTCGCTGATGCCGCCTTTCTTTTACGGCATTTACAACACCGGCTACCAGGCCGGCCTGGCATCTGGGTTGGATTTGGGGTTCGTCCCGGTGATGATGCGGGGCGCGTGGGTGGTGCTGCCCATGCTCATGGTCTCCTACACCGTGGGGCTGTTCTGGGAAATCCTCTTCGCGTCGGTACGCGGGCACAACATCAGCGAAGGGTTTTTGGTCACCGGCCTGCTATTTCCCATGACCCTGCCGCCCACCACACCGCTGTGGCAGGTGGCCGTGGGGATCTCCTTTGGCGCGGTAATCGGCAAAGAGATCTTCGGCGGTACGGGCAGGAATATTCTCAACCCGGCGCTGACTGGCCGGGCGTTCCTCTTTTTCGCCTATCCGGCCAACATGTCCGGCGACCGGGTCTGGACCGTGGTCCAGCAGACCGGCAAGCAGGCCGTGGACGCGGTTACGGCAGCCACGCCCCTGGCCCTGGCGCCCCTGGCCGCCTCCGGAGAGGCGGTTACGCGGATTCTGACCGATGCCGGTTACACCTTCCAGCGGCTTTTTCTGGGCAACATCCCGGGCAGCGTGGGCGAGACCTCGGCCCTGATGATTCTGATAGGGGCAATTTTTCTGGTGGTGACCGGTGTGGGAAACTACCGGATTATCCTCGGCGGCATTCTCGGTGTCCTGGCGGTGGCCTATCCAGGGTATCTACTCAACCTCACCTCCGGCGGTGAGGTGGCCCGGATGTTTTCCGTGCATCCCACCTGGCACCTGGTCATGGGCAGCTTTGCCTTCGGCATCGTCTACATGGCCACGGACCCGGTCTCCGCTCCGGGCATGAACCTTTCCCGATGGATCTACGGTTTTTCCATCGGGGCACTCACCGTGATGATTCGGGTGTTCAATCCAGCCTATCCGGAAGGGGTAATGTTGTCCATCTTGTTCATGAACCTCTTTGCACCGCTTATCGACCATTTCGTCATCAAGGCGCGACTGAGAAAAAGGGTGCCCAATGTCTGACCAGTTGAAATCCATCGTCTTTACCGCCGTCATCGCTCTGGTGTGCAGCCTGCTGCTCACCGGTGCCGCCACCGGCCTCAAAGACCGGAAGCTGCGAAACGTGGCCGTGGACCGGCAGAAGAACATACTGAAATCCGTGGGGCTGCTTGACGTGGCTCAGAAACCCACCGACCAGCGGATCGAGCGGCTCTACCAGGAAAATATTCGCTGTTATGCCATGGACGGCACCGGCCGAATCGTGCCGGGTGATGGGGGGACGGATGGCCTGCCGGTGTGCTTCTACGTCAAGGACAGCCAACCGGCCGCTTATATCCTTCCGGTGGATTCGCGGGGGCTGTGGGGAAAAATTCACGGGTACATGGCCATCGAAAGCGACGGCGAGACCGTGGCCGGTTTTTCCGTTTACAGCCACAATGAGACGCCGGGTCTGGGTGGCGAGATCGAAAAACCCTGGTTCCAGCAGAACTTCGTGGGCAAGCAGATCGTGGATACGTCGGGTGAATTTGCCGCCGTGGGCATCGCCAAAGGGAAAGTGGTCGAAGCCATCGCTCCGGACCGCCAGGCCAACTATGTGGACGGCATTTCCGGTGCCACACTCACCGGCAAGTTTCTCACCGGCGGCCTGAAGGATATCCTGTTGGAATACGAGGCGCTGTCCAAACAGTTCAGGGCCGGTCAGGTGTCTCTGCCTGCGGGCAGCTGACCGTCAAATTGAACCCGCGCCCCGATCATAGGGGCCATAATAACCGTTAAAGAGTGAATCCTTCGCCATGAAAATGACACAATCGCCGACATTCAAGGCCTTTTCCGAACCGGTGGTCAAGAACAACCCGGTGTTCATCCAAAGCCTGGGTATCTGTTCGGCCCTGGCCGTTACGGTACAGCTGAAAACCGCCATCGTCATGGCCCTGGCCCTGACCTTCGTCACGGCCTTTTCCAGCCTGACCATTTCCGCCATGCGAAACGTGATCCCCAGGAACGTGCGCCTGATTGTGGAACTGTCCGTGATCGCCTCGCTGGTGATTCTTGCCGACGAGGTGCTACGGGCGTTTTTTTACGACATCAGCAAACAGCTCTCCGTGTTTGTCGGGCTGATCATCACCAACTGCATCGTCATGGGGCGGGCGGAAACCTATGCTTTGGGCAATCCGCCGGTGCAGTCATTCATGGACGGACTGGGCAACGGTGCCGGCTACGGATTGGTGCTGGTGATAGTGGCTTTTATTCGCGAGCTTTTCGGCGCCGGCAAACTCTTCGGTTTCTCCGTGGTTCCGCAGGTCTTTTACGACTACGGGTACATGAACATGGGGTTCATGCAGCTGGCGCCGGCGGCGTTCATTATCATCGGTCTGCTGGTATGGCTGCAGAAGAGTCTGATGAAGACATAGGCCAACTCTTTTGGAGATGATCCAGGTGTTTAGACCGTAGGGTGACGGTTCGCCGCGATAAAATAGCGGGTAAACGAAATGACAGGTGGCCGGTTTCGGCCGGGAAATGAAGAATATGGAAAATCTGATCGGCCTGTTTCTCAATTCGGTATTCGTGGGCAACATCCTGCTCTCCTATTTTCTGGGGATGTGCTCCTTTGTGGCGGTATCCAAAAACATGGACACGGCCATCGGACTGGGCTTTGCCGTGGTGTTCGTGCTCTCCATCACCGCACCGGTCAACTGGCTGGTGTTCCAGTACCTGCTTTCGCCCGGGGCGCTGCGTTGGGCCCGCCTGGAAGCCATCGACCTGAGCTTTTTGAAATTCATCACTTTCATCGCCGTGATTGCAGCCATCGTCCAGATTGTGGAAATGGTGATCGACCGTTATTCACCGGTTCTGTACATGGGCCTGGGCGTGTTTTTACCTCTGATTGCGGTCAACTGTGCCATCCTTGGCGCGTCGCTTTTTATGGTGGAGCGCGACTACACCTGCCATCCGCATCAAGATGCGCTACGCCAATGTGCCCAAAGGGTTGGAAGGCTTCGGCATCACCATGATCGTCACCGGGCTGATGGCCATGGGATTCATGCTATTCTCGGGCATCACCCTATGAGCGCCTGCTCTGAAAGAAGGAGAATGAGTTGATATACCTTGTGGGAACCACTGTTTTTCTCTCGGTGATCCTGATCCTCGTGGGGCTGTTGCTCTTTGTGGAGGGCAAGGTGGTCCAGAAGGGGAGCAACCGGGTCATCATCAACAACGACGAGGAAAAAAGCATCGATGCGCCGTCGGGAAAGACGCTGTTGTCCGCGTTGTCGGCCAACAGCATTTTTATCCCCTCCGGCTGCGGGGGTGGCGGGGCATGCGGCATGTGCAAGTGCAGGGTGGAGGAAGGCTCCCGGGGGGTGCTGCCCACCGAGCTGCCCCACCTGTCCCGCAAGGAGAGAAAAGGCAATATTCGCCTGGCCTGCCAGCTGAAGGTCAAGGAGGATCTGAAGATCCGTATTCCCGATGAGATCTTCTCCGTTAAAAAATACAGCGCCACGGTGGTTTCCAACGAAAATGTCGCCACCTTCATCAAGGATCTGGTCCTGGAACTGGACGACAATGAACATCTGAATTTCACTGCCGGTGCCTACATCCAGATCGACATCCCGGAATACGAACTCGCCTTCGATCATTTCCGGGTTCGGGTGGCCGAGCGCTACCGGCCCGACTGGGATCGCTTCAACCTGTGGGGGCTGCGGGGCAAGAACCTGGCACCGGTGTTTCGGGCTTACTCGTTGGCCAACCCGCCGGCGGAGCGGACACGGCTGCAGTTCACCATCCGCATTGCCACGCCACCCCCGGGGAAAGAGAATCTTC
>JABZFO010000128.1 GCA_014237405.1 Desulfosarcina sp. | reverse complement strand
TTGGGAGTGATAGCAAAATCTGCTCGCAGTCCAATCGTTGGCAGCGGTGCGTCAAATTTTTCGCTTTCATTAACCCTAATAAATCCGGTGGAGTTAACCCCGATATCGATCGGCATTAAATAAAGTCCTATGGAGCCAGCAATGTCTATTCGATAATCTTGAAAAAACGAGTAGCTGTATGAGGCCTTGTACATATCAATGTCAAAGTTGCTGGTTACTTCACTACCGGCAGGAATCGTAATTTCGTTGCCATCTTCGTCCTCAATCGTAAAATCTTCTAAAATCGTTCTATTGCCATCTCTACGATAAGAAGACCATTTAAGATCAAGTCTGTGTCGACGATTATCCGTAAAGCGCCAGAAGCCTTTCATTTTCAATACCGAGTTGGTGGTGTCCATCCCGAAAAATTGTTCAACATCGACTTCAACACCCAATCCCCGAACACCAATGTTAAGTGAGGTATCAACAGTTGAAATTAAATACCCAACATCTTGGCAGCGAAAAATACATATAACCAGCTCTTTTTAATCAACATGGTTTCTCTCTTTTCATTTGATGATGGATCGCTAAAAATAAGAAAGTCCCAACTCCTCATAAAGATTGGATCTTAAAATAGTGGTTGGGTAAAGTTTGAAAATGGGCAATTGTTTTATTTGACCGGCATACTCACCGCCGCGAAGCACTGACGGCAGAACCGCCGCCCTTTTGTGCGGGGAGACTTCACTTCGCCAGAATACTGTATCCCATCCGCAGAGGAACTTCGGGTAGCTTCATCTAACTATATATCTATTGGTCAGAAAAGAGGCTTTTCCCCATATACCCATAAAGGAAATTTTTAATTGATTTCAGTAATTTTATTTTTCAAAAAATGGGGACTATGTGGGGACAAAAGTTTAAAAACACTAAAAAAGGGGCTGGCCGATTTTGGCTAACCCCTTGTTTTTAACTGGCGCGCCCGGCAGGATTCGAACCTGCGACCTACGGATTCGTAGTCCGGCACTCTATCCAGCTGAGCTACGGGCGCGAAAAAGTTGGACTGATTTCTAAGCCAAACAGCAGATCCTGTCAATGGATTCTTTAAATATTTATTGAACAAAATAAAAAAAGCGGGTAATTGCCCGCCAATGGAACCTCAGCACGAACACTTCATGCAAATGGCCATCGATCAAGCCATTGCCGCCGGCCGGATGGACGAGGTGCCGGTGGGCGCGGTGATCGTGGATGCCGACAACCAGGTGATCGCACAAGACCACAACCGAACCATCAGCCGCTGCGATCCATCGGCTCATGCGGAGATGAATGTACTTCGTTCGGCCGCCAAGCAGCTTAAAAATTATCGTTTGTTAAGCACTAGGCTCTATGTTACAATTGAACCTTGTGCCATGTGCATGGGGGCCATTGTCCACGCCCGGGTGAAAACGGTCGTTTTCGGAGTGTCCGACCCGAAATGGGGTGCGGCCGGAAGCCTTTACCACCTCGGGCAAGACACCCGACTCAACCATCAGGTCGAAACCATAAAGGGAATCTACGCGGACCGTTGCCGGCTTGTGATCCAGACGTTCTTTCGCAACCGGCGCAAGGCCGACTGAAGCAGGCAGTAAGAATCTTTTTCTATCGCTCTTCCGGTTCATATAATTAAGGAGCATCAAGTGGCAAATATCGTAATTGTTGGGACCCAGTGGGGCGATGAGGGCAAAGGAAAAATCGTGGATCTGCTGGCCGCCGACGCCGACGTGGTGGTGCGGTTTCAGGGGGGCAATAACGCCGGGCACACCATGGTGGTCGATGGCAAACAGTTCATCAGCCATCTGATCCCGTCGGGAATCCTGCAAAAAAAAACATGCTTCATCGGCAACGGAGTTGTCGTGGACCCGGAGGTGTTGATTGAAGAGATCGATTACCTGGAATCCAAAGGAATTGCCGCCGGTCCCGACATGCTCATGATCAGCGATCGGGCACACGTGATCATGCCCTATCACAAGCTGGTCGACCACGGTCGTGAAAAGATGAAGGGTGACAAAAAAATCGGCACCACCGGCCGGGGTATCGGACCCAGTTACGAAGACAAGGCCACCCGGCGCGGTGTACGCTTCGTGGATCTGATCGACCCGGAATCCTTCCAAGAGCGTTTGGAGACCATCGTTCCCGAAAAGAACTTTTACCTGGAAAAATTCCTCGGCACCGAAACCGTGGATCTCGAATCGATTCGGGACCTATACACTGAATTCGCCAACCGGCTGAGACCTTACATCACCAACGTTTCAGTGGTGCTGCAAAAGGCAGGCAAAGCCGGCAAACAGATCCTGTTCGAAGGCGCCCAGGGAACCCATCTGGACATCGATCACGGCACCTATCCCTTTGTCACCTCCTCCAACACCGCCTCCGGCAATGCCTGCTGCGGCAGCGGTGTCGGTCCTAAAGATATCCACGGCGTCATCGGCATCGTCAAGGCTTACACCACGCGTGTCGGCGCTGGCCCGTTCCCCTCGGAACTGTTCGACGACATCGGAGACTTGATTCAAAAAACCGGTGCGGAATTCGGCGCCACCACCGGCCGGCGGCGGCGCTGCGGATGGCTGGATACGGTCATCCTGAACAATGCGGTCAGGCTCAACGGTCTCACCGGTCTGGCCATTACCAAGCTCGATGTGCTCGGCGAACTGGATGAAATCAAAATCTGTACCGCTTATGAGCTAAATGGCCAACGGATCAACGACGTACCGGCCAACCTCAATCACCTGGACGCATGCAAGCCGGTGGTTGAGACACTTCCCGGCTGGCGCGAGGATATTCGCGGTATTCGACGCTATGAGGACCTGCCCGAGGTTGCCCGGCAATACCTGGCCCGCATCGAGGCCTTGACCGGCGTGCCGATCCAGATCGTTTCGGTGGGGCCGGAAAGAGATGAAACCATCGTTCTGGACAACCCCTTTACCGGATAAAAAAAGGCATCATCAACGATCTTCAACCTATTGACTTTTTACATGCCTTGACATACAAGGACCACCCATCGGGACATGGCTCAGTCTGGTAGAGCACAGCGTTCGGGACGCTGGGGTCGCAGGTTCAAATCCTGCTGTCCCGACCAAATAAAAACAAGGGGTTACGGAGTTCACCGTAACCCCTTTTGTTTTTTCCCTGGTACAACAAGTTGTACCAACCGGCTCATTCTTCTTTTACCTGCTTTTTGGGACTTCTGGCCTTGTTTAACAACATGCCAGGCAGCAGCATTAATACAGCCTTTCCTTCCGCCCTCATGCCGTCCATGTTCCAGAAAGCCACACCGAAAGCAGCAGCCAGACCGATAAAAACCAGGCGGTCCCCGTGTTCACCCAAAAATTTTAAACCCCAGTCTTTCATTGTTTAGGACTCCTTCAAAGACAACGTCAAAACACCGAAACTTGCGGATCATGTCGGCTATGTGGTCAGGATTGCGGCCTTTCCACGAATCCAACAAACCACACGCGGCCAGGAATTTTGCTACCAGCTCAGAACACACCGGATTCTTCCCGTTGCTTATATATTTTGCCATAGGGGGTATCAGATGAAGAACCAGACGCCATACAGGATACATCTGACCTTCATGTTTGAGCACGGGTGCTATTCCCGCTTCAAACAAATCTTGAGTCATTTTTGTATGCCGGCCGATGAGGACCTTTTTTTCTTCGTAAGCACTGAGGCTGCCCTTCTTGATTGTCCACAGGCTTTCGAATGTCAGATGCAGGTCAATAATGATCCCCGCGTGTGAGTATGAGGACTCGTTATCAACGGAATTGAATTTTTGAACACTGTTAATTGCACGGCCCAGCCACATCGGATTGCGGGTGCAAAAAATGTCGCCGGGTTTTAAGATTATTTTATCGGTCATTTTGTCACCTGTCCCTCAATTCGAAATGCACTAAATCGTCGAACATCTGGTCAGAATACCGGCCGTCACCATCCCAGTCGCCCCCCCAACGGATCTTGATTCCCAGGCCATCGGCGACAGCCTGCACATAGCCGGCAAAATTGTAAAACAGCCCGACCTCCTTTGCGTATATCTGTCGGGGGTCCGACGTGTTGGGCCAGATAACATGCGGGGTCTGATCCGCGAAAAACGGGGCAACGTCTGTAGCCCCGGCCAAGTCGTCAGGATTCGTTACATTGTGCTGGCTGTTCGGCCACATCACCGTTGATCGGCCAATCTTATAAAGTCGATCCTGCTCTGCTTTACTGCGTACTCCGCACAACACCGTGCAATCCCTGTGCTTTACGACCATATTGAACAGATGGTGGAGTTCTGGCCGTACCGTTGACAACCTGGTCAATGATCGACGGCCAAAGCTCGGCATCATAGCACCACATTTCCCAAATATTTTTCCAGGCGACCAATCATATCCCGGATGGCGTCGAACCGCTCCAGCATCTGCTGGTTACACGCTACCCGGCAGCGGTCGCATGTGGTCCTCGGAACGTAAATAGATTCACCCTCCTTGGTATACAGGCGTTTAGCAATCGCCTTGTCCACATTGCTGATCTCCTTGAAAAGCTTGTCGTGATTTGCAAGCCGTTCGTCGTTTTTGCGGATCTGATAGAGGGCAACCGCTGCGGCGGATATCCCGGCAACAGCGGTTGCAAACACAACTGTCATAATCGGCCACAGCTTCAATATCAGGTCAAACATGGTCAGTTTTGTCATCACCTTGCCGGCCTTTCCCTACATCACTGGTTTCTGGCTGCCAGCACGATATACACCGTGCCCGAACCGATGCCGGACACGGTGTACTGGGGTATCCCGGTCACCGGCCAGTCCGTCGCAAACGTGTGTGGATGCCCGCTGGTGGCATCGATGGCCGAAAGCGTTGCCGCGTTCACCGTTCCCGACCCCACGGTAATGTCGATAGAAACGGTGATGCTCGTATCCGCTGTAGAATAAACGTACACGGTGTAAAGCGCCGTGCCGAGAAACGCGGTGTCCAGGGCAACAGCCGACGCATCAGCCGTCAGCGTCACCACCTGGTCGGTAAACAGCGGGGCGCCGCGGCCGGCCACAACCGGCGATGTGATCATCGTCAGGCAAACAAGCAGTGCAAAAAAACAGGTAAAACGTCGCATGGTAGTGTCCTCCATTGGGTTTCGGTATAAAAACACCGGTTAATTATGGGCCCGGGCCATCTCTCGCTTGATCTTCTTTCGTACTCGCTGGCGGGCGTTGCGCACGATAGCCACTATGGTGCGGGCCTTTTCGGCGTCGCTCATCCGCCGGTATCGCCCGGAGCGCACCAGACCGTCGGCTTTTCGGCCCACCAGATCGCTCGATCTGGATAGATACGTCTCGTACTGTGCCGGCTTCATCTTCCGCGGGATCCCGGCCATCATCACCGTCCGGCTGGGCGGACCGCTGTTCAGCAGGTCCAGGTCGGACAGCCGCTCGATCTCGTCGGTCACAGCATCACCGGCGGCAGCGGTCACCGGGCCGTCGGGCATGGGCTTCCAGGCCGTGTGTGTGCCCGCGCCGATACTGTGCAGCAACGCGGTCAGCCCGTCCTCTTCGCCCTGCCAGTACCGCAAAAAATGCCCCACCTGAATCGGCTGCATATTGGTCACCTGGTTGACGACCACCGACGGCAGCCGGACCATCCCGCCCTCTTTTCTCTCGAAGCTGCTCTTTTTCACCGTCCGGCCGGTGGCTATCAATTCTGCGGCGCCGGTAAAGGGGCGCTCCGCCCAGTCGGATCCGGAAAAAGCCGCGGTGGCTGCCCTGCCGGCAGGCGATGATTTCCCCTTGATCAGCCGGAACGGGTCCAGAAGTTTCAGAGGATCGAAAAAATGCCCGCCCAGAGAAAAGGTCTTGCGATGCCCCTCTGTGTCGATGCCCATGGCCTGGTACAACTTTGTTATATCAAGCTCCGTCCAGCGAAACTTGTTCCAGCGGTTGCCCAGCGCCTGCTCTTTAACAAACTCCTCACTGTCATCCATGCCGTTGAGCAGCACCTGGGCGATAATGGTCGAAACCGTAATCCGCAGCATCACCCGGCCCCAGAATTTCCGGTAAATCGTCTCCATGCCCTTGGGCGGCGGCACGTCGCCGACCATTTTCGATATCTTGTCGTTCAATCCAGGGATCATGCCGCTCACGGTCCTGAAGTTGGATTCGGTCCAGTCCGGCGCCAGCAATCCCAGCCGCCCTAACGCCTGCAGCGTCGGGTGTCGCCCCATGCGCTTTAAGTGCAAACCGCCGAAGTCGGCATTGATAAACCGGGCCACGTTTTCGGCGATCCGATCCGGGTCCGGGGCCGTCTTGTCTTTGCCGGACTGCCATCGCTCCTGGGCCTTGGCCAGTTCGTGGGCATACTCCACGGCAAAAGCCTCGGCCTTGAGTCCCGCAAAAAATTTCTTGAACAGGCTGTTGGCCCACCGCTCGCGCATAAAACGGCCGCCGGCCACAAACCGGGCCGCCTTGTCCCAGCCCATCTTCTTCACCAGGCGTTCGGTAAGCCCGCCCTCTTTGCGCAGCTCGTTTTCGGCCCAGTCCTGCAACTCGCCCAGGGTCAGGCCGTTCTTTACGCCCATGGAGATCAGCGGGTGCAGATCGTTGATCTTGTCCAGCCCGGACTTGTAGCTGAGCATGGGTATGGCCTGTGTCTTTTCCACGGCCACGCCCTCATTGGTTTCGGCGAATGTTTTGGCCTCGCCCAGGTCCTTAAACTCGCCCAGCACCCGGCCCATGTCCTTGGAGAAAACCACATGCTTGCCGCGGCCCCAGCCGTGATGCACGCCGAATATCCAGGAGCGTGCCCCGGCCAGGTGATGGAAAAAGCTGCTCATCAAGATCCAGCTCTTTATCCCTGCGTTAAGCCGGTTGAGGGTCTGGAACCCGGGCACCTTAGAGAAGAACTGCTCCGTGGCTGTCATGCGGTTTATCATGTCGGCTATGGGCGCCGGCGCCCACAGCTTCAATTGCTGAAACTCCTTGGCCGTCTCCCTGGCATCCCGTCGCTCGATGCGCGTGTACAGGTGTTCCGTGGCCCACTGCTCTGCCGCTTCCTTGGCGTTGTATAGCGAATTCTTATAAAACACCTTGGACGGGTTGCGCGTGGTCGCGTTTTTGTAAACCGCCCAGCTTTCCGGGATGAACTCCGGTTTGGTGATAAACACCTTCTTGCCCCAGCTGTTGGTCTCCAGCACCCCGCCCATGCCCTCCACGTCACGGGCCTCGATGCTGCCGGTCACCTGCCACGCGGCAAAACCGGCGGCCTTCAATTCACGGTAATCTTCAAAACCGGCCACACTGGATGTATTGGTCGTAAACAGGCTGCGCCCCGCGGCGTCCTTGGTGTTGACCCCTTTCTGAATAAAAGCCTTGTTGGCCAGCACCGTGGACAGCTCGCTCATGTAGCTCTCGAAGGATGACGTTATACCCTCCACGGCCAGCTCGTAGCCGTCTAAAATGGCATCCAGCGCCGTGTCGTACTTGCGCTTCATGGCCGCGCCATGGTGCACCTTAAAGCCGTGGCCGGCACCGGCGGATCCGGAATAGGTCTCTTCCGTGCCGGACTCGTCTTTTCTGGTTTTGTAGATGCGCCGCACGTAGTTGTCCACGTGGCTCTGCACCGTCTTGCTCTTGCGGGCCAGGTCAAATGCGTCCTCGAAGCGCCCGGCCATCTGATCCACAAACTGCGCCTGCTCGTCAGACAGCTTCTCGGCCACGTCCAGGTCACGCAACACCTGTCGGACATACACCGCCCTTGCGCCCTTGATCGTGCCGTCGTCAAGCCCGCGCTGTGCCTGTTCCCTGAATTCTGCAAATTTAGAAACGTCTCCGCCCACGTCCCGGTAAAACAGCATGGCCCGGTCCAGCCGCCGCGATGCCAGAGACTCTTTAACATCCTTGCGGTAGCCCAGCCCCAGGTGAAACCGTTTCTTAGACGGCTTGCCCGCCAGCTGCTGCACCGCTTCCTGCAGCGTGGCCGTCATCACCGATATATTGTAGCGCCCCTCATCGCCCATCTCATGCAGCCGGTTAACGAAAGTGCGCCCCTTGTCCAGATCACTGGTAATCTCCGGCCCGGATTGCGGACGATTGACGATAGAGTACTGCGGGATACCCGTGCGCTCATATGCCGCCGCCGGCAATTCCGCCCTTCTACCTTCAACCTTCTCCACGATCCTTCCGGTCTCAACATCCGCCACAATCCCGCGCGCCGTGCGCGTCACCAGGTTGACCAGCCGGGCCAGCAGATCGCGCACCTTCTCCACGATCCGCGCCACCGGGCCGCGGTGCTTTGCCCGGGCCTCCAGCTGCGCGGCCATCCACGATGCCCGATCCTCCTTGCCGCCGATGTCATCCGCATTCACCGGGGTCCACTTCCCATTGGCCGCCAGCTGCCGGATATGGCGCTTGAGCACGGCAACATCCCGCCGGTTAATAATCCCCAGGTCCTCGAAGGCATGCTCGGCCTCATGCGCCAGCGTCCACTTGCCGGCAATGTCCCGGGTCAGCTCAATCTTTCCATCCTGATACTTGCCGGACGGCATCCCGCCGTCCTCGGCCATCTGTCCGTATGCCGCCTCGATGGCCACCCGGTCCACTGCAATGGCCCGGACCTTCTTGATTTCCAGCCCCTGGCCGGATTTCAGGCGCACCCAGAACCGATCCGGATGATGAACAGATATCCCTACATCTTGGCCCTTAAACACCGCCTGCACGTCCGCCAGCGTCACCTCGTGGCCGGCAGGCTTAACAATGGCATACTGGGGCACGCCGCCGCGCTCCCACATCGAAAAGTCCCGGCTTTCACTCGGCGCGCTGGCCGTGGCCGTCTGCAGCTCCCGGAGGATGGATTCATGCTCCCGGCGCAGCTCGTCAATCCGCCCGTCATCACCATGCTCTTTGCCCAGCTCACGCTCGGCGATGTCCGCTTCCCGGCGATGTTCGGCCATGCGCCGATCAAGGGCGCGCACAACGTCGTCGCGTTGATTCACAACCTTACCCAGCAGATTGTTCAACCGGACCAGCAGGCCCTCTACGGCCAGTCCCTCCTTTTTAATGGCGTCAACCTCATAGATCGGGATGAAACGCCCGTCGGTACGAGACTCATACAGTTCGGAGCTTTTCAGGGCCGGCTCGATGTAAATATAGTCGCTGTATTTCCCGCGGGTCACGTCAAACTCAACGCCGCGCAGCGTCAGGGTTACCCCGTCCTGCTGGAACCCGGTTTTTTTCAAATACGGTTCGAGCGCCTTGTTAATCTCCGTGTAAAACAGCGCCCTGGCACGCTTCAGCGCCGTGGCGTTGTGTTCCTCGGCCGCCTTTTCAGCCTTGGCGGCGGCCGCCTTTTCAGCCTTGTCCTCGCCCGTGTATTTTGCCGGAACATCCACCAGCCCTTTTGCCTTGTACTCGGTTCCGTCAAGGGTCACGGACCATCCCTGGGGAGAATTGTCGCGCGGGTGCGCGGCCACCAGCTTGCGGTCTGATTCAAGGTCGTCTAAATAGTCCTGGTAATTTGCTTCAAATGTGGCCAACACCTTGCGTTTAGCTTCCATGCTGAAGCGCTTGGCCCTATCCGCCCGCTGCTGGGCCTCCAGTTTTTCCAGAGCTTTGCGCACCTGGATCTCTTTTAGGATCAGCGGATTTCCGCTGCTGGCCGCTTTCATCTCGGCGGCATTGGCAGCTTCGCTGGTGGCGTCTGAAATCACCTCACCCCATTTCAGATCGCCCGCGCGAAGCTGTTCTATATTCCGTGCCTTGCGCTCAATGATCTGCCACCGCCGGGTGTCAAGCGTCTCCTTGGTGGCGTAGCGGTAAATATCCACCGCGAATGTTTCGCCCCTCTCCATGGCCGACTGATAAAACTCGTTGCCCTGGCGGACAATGCGGCCCTCGCGCTGCTCCAGGTCGCTGGGCCGCCACGGGGCATCCAGGTGATGCAGGGCCACCAGCTTGTTCTGGACGTTCATGCCGGCGCCCATCTTGCCGGTAGAGCCGATCATCACCCGCACCCGGCCGGTGCGCACCCGGCCGAACAGGTCCTCTTTCTGCAGGTCGGTGTTGGCGTCGTGAATAAAGGCGATCTCGGCTTCCGGGATCCCCGTGGCCATCAATTTGGCCTTCAGGTCGTCGTACACGGAAAAACTGGAGTCGGCGGCCATCAGTTCGGCAGGAGAATACTTTTCTATCTTGTCCACCAGGCGGGAGTAGTCCGCCTCGATCCCGGACAGTTCATCCTCATCGGTCACCGATTCCAGTTTCTTTTCCAGATCGCGGATCCCGATGCGCAGCGCCTTGATCTCCGCCGCATGTCTGCCCCGGCTCTTTTTTGGTACGCTCAAATCGCAAAACACCAGCTGGGTGCCCTTTTGATCGTCCCACCGGCGATAGGTCTCGGCGATCCTGTCCACGGCCATATTGACTTTCGATCCGGGATGGTCCGGCAGGGCTTCGTTGATCAGGCGAATGTCCAATGCCGCCTTCATGGCCTCACCGGTGGCCTTCAGCGGGTTGTCCTCCCTCGGATCGCGGGGCATGTTATCGAACCGATGGACGATCCAGCGCATAAAGCCTTCTTGCAAATCGGACCGCTCGGCCACAACCGTCGCGGGCTTGCCGCCCTTTATATCCGGTATCGGCCACACCTGCCCGCGCGCTTCGGCCCATGATCGCAGGTCCCGGGTAGACACCACATCGGCAAAATCCTTGTAAAAGGCCATCAGCCCGGGCAGGTTCACAAACTCCATTTTTGTCTGCAGCCGGTAGCGGGTCCCGGTGGGGTCCACCTCCCAGTCACTGATGGAGGAGGCAAACATGGTGGCCCACTGGTCAAAATGCCGGATTCCCATCTCCTGCATGCGCCCGTACTCAAGGTAGCGCATCATGGTGTACATCTCTGATATGGAGTTGGACACCGGCGTGCCGGTCAAAAAGAACACACCCTTGCCGTTGTTGGACTCCTGGACGTACTGGGTCTTGACGAACATGTCGAACGCCTTCTTGCTGCCCTTCTGGTTGCCCAGTCCGGCCACGCGGGTGCGCTTGGTGGCGTAAAACAGATTTTTGAATTCGTGCGCCTCATCCACAAACAGGGCATCCACTCCCAGCTCGGAAAAATCAACCACGGCATCCCTGGGTCTGTTGGCCAGGGCATCCATTTTTGCCTTGAGTTTGTCCTTGGCCTTCTCCATATCTTTGACCGTGCGCGACTTCTTGCCCTCGCTGGCGGTAAGCTCCGTAATCGCATATTCATACTGCCGCACCTGGTCGGCGTAAAACCTGCGCTCGTAGGCGGCAGGCATCTTGATAAAACCGAAACTGGAGTGCGCCACCACCACGGCGTCCCAGTCGCCGGTGGCGATGCGGCCTAAAAACTCCTGGCGCTTCTTCTTGGTGAAATCGGCCTTGTTGACCACCAGCACATTGGCGCCGGGATACAGCCGTTGAAAATCCATGGCCCACTGGCCCACCAGATGGTTCGGGACCACGTACATGGGTTTTTTTATCAGCCCCATGCGCTTCATCTCCAGACCGGCGGATATGGACAAAAAGGTCTTGCCGCTGCCCACCACATGGTCAACCAGCCCCTTGCCCTTTTGGATCAGGCGCCAGACCACGCTCTTCTGATGATGCATCAGCTGGTTGTCCCGCGGCACGCCCGCGGTAATAATGCCCATGCCCGGAAAAATCATATGCGATCCGTCAAACCGGGCCTCGACGGTTGTGTTCACTTTATCGTTAAAGGTCTTGGCCAGCGCCTCACGGCGGTCGCCGGCGGACAATACCCACTCCTGGAAAGCCCGGTTGATCTCCATGGCCTTGGACTGGGCTGCCGTGGTGGCATCCATGTTAAATACCCGTTTGCCGTCGCTGTCCCTGTCATAAACGGCGATATCGCGGCTCTGCAGCATGGCGGCAAAGATGTCCACCGCCCGCATGCGATCTGTATCGTAAGGGCTGGTCCCGTCCTGTGCATCTATCGACCACACCCCGGGGCCTTCGAAGTAGTTGACCGCCACCTCGCGTTCCAGCACATGGGCGGCAAACTGCTCGTACAGGTGAGTCGGCACCCAGGTGGCGCCGACGGCAAACCAGATCAGATCCGGCGGCACATCCTCCGGGAGCACCTTCTCCAGCGCCTTTACGTTTGCATCAAACGCCCGGTCACGAAGCGCGGCTTCGCGGGCCTGGACCAGTTTTTTCTTGACGTTGCCGGACAGGTATGTATCGGCGGTCTCGTAGACACCGGCGGCCGGGTCCAGAAACACGATCCCGGACAGTTCGGCGGCCACGTCTGGCATCTTCTTACCCGTCAGGGCCGCAATTCGGTCCATGTCCGCAAAACCGTCCTCGCGCAGCACGATGGCCAGACCCTCTTTTGCGTCGGCCGCCTTCGTTGCCTGCCGGTAAGGCTCACGGGTGCGCACCCGGAAGATCGCAGCCTTGGCGGCGCTGGGCGCCCGCGGCGTCTCGCCGGTGCGTTTGCCCACCAGCTTGGAAATACCGGGATCAAACTTCTCTTCAAGGGACCGCAGCAGGGGCAAATCGGTGGGGTCCTGTTTGATAACGCCGGAATTGGCCGGAGTGGATATCAGGCCATGGGCGGCAACGAATGCATCGTACACCCGGTTCAGACTCTTCCGATGCGAATCAACCGTCGATTCGCTTTCGTCGGCAACCTCCGCCCGGATCAGCCGGCGAACGGCGTCACGAATGGTCATCAGCCCTTTGAACCGGGCCAGGCGCACGCCCGCCAGCGGTTTGCCCGAATACAGCAGCGGTTCGAACACGGTTTCGCCGTTTTCGTCCGGCAGCCGGCGAACGGCGTTGCCCGCGTCATCCAGGGTGTACCCGTATGGCAGTGCAAAACCCACATCGGAAACAAGGATCTCGGGCCGCTGAACCTCATCCACGGTTTGCCCGGTGCGGTAAATGTCCTCGGGCAGGTAGGTAATGGCCGCATCTATCGCCTCGGCAAGGTCAACACCCGGCCGCGCCTCGAATCCGGCAACGCCCTGGTACACGCCATCCACCACTTCTCCCGGATGCAGCTTGTTGGGCACCGGGTCACCCAGCACCATCTCCGGGTGGTCGGTGAAATACTCGTTTACCCGGTAGGTGCTGCCGTGGGCGCCCTTCATGGGTTTCAGCGCCAGCCACTTCCGGCCGCCGGGCGGCTCTTCGGCCATGCGCCTGCGCAAAAAGAGAATGTCCGCAGTCACCTCCGTGCCGGCGGTGCTTTTAAAGGCGTTGTTGGGCAGCCGGATCGCGCCGATCAGCTCGGCCCGGTCGTCGATCCACTGGCGCTGGGTGTCGCCGATTTTGTCCATCATGGAAGAGCTGACCACCATGGCCAGGATGCCGTTGGGGCGCAGGCCGATCAGGCTCTTGGCAAAAAAGAAGTTGTGGATGGAGAACGATTTCAGTTCGGGGTGTTTGGCGTCAAACAGTTTTTGATCGCCGAAGGGGGGATTGCCGATGGCCAGGTCAAAACTGCCCGGCACGATGGTCACCGTCTCGAACCCGGCGTTGACGATGCGCTGCCGCGGGTATAGCTTATCGGCAATCGCAGCGGTGATCGGGTCCAGTTCGATCCCGGTAACATTTGATCTGCCGCGGATGGAACCGGGCATAAGCCCTATGAAGTTTCCCGTGCCCACCGAAGGCTCGATGATCTTGCCCGCCTTGAAACCCAGGCGGCGCACGGCGTCATAAATGCCGCCCACAACCGTCTCACTGGTGTAATGGGCGTCCTGGGTGCTGCGTCTGGCAGCGGCGTAATCATCGGGGGAAAGAAGGCTTGACAGTTCGGAGGTCTCCGCGTCCCATCCCTTGGCGATAGAGCCGTCGGGTCGCGGAAAGGCCTGGGGAAGTCCGCCCCAGCCCACGTACCTGGCAAAAACGGACTGCTCTTCAGGGGTGGCCGGGCGCTCGCCGATCTCGGTCAGCAGGCGAATGGCGGCCACGTTGTTGCGGTATTTCTGCTTGGGTCCGCCGGCGCCCAGATGGTCGGCGGCGGTAATGATGTAATCTACACCGTCAGCAGGTCCCTGATCACGATCTCGTCGGCCATGAAGTCCGGCATCCCGCTGTCGGTCATCTCCATCTTTCTGCGCTCGGCCTCCTCGCCCTTCATCCGGCAATACTTCTCCAGATCCCCGTCCTTCGTCAGGCTCTTGAACGTCTCCGGCCGGAACTCCTTCAGGTGCTGCCTCAGTTGGCTGGCGTACCGTTCCATCACCCACCTCCTCTCTGACAAATTTCTCGAAATAGGGCCGTCCGGCCGGGCTCAGGTTCTTCAAGGCCAGGGCTACGAATTCGGCCCCGCTCTTTCCGGCGGCCACCACCTCGTCCCAGGCGGTCTTTAACAGCGGCCGGATCAGTTCCCACTTTTTAGGGTCCAGGTCCGGGCCGACGGCGCCGGTATCGCCCAGGATCGCGTTGATCTGCTTGAACGCATCCACGGCGTTGGACAGATGCTTTTTTGTCTCTACCGCCTTGGCCCTGGCCGGCGAAACTCCCGCCACCGCCCTGGCGCCAGGCGTCGCCGGAACAGTTTCCTCAGTCCTCAGTCCTCCGCCCTCAGTCCTAAGCCCTCCGCCCTCAGTCCTCTGACTTCCCGCCTGCCGGTCCCACTCGGCCATCAGGTCATCCGGCGACATCTCCGCCGCTTTCTTAGGCGCTACCTTATTAATAAGATCTTGTCGCTTTTCCGTCAATATCTTTTTTGACGTTTTCTTCGGCGGTACGGGCTTTTCTTGGGTCTTGATCTTTTGGTAGGTTACCCTAACCCACTTGTTTGGCAGCTCTTCTCTGTTTACCAGGTTGCCGATGTATGACAGGCTTTCAAGAGACCTCCTGTTCCTTGCTTCAAACTCAAGTTTAAACTCATACGAGACTGTCTCGCCATGCGCCCTGTCCTTGGGTTGTGCAGTGTACCACCATTTATATTTCGGCTGGCCTTTGTCCATCTGGAAAAAATTGACAAATAGCCCCGTGCTGGTGTCGGTGACATGAATGTCGCCCCTGGTGGCTTGCTGAATAATGCCCTTGACTCCATTGGCCTCATCTGAAACCTCGTCGCCAAGATTAAACCCGCTCGCGTTAAGCTGGTCGAGTTTCTCCTGTGCCAGGGTCTTGGGTGCGGGTTTTTTGTTGATCGATTTTTCTCTCTGTTTCTTGTCAAGAAACACGGTCAACTCGCCCTTGGCATCATCAAGAGCCCGGGCGGCAGCCTTCTCTTTGGTCCATCCGGAACCAGGCACAGGACCAACCCCGCCGAGGGTTTCCCTGACTCCATTTGCAACCTTCTCGTATGCGAATGTGTAATCACCACGCTGGATGATCTTGTAGTCTATGCGGTCGTATGCCTTGTCAGGATGGGTAACCCAGCCTGCCCCTTTATTTTCAAGGTGGTGCCTCAACCGGGTAAGTTCTTGTTTGCCCTTTGCTGTAAGCCCGGTTTTTCGTTTCGATGCCGGCCGGACCCCGCTCACAACCTGCGCCCCGCGGGAGGGGCCCTTCGAGGGTTTTTTCTCTGGCGCAACCCTCTTGAACTTTTTAGATATGACGGTATACCGGGAACCATCGGCCGTGGCGAACCCGGCTTTGTCAAAAAGGCTTTTACTGGCATCGGTAACCGCATTGGCCACCTGACCACCCCTGGCAACCAGATCTTCAACAATTTTTAGGCCGTACCCTTTCCGGCGATATTCTTCTTCGACTTCAATATCACCAATGGTTTTACCCATCAGCCTGGCCGTGCCGATCGTGACGCCATTGTCCGTGTAAGAGATTCTGGAAACGCCGCCATCACCTTCGGAGACAATCGCAGAAATATCACCGGTCAATCTATCCGCCGGCTTCGCTTTGGCTTCAAGCGCCTTCTCCGCCCAATAATTCTTTGAATAGGCTTCCAGCACTTCGGCCGGAACATCCTTGCCGTCCTGCACGGCCTTTTTTACATGGTTTGCATGGGCAGCCCTTCGGATAGACGCCTCATATTCGTCTTTGGTGCCTTCAAGATATTCTGCCTTGGGAATCTGCCAGGGCTCGCGGGCTGTTTTTTCCTCCGACTTCTGACTCCTGACTTCTGACTCCGGGCCTTTCACCCCCGAAATAACCGCCGACCGCTGCAAAGCCTCGGGATAGAGGAGCGTTTTATTGCCGCCCGGCAGCTTCACAGAGACGGTCTTCTTGTTGATCCGCAGCACCTCGGCCGTGCTGCCGACTGGCGTAACCACCAGATCCCCGGGTTTAAGATCCCGGAGTGCCTTCTGCCGGGCCTGATAATCGGACCACCCTTGTGGAAAGTCGGCTTTCCACTGACGGATTGCCTGGCGAATTTGCTGCCCGAACCATTGTGTACGTAGGGTCTCCTTGGAGCTGACCGAATGGCCGGCACGGCCGCCCTTCTTCAGCCGGCCCACATTGGATTGCACAGCATCGTCATAAATAAACAGCTGGCCGATAGCGGCTTCTACCCCCAGGGGCTGGTTAACCCCAATATCAACCTGCATGTCGCTGGAATTGTCCTTGTTATAACGATAGGCCGCCGGATCTTTCTCCATTTCGGCGGCCCAGTCTTCATAGTCGCGGTTAATGGCCTCATGCCTGGCCACATACGGCTTAGGGGCATTCAGCCACGCAACCGTTTCTTCTCCTGACTCCTGACTTCCGGCTTCTGACTTCTGGATCCCGGGCACGCTCCTGACCGGTGCCACCCGCGGACCGCCACGAAGTTCCGACGTAACCGCCCCTGCCTCAGTCCTCAGTCCTAAGTCCTCAGTCCTCCGCCCTCCATCCTCAGTCCTCTGGATTCCCGCCCGCAACCCCTCCGCACCCAAACCACGCGGCGTGGTCGCCACCGGTGCCCTGCCGTAGCCCGCCCCTGCCTCAGTCCTCAGTCCTAAGTCCTCAGTCCTCCGCCCTCCAACCTCAGCCCTCAGCCGCTCCGCAATCGCCTGCTGCTTCTCATCCTCCTCCACACTCTCACGCAGCATCTGCGCCGCCCGCACATCCAGCTTCTTTTTTAACCGGGCTTCCCTGTCCCGGTCACGCTTCACCCCGTCCTGGTCCAGGATCTGGCCCGCCTCGGTCACATCCTTGCCCATGGTGGCCGTATCGGTCATGGGGTTGTCGGACGGGCGAACGTCGGTCACGCCCCCAGGGTCCTTCTGCCGGCGGCGGGTCCATTCCGAATTGAGCCGGTCAACGCTCTCTTTCAGCGCCGTATCCCTGGGATAGCGTTTGACAAGGGCATTGGCCCGTTCGATGACTTTTGACAGCGGCCCGTCAGGCAGGTCCTGGTAAAGCCCTTCGGCAACGCCCTCGCGGACAATCTGCGCAGCCCTGGGGTCGCCCACATAGCGGTCGTAGGCCTTGGAGCCGGCGCCCACCGCACCGCCCATCACCGTGGTCAGGAGAATGGTCTGGGGCGCCACTTCCTTAAAGGCCTCCATCCAACCCACCTCGCCGCCACCGGGTAAATCAAGCTCGGTGCGAAGCGGCCGCTGGCCCTTTTCCGTGATCGTCTCGGTAACCAGCTCCTCGCCGTACACCCCGGCCAGCTTGCCCACGATGCGCGTGGCCAGCCGGTCGCCCACCATCTTTTTCAACGGGGTGGATAAAATTTTAAAACCCACGGCCCCGCCGATCGCTTCGGGCACAGCCTCCCATAAGCCGTGTTTGCCCGCGGCAGATGCAAAATCCTTTTTATACTTGGCCTCCTCGGCGGGAGTCATCCCCCGGCCAAGGTGCAGTTGAAAGGCCTCCTCCTTGGCTTCCAGGGCTTCCTGCATGATCTCGAAGCTGGCCATGCGGTAGGCCAGGCTGCCGGTCACGCCCGTGCCCACGGCATAGCCGCCGATGGGACCCGCCGGGGTCATGGCCGTCAGCCCGCCGGCCGTCAGCCCGCCGGCGGCGGTCACGCCCGAATAGGCAAGGTTCTGGGGCAGTTGGGCCACGTCCTGAATACTGATGCCCGGCAGAAACTTTTTATTGCCGTACTGCGCGAAAACCTCACCGGCAAAGGCGTCCGCGTCAGACCGGGCACGTTCGATCTGCCGGTCGGCCCACCCCTTGTCGGTCACGCTGGCCCCGTCCATGCCCTGGATGGCGCCCAGCAGCTTGGCCGCTGTCTGTCGCGGCAGCAGTGCCAGACCGCGGACAAAGGTCTTCATTCCGCCCGGCACGTCATAGCCTTCGCTTTGAGCTTTCAGCTTTGAGCTTTCAGCTGCGGCAGCACCGCCCAGCCATTTGTCAAATTCGGATGGTCCGGAGTCCCGGGAAGAAAAATACCTTGATGCGGTTGCCTTTCCGGGTGCACCGCTTAAACGGTCATCCAGCGTACTGGCCATGATGTTTCCCTTAATCGTGGTTTACTTCAAACTTCAAACTTCAAACTTCAAATACTCTTATCCAGCCCCAGATCCCGGAGCAGCTGCCGATAGGATTCATACTTCGGGTTGGGAACCACATTCCCCTGGCCGTCCCGAACCGTCTCGGCCGGCCGGATCCCGCCGGGCACCCGGCGCGGCTTGCCGTCAACCCTGGCCCACACGGTTCCATCCTTGCCCACCACCGGGTTCTTGTAGCGTGAATAGTCCGGCGCCGTCTGCTTCCGGGTCACGGCTTTCAGGGAAGGTGCTGCCGGCTCCGCCGCCGGGCTTCCACCTTCAACCTTCAAACTTCTGCCTTTTTCGTGCCCCGCGAACATCTCATCAGGCACCACGCCCTTGTCCAGCCGCCGCTGCATCCCCGCAAAATCCTGTTTGCCGAACAGTGCCGCCATCTCTTTTTTGAACGCGCCGGCGGCTTCCGGGCCCTGAGCCCCGGCAATGCGGTCGATCTCCGCCGTCACCTGGCCGGCCAGGCCTTCGGGTGGTTTGGGCGTGGTCTTGTCCGTAAATGTTTTAATGGACGCCTGCAACTGCCTGGACTGATCCTCAAAGGATGACGACCCGGAGAGCTGCTTCAGATCCTTGATGCCCCGCTCCACAAACAGATCGCCGGCGGCAACATCGTCATCACCGGCGGCCTGCATGAACTGCTGGTACATCATGCCATCCGGGTTGGCGGCCACATCCTCCCACTGTTCCATCAGCGTCTCGCGGGCCTTGATCACGTCGTTTGCCTTGAGCGCCCCTTCGGAAACGCCGATCTCCAGCAGGCGAATCTGCCGCTTGATGTCGGTCAGGGCCTTCAGGTTCTCCGGCGAGGGGGGCTGTTTGCTGATGGCCTCTGCGTTGTCGTACAGTTTCGACATCATCCACGCCCCGTGGATGCGCGGCTGCTCCTTGGCCGCGTTGGCCAGGTTTAAAAACGCCTTGAGCGGCAGTTTTTTATCCACCGGCACCATGGAGTTTATCATCTGGCGCTGCATGGGGCCGATGCCCAGCCGGTCAAAGGCCTGCTCCCTGGTAACCGGCGTGCGCTCCTCGGCTGCCTCGGCGCCCAGGCGATTCTCTCTGGCCTCCTCGACATCCGCGCTGCGCGAGTAGACACCCTCCATCGCCTTGTTGTGACGGGAGGCCTCGGCCTGCTGCGCGGCGGACCGCTCGCCGGCCAGACGCGCCTCGGTATGCCGGAACTGCAGATCGGACAGAGCCCGCTCGTTGGCCATCTTGGACACCTCCTTTTCGGCGGTTATGCCGGCCATGGCCATCCTGAGCTTGCCCGCCTCGGTGCGCTGGGCCATGTTGTCGGCCATGATGTCCCGCAGTGTCAGGCGGGTGCTCTCCAGTGCCCTGGGTACGGCGCCGTATGGGTCGCGCATAATTCGTCTCCTTGGGTTAAAAATCGGGAATCAGCTCGGGGGCGAACCGCCGGGCCACAACCACAGTCATGCCGACATACACCCGGTATGCCGCCTCCATGCGCCCAGCCTTCACCAGCCGGGCAACAGGGTTGATCATCCCGCGCTTCAATCCCCGGTAAAATCGGTCCGTCTCCCAGGTCCCGGTGTTGATGGCCGCCACCAGCGCCGGACCGATGGACAGGTAATGCTCGGTGCGCCGGCGGTGCTCGGCCAGGGCATAGCGCCGGAACCGCAGCAGCGACCGCGCCTTCGAGAAGGGCAGGCCCACACGGCGGTTTGTCTCGCTGCACAGCCAGGAGTCGCCGGTAACCACGTCCCACGCCTCCTCGGCAACATCCTCAACATCATCCCATGAGTCCTCTAAGATTTTCGCGCTGGCCGTCACCGGGTCCACAGCCATCATGATCAGGTCGGTGGTCTGGTCGTCGGTGCCGAAGACCTCCTTGACCCCCTCCTTGGCCCCCTGATAGGCAAAATCTCCCACCGGGTTGGCCCACTGGTTGGCCGTGGCCGGAACCCTGACCGCCACATTGCCCCAGTCGCTGTTCTCGATGGCGGCATCCATCTTCTCTCCGGAGGTGGGATCGTCGAAGCCAAGTTTATCTGCGCCGTAGGCCATCCACGGCTCGGTAAAAAAATGCCCGCCGAATACGTCGTCGGTCTTCACCCCCTCAACCGTGCGGTCGGTCTGGTTGGACAGCAGATGCTGGCCTGCGATGACGGCGGTGATAATCCCCATGGTGCCCAGATTGCCGGACACCCAGGAAGCCGCACCGCTCCCCGCACCTGGCGCCGCTCCGGCTGCCGGTGCAGCGCCAGGTGCGGCGGCTTTGGCCCCTTCTGCCGCGGCCCATCCGGCAAGGTCGCCGCCGCCGGCGGTCAGGGCGGTCTCCGACGCCACCGCCGCGCCCTCGGCAACAGACGGGGCGCCGGTCAGCAGGGACTTGGTGCCGCCATAAAGCTCGGCAAGCCCCTTGGCGGCCGGCTTGATGGCGTCCTTGGCCAGGTACAGGCCCATCGCCCCGGTTCCGGTGGCCTGGATAATCTGGCCCTTCTCGGCCTGTGCCGCGGCCTCGGCGGCGGCACGCCTTTCCAGGGCCAGACGCTCATTGGCCAGCGCGGTCTCCCTGGCGAGCTGATCTTTTTGCAGCGTGGTCGTTGCGGCAAACTGATCCTTTTGCAGCGTCATCTCATTTTCAAACTGATCCTTTTGCAAAAGGAGACCCTCGTCAAACTGATCCTGCGCCTTCTGGCGGTCGCGGCTGGCAGAGCGCTGCGCCTGGTGGGATGGTGACATGGCGTGAACCGCATCGGAAAGATTGATCCCGGGCGCTCTCGACCGGCGCTGTGGAGTGACGTAAAGTTCGGCGAGATTCATCTGTTACCCCTTTATTGAAATATATTTTTGGGTAAATGAACGGTTCATATCCACCAGCTCCTGGCTGATGCCCGCGTACTGCTGCATCAGCAGATCGATGTTATCCTGGCGCTTTGCCCTGGCATGCCCGCCCAGACCGGTAACGGCCAGGTTGCCGATGCCGATGCCGGTGGCCAGTCGGTTCTGCTCTTTGGCGGCGGCCAGGTTATCCTTTTCCAGGTCCAGATACCCGCGGCGCAGATCGATGTCCGTGTCGAACCGGTCGCGGCGCAGATCGATATCCGTGTCGAATTGGTGACGGCGCAGGGCGGTGCTCTTTTCGGACTGATCCCGGCTCAGGCCGATGCTCTTTTTTGACTGGACATCACGCAGGTTCCGCCATTTCGACCGGTTCACCAGGTCGGCGCTGCGCCGGGCCACGCTGCCCGCCGCATCCGCCACCATCCGGTCCGCCGTCGGCGTCGCCGCCGTGTCCGCCGGCGTCCGGCCCAGCTCACGCAGATTCTTTTTTAAAAAGTATGCGCTCATGAGAACTCCTTAGCTTTCAGGCTTAATCCTTGAATCCTTGAATCCTCGAACCCTTGAACCCTTGAATCCTCGAATCCTCGAATCCTTGAACCCTTGAACCCTACCGCCCCCTGCCCCTAACCACCTCATGCTCCAGGTTCCACCCCACCATCGGCACTCCCCCGACGGTCGCATCGGTGGTCGACGAAAACCGCAGCCGGTGGCACATGCCCTGTTTCTCGAACTTCTTGCCGGCGATCACGTACTTATCGCTGGCGTGATAGGCCGTGACCGTATTGGCCACCGTGCCGCTTGCGGCTCCGTCCTTATAGTGGGTAATGGTCACCTCGGCGTCCGTCTCCGACACGGCTTCCAGCAGCAGCCATACGCTCTTGGTCTTGGAGATGTCCCGCATGCGGCCGCTGGGTACAAAGTCGCCGGTCTCCACAAACGCCACCATGTCCTCGCCGTCCCAGGTAGCGCCGTGGCTCAGCCGCATCATGCGCCCGTCGGCCATCAGCCCGTAAACATACTGAGCCCCGTCCGCATCCATCACCCTGAATCCGGCGCGGGGATAGGTCTCGCCCGATCCGGCGGGCACGGCCCGGTACCACTTCTCCCGAACCAGATCCAGCACCAGCCAGGTGTTTGGGACGGTGGCCGACCCGGTGGGGATAAACAGATGGTAAGCGTTGGTGTCCGGGTCGAGGACGCCCCACGATGTGTCGATGGCGGCGTAGTTGACGCAGCGGGCGTCATTCTTGTCGAAGTAGCAGGCGATCTCGCCCCTGGCCTGCACGGGCGTGCCCGCATCGAATATGATCGGGCCGGAGTAGGCCATCCACACCACCAGGTTGCGGCGGGTCTCCTCCATCTTATAAGCCACCTCGGCGCTGTCCAGCGTCCGCACAGCGGCAATGCCGATCACGCCGGACACCTGCTGAACCCCCCATGTGTCCGGGCCGGTGCCGGAGAGCAGGTGAATCTCTTTTTGCTTGAGCACCACGGCGTAGTCCAGCAGGCTGGAGCCGAATCGGTTGAAGATCTTTATGGCCGCCTTGACCGGATCGCCGCCGCCGAACTTGATCGGCCGGCGACCGGCGCCGAAGCTGCTGTCGTCACCGTTCCACCACGCCCCGTTCTCCGTCTCGCAGTAGTGCGCCTGGTTGTCGGAAACAAGAAAAATACGGTTCTGGAAGAAAAACGGAAAATCGAACCCCTGCAGCCTGGTCTCCGGGGAGCTGACCCCCTGTACCATGTCCACGCCGATCCCGGTGGTGCCGGTGATGGTGGCCGAAAACTCCAGGCGGTAATAGTAGAGCTTGACGCCGTATGACTCTTTTATGAACTCGCTGCCCGCCTGCGGCGGGTTCCAGGAAATCACGCCCGACTTGGCCAGTGTCTTGCCGCTGGCGGCGGTGCCGTCGATCACGCCGGTGCAGGTCACGAATTCGGCCCCGTCCCAGTAAGATACCGTCACGGTGGCCGCGGCCGTGTTCACGTAGCCGGCCTCCCGGTCCCACATCCACACCCGGATGGCGCAGGCGCGGCACTGAAAGCCGATGTCCACGTACTCGGTGGAGAGCGTGCCGTGCAGGTTGGCCGTGTAGCTGTCGGCAAACGCATCGATGCCGGCCGGGGTCATCTCGGCCACGTCCAGGGTGCGGTCGAAAACACTGCTCCGCAGATGCCGGAACTGGATCGCAGTCCGCCACACCCCGTTCCAGACATCTGTGATCGGCTGGAACGGGGCGTTGACGGTCGCCCGATACAGCGCCGCCGTGCCGGCGGACAGGGCGAACTGATAGCAGTACCCGAAATAACCCTCCAGGTAGCGGGGGGCGGCATCGCCGACGGTGGACACGAAGCTGATACTGCCGGTCTGCGCCAGCCCGCTGGTGCCGTCGGTCAGGGCCAGGGTGGAAAAAGCGCTGCCGTTCCAGTACGATCCGGTAATCGTCGGGCCGGATTCGGGGTTGGCGTCCTTCACATAGGCCTTGATGCCGGACAGGGCCAGGGTGGATATCACTACGAAATTTTGCCGGTTGACGGCATAGGGTGCCGAAGGGGGCGTAAAATTGGCCGTCCATCGGGCAACGCCCTTGCTCACGCGGAATTCGTCCATCCAGAAGGAGCCCTGGTCCATGCCGAGGAGTTCACCTATTTCAACGTCCGCCGCGTGGCTTGCCATCGATCCGCTAAAAGTCCAGGTCGCGCCCAGAAGTTCGCCGTCGACGGTCAACGCGAACGTGTTCGCACCGCCGCCCCAGCCGCGGATCAGCGCAATATGGTGCCACTGGTTGACCGTTGGCGTCCACGTCAAAAGCTCGTTGAAACTGTTTACCGATGACACCCTCTCAATAATCCCGAACTGATTACTACTGCCGTGATAATTGAGCTGGATATAATCGTCATTGCCCACGTATCGGTTATAGATCGCCTGAGTATGCTGTGGGTCGGTGGCCCAGCGAATCCAGAAATCGATGGTGAATGTGCCGCTGCCGAAATCGAAATCCCCCCCGCTTCTGGCAATGGTGATAGAGTCGTTGATGCCGTCCAGCGCCAGGGAAGAGAGCCCGAACTTGTTCACGTCCGTCTCAAGGGCCGCGCCGTTGTGCATCGTCACCGCAGCCCCCGACCCGCCGGTGGAGCTGTCCGTCGTTGTCGTCGCCCCGTCGACCCCGTCGAAATGCAAAAGCATGGTGCATTTGGAATCATTGCCGCCGCCGATCTGCGCCACCTCGCCGATCCCGTCGTTGTCGTCGGACACCTGGTCGGTGTAGTCCACCGCATCGGTGGCGAAATCGCCCACCACGGCAGAGGCGGCGATAAACGCCAGCACGGGCAGCTCGCCGCCGGAATAGACGCACACCTCCTTGCCGTTGGCATAAACGATCTCGCCGCCGGGGCCGTCGCAAAAGCGGCCCACGCCGCCGTCTTCGTTATCCGTGTGCAGCACGGAGGCTTCGAAGTTGCCGGCGGCCGGGACGGCGCTCTTGTTTTCGTACACCGCCGATTCCGTTGCGCCGCTGTTCTCCGACTGCACCAGCACGTGCGATGTGCCGGTGATCGGGTTGATGAACTGCGCCCCTGCCCGCATCACCGGGTGAGCGGACAACGCGGTGGCGTTGATCTTCGAATACCCGGATACAGCCTCCATGCCGGTATCGGTGAACCGGTGGTTCTGAATGTCGGAAAAATTTTCCGGGCCGATCTTGATGCCGATCTCGCCGGGCAGCCAGCGGCCGAGAAACAGATGGTCCGCGGCGGGATATTTGCGCCCTTCGGTCGTCATGAAGATCCTCCGGTGGTAGAAGGGGGTGTGATCGGACAGACAAGGCCGCACTGGTGAGCTGTCTGGTTCCACCACTCGCACCGGCTGCGGGTGCAGTCAAGGATGGGGCGCTGCAGCCGGGCCGTAATCTTGTCGGACAGCCCGCTGGCCGTCGGCCGGCGGTAATCGGTCTGCTGATCCTGCTCAACCAGTTGCGCGTGCAGGGCGCAGGCCATCAGTATGGGACAGGTAGCCATGTTTTTATCTCCTGTTCCGATTTTTTCGCGACAATATCTGCACAGCCCGCTCCTGCCTGCTGCGGGTAATCTCCTGGGCGAACAGCCCGCCGATCTGGGCCGCCTCGGAAAACTCGCGTTTGGGCATCTTGAACAGCGTGGCCGCGCCCGAGACGATAGCCCGGCAGTGCCTGGGGTTGAAGCGCCACCAGCCCGTGTCGTGGTACACCGGCGACGGCATGCACACATAAGGCACCGTGATGGTGTGCCCGGCCGTTGCCGACGGATAATCCAGGATCAGCTGGTACTGTGACCCCGGCTGGATGACGTATGCGTCGGAAGATGTAAAATCGTTGTCGGTTCCCTCGAACAGGGCCACTTCCAGATGGGTGTCGTCGGTCACCTCCAGCACGTACCCGTAGCTGCCGTCGGTGGTGTTGTGAATCACATCGCGCGGGTACACCAGATTGGCCCCGGTAAAGGCCTTGGTCGAATCGGTCAGAACGCAGCTTCCGTCATCCGCCTGTGCCCCGGCCGAGCTGGCCGTGCCGGTGATGACGCTGCTCTTGGCGGCCTGGTCCATGACGGCGAACCGGCACGGTGTCTCCTCGCTCTCCGTGTTGTTGGCCCGAAAAATCAGGTCGTAGGATGTCAGGCAGGGGTGGTTGTCATTCTCGTCGGCATCGGTGTAGCGGATATAAAAGTTGCCCATGCTGTCGCGCACATACAAATTTATGAAGTCGGGCGGCAGTACATAGGACTGGCTGTCGGCCACCGTGGTGATCTCCTTGGTAGCACGCAGCAGCCCGGTCTCGCGCACGAACATCGCCGCGGCCTGGTCAAGGCAGTCGAACAGCTTGCGCCGGTCGGCATACTCGTCGGACACCTCATCCGTGTCCAGATCGTCCAGCACCAGCCGCAGCAGCATCTTTCCCAGCATGATTTCTCCTTGGTTACTCTCCTGCCCTGTTTACAACAGCGGTTGCGACCCCATTGACCGTCGCCCCTGCCACCCGGTTCCGTGTTGCCCCTGCCCCGGCAGCCCCGGCAGCGTAATCCACCGCCCCGAGATGCCACGTGCCGGTCTGTGCCTGTGAAGCATAGCTGCTTGGACTGCCTGACAGGTTCACGGTCGGATCAAAAATATCTGCATATGAGAATGATCCAGCCCTGGTGGTGACATCAGCAGGGATAGACGCTGGCCCAGTCAGTGTCGCCCCGGCTTCGTACGCGGGAGAGCCGGTGGACGATATGCTGAAATCATCGCTGGCCGGGTCGGAAAGCAGTGGATTGCCGTAGATGTAGTTCCCGTTATCCGGGTTGTTGGCTGAATTATAAGCACATGGTTCGCAAGTGGTCGATCCGTCATAATAGACCTGCGGCGTCCCGGCATCCAGTTGGTAGACGAGGTTTTTATCTATTGCGAAATCGTAAGTGCCTGTATCCACCCAATCCAGAGTATAAACGGAATATTCCGTCGTATACCCTTCTCTAATATCACAGAATATATTGTTCTTGAGTGCCCCGGTTGTATGAGCATGACCTATGTTCTGCCCGAAACCACCCTTGTAATTATAAGTATTCGAACCACCTATCAGATAGCAGGTGTTGTTGTAGAAGTAGGTTTCAATATCATCGGCGGCCGAACTGGTGGCCACGACATAAAAACAGAAGTTGACCGCATTGTTGATTACATTTCCCCAGGCGTGGCCTTCCGTGGCGTCTGTCGTATCCGCATCAGTATCAGGGGTGGCCCATGAGCCGAGATTGAGATTGATCCCGCCCTTGGTATTTTCCAGATAGTTGCAATAGACATAAACATGATGCCAGTTGCCTGAAACAGTAATCCCATTATCACCGTAAGGATCATCACCTTGATTAGCATTATATAGTTTGTTGAATCGAATAACGAGATTATAAGCGACATTCCCCGCGTACTCGGCCCCCTTGACCGAGATAGGCGGCCTCGCCCAATAAGACTGGTGTCCATATATCAGGTTGTGTTCGACAAGGACGTTCTGACATGAGTGAATGAGAACAGCAGACATGCCCCGATCAACGACATCCGCGTACATAGTGTTGTACGAGATGGTTACGCCATCAACATCCTCACCCAGCCGAACATCATACGCAACCGGATTACCGCCTGCGTGCCACTGGGTCTTGTAGGTGTTGTTTTTAAACGTGTTTCCATTCCCTGATGATCCGCCGATGGTAATATCAGATGGAAAATAGGTCCCGGTCCCATTGACGTAGATCCCGGACTCCTCATTATTCTGGATGAGACTATCAGTTACCGTGACATGAGATGCAGAGGAATAAATGTACGCCCCATTGCTGCAATTTTGAATGGTGTACTTGTCTATGTTAACATAATCAGCAGCCCGGACATACAAACCCCAGTCATTATCCAGCGCATCACCCATCTCACTGGTTTGGCCTTGATCAATAGTGATATTTTTTGCGTCAAGATATTGGATGATAGTAGACGCATCATCTTCCTTATAAACGTAGTGAGATGAATACCCGGCTGCTGCGTCAAAACCGCTTAGAACCGCGTCAGACCCATATCCATAGGTGGAGAGACACGCGCCATCATAGGTCACCACATGGCCACTGGTGCCACCGTCCGGGGAGAGAACACTGGTGGTGATCGCCCCACACAAAACCACAGTATGATCATCAAGCGTCCCGAACACGCCAGTCCCGGCATTATGATAGGCAATGCTGGCACGGTTAGCATAATCACCGCCAAGACCATCACCAGCGCCGGTCTGAGCAACATAATAGGTCGCCGACCAGACCGGCGTAACGATCATCAAATAGGAAAGAATTAAGGCAAACAGTTTTCTTATCATTACGGTGTCGGCACCTCCGTATCATCAATACTGAACCGATAAAGCAGATAGTCTCCCACTACACTGTTGACCCCATTCACCCCCACCACCGTCCCCAACTTATTAACGTGATCCCCGGCGCTCGATGGGGCCGTGGTGCTCTGATACCCCGCCGTGGTCAGCGCCCAAAGTGGTTTTCCTAGGTCGGCGGATGTAAAAGTAAATTCATCCCGGCGCATCAGAAGGCATTGTCCTACCCACACCGCCCCACTATTCCCAGATGTAATCGCAGCAGGGGCAATACCAACGGGGAAGTAAGTGTCAGCGTCAGCAGCGTCAGCGTCGTAATTATATATCTTCAACCGGTCGGTGTCATACTTTGCGTAAACTTCATATCCAAGCGTGATATTCTCCCCGGCATAAAAGGTCATGAAATCGACCAGCTTCCACCCGCCGTCGGAAAGATCGGAGGTCGTACCGGTCTGCCCTGCCGTAATATACGCAGCTACCGCCGCGCCATCCGGCAGATTACCGCCATCGGTCAGGGAGTCCTCGGCATCCCGGTTGGCCGCGCTGCCAAGTTCAACCCCGTCTACGGTATCCGCGTCCAGCCCGGACCCGGACCCGTCGTCATCCAGGATCTCGGCCAGCGCCGACCCGTCGACCATGTTATTCTGGTTGACCTTGAACTGGCTGTCGAACACCCCGTCATCGTCGGCGTCGAACTCCACCCCGGTGAACGATACAGACACCAGGACGATGCTCAACCAGAGTGCAATGCCGCAAATAAACGCCAGCCGCTTTACCATGTCCCTGTCTCCCCGTGATAGGTAACATCCTGCCCCTGCCAGGTGGCGGTCTCGGACGGGTCACTGCCCCCGCCGCCGTGCAGATCGGCACCGGGCCGCTGGTCCGGGTAGCGCCCGCAGTGCGGGCACCGCTTTGGGTCCTCGTACATCTGGTCATCCTCCAGCCAGGTGGCCCGGCAGTTCCAGCAGGCGTGCATCGCCATGTCGACGATCGACCCGGACATGGTTATTCACCCGGGTCCGGGTTGAATGTCGGTCCGGTCTCTTTTTCGGGTGGTCCGGGTCCGGCTGGGGCCGTCACGCCGATCTCGTCGGACTTGCTCTCTTCATCACCATCATCCTGATCAACAGGCTCAACAGACTCCGGATCGCCATCCAGGTCGTCAACCTCCACCACCTGGTAGCGGAAACCGCCGATCTCGATCACACCGGCATGGCCCCACCACTCCGGGCGGCCCAGGGTGAACCATACAGGCCATAACGTAGGATCGCTGTACGCGGCCGCGCGCCGGTCCTTGATCGGCCGGCGGCTGTAGAGCACCGCGTCCAGGTCCAGCGCACCGGCATCCAGGTCAGGCACCCCGCGGGCGTTCAGTTCGTCCAGCACACGGTTCTGGTCATCGTAATATTTCCGGCTCATCTCCTGGCCGACCATGCGCCACCATTTTTTTGCCTGCTGGTTCTGTCTGGGGTTGGTTATCACGGTCAGATCGGCTTCGGTCCTGATAGGGCTGGCGTCCTTGTACCCGTACACGCCGTTGGCGTGCAGGTAAACGTGCGCCCCGGAAACGTCGGACCACGACCGGATCACAGTCACCTTCTTTTGAGATGTCTGACCCGTTTCCGGGTCTTTAACCTTCACGTAAAGATCCTGCATAAACTCCTCACTTTAGTTGGTCCTGCTTCCGTTTCCGGACATGCGGGGAAACGGAAGCAGGTCACTGTTTACCTTGCGGCGATCAATCGCCGATGAACATCAGCCGGATGGTGGTCGCCGCCGGTGTATGGGTATTCGGAACCTCCTTGAGCTCGCCCAGATGGTAGGTGGTGTCGACCGCCGTGTTGGCCAGCCGGATGGCTGTTTCCGCCCCCGCCGCATCTTCGACAAAGGCGCCGTTTACCCAGGCGCCGGCCGCCGTGGACCCGGTGGTCACACTCTGATCGAGAATTTTGAGTTTGTGATTGGTGCGGTCGTATTTGTAAACATACCCGTCGCCGCTGGGCTGTTCGAGCAGGCCCAGGGCGATCTCCTTGTTGAACCCGAAACTGCCCTTGGCCGGCAGGGGGACCCCGCCGGTCGGGTAGGTCAGGGCGCCGTCTCCGAACGTGATGTCCGCGATGGTCATGTTGCGGATCATGCCGCCCCGCCCGATGTCCTTGTCGCGGGTCGCCACGGAAACGGCTACATCGGTACTCGCCAGTGCCGTCATATGTAAATTCTCCTTGTCTAAGCCCGCCCAGGGCGGGCTCTGTTTTAGTCCTTAAACCTCAGTCCTAAGTCCTCAGTCCTCAGTCCTTAAACCTCAGTCCTAAGTCCTCAGTCCTAAAACCTCAGTCCTAAGCCCTCAGTCCTCAGTCCTAAAAACCTCAGTCCTAAAAACCTCAGCCCTACGCAGTAAGCGTCAAGCCGGTCAGGTTCGCCCGGATCTCGGGAATGTACTTCACCGTCAGGTAGGGCTTGATATGCCCTGCCGCGCCGGTGCCGGTGGCCTGGGTAAGCAGTTGCACAACCACCTCCTGGCCCGGATAAAGAATGGTTCCCTGGCCGACCAGGTCGTACATGACCTTACCCTGAGCCGTGGTGGCCAGCACCAGGTGGGCGATATCTGCCGCCCCCCGGCCGGTGTCGCTGCCGCCCGTGGGCCGCAGGTCGAAATCCACCACAGGCGTGGTGGTGGCACCGGCGCAGGCCTCGGTGACCAGCGCGCCGGCCTCGACCACCTCGCATTTATGGGGGATCACGAAAGAGGCGACATCCGCGGGCGACTGGTCGCAGTCGATCCCGGCGGTGTCGTCATAGTCAATGTCGTACTTGACCGGTAAAGAAATCGGAACATCATATTCGGACATAATAAATTCTCCTGTTCATGTTTATGGTTACTCAGTCCTCAGTCCTCAGTCCTCAGTCCTCAGTCCTAAAGCCCTCAGTCCTCAGTCCTAAAGCCTCAGTCCTATGAGCTGGTAATCCGCACAATCCGCGCAAGCCGGTCGGTGGCCACGGGAAATTTCACGCCGAATCCCACGGTGCCGACCCAGGCCACCGCTTGGCGCCGGCCGAAGTCGCCGGTGTAGTTCAACTGCGCCCTGAGGGCCGGGTAATCAACCTCGATGCGTGCCACGGCATCGTCGCCGAATATCAGCCCCTCGCCCAGCACGTCTGCCGATCCCACACCCGAGGAGAGGGCGCTCTCGTTGGAGATCTCCACGAAACGGCAGCTCTCGTACTGGCCTATCTCGCCGCGGTAGATTTTCTCCCCCTTGCGCAGGTACATGTGCCAGGTATCGATCACCCGGTCGTTGCGCAGGCCGCGCAGGGCCTTGGTGGAAAAAAGGCCGATATAATGGTCGCCGGTGAAAAAGGGGACGTGCAGGTCCTTGACCATGTAGTCCCGGATGGTGGAGATATGATCCGCGGTCACGTTGGCCAGCGCCTGGGTGCTGGCGGTGCCGTCCGTGTCCCATGTGCCGCCGGTCAGTGAGGTGGGGATGAAGATCACCTTCGCGTCGGTGCTGACAAACTCGGTAGCCGCGGCAACATCCATGGCCTGGCTCATCTGGTCTTTCAGCGCTTTCTGCGCGGCGGTCTCCGGGTCGAACTTGGAAAGATCCTGGGCAAAGCTGGTGAATTCAACACCGCGGCCCCACTCGTACAGGGTCACGGTCTGCTTGCCCATGGTCAGCTGGTCGATGGGCACGCGGATGTCCTCGGTCAGTTTCGCGCTGGTCGGGTCGGACAAGGGGTTGTAATAGACCAGGGTAATGCTCTGGCCCATGCCCTTGGTGAAAGATTTGTCAAGCTTGGTAAAGGGCACGAATTTCCACTGTCGCGCCGATGCCATGAGCAGTTCTCGGCTCAGGGCGTGATTTTTATAAACGCCGGTGGTGGCGTCATTTTCCCATGTAAACGTCTGTCCCATTTTATAGTTACCTCCGTGTTACCGGACACGGGGATCTCTGCCGTCGTATACATTCTCGGAAGCCACTGCGGATAGTGCCGCAGCCATCGTCATAGGTTCTGCAGGTGCGTCAGCCTTGGGCGCACCGGTGCCGCCCTTTCCCATGGGCAGTTGTCTCTCCTGGTTCGCCTTCGATGCCGCGGCGGCAGCCTCGGCGTTTTTCTCACGGATACCATCCTCGATCTTCTTGTAATGCCCCTTGGTTTTGCCGATGGCCCAGTCAACCTGGGCGTCGAAATCCAGCGCCCGGCCCGCGTCGTCATTCAGCGGCGCCATCTGGCAAAAACCGGAAAATGTCGGATCATCCCTGGCGATGCCTCCGGCGACGGCCAGTTCGTTCACCCGCGCCATCAAAGCCTCGGCGGAATCGGGATCGGCATCGGGGGCGGTATCGAAGGCAGGGTCGGCATCCGGAGCCGGCGGCCCCGGCTGAAACACGGGTGTGTGCTCCAGCCGCCAGGCGTCGATATCGGCGTCCTTCTCGGCCATGATATCAGCCAC
This sequence comes from Desulfosarcina sp., assembly GCA_014237405.1. Taxonomy (GTDB): domain Bacteria; phylum Desulfobacterota; class Desulfobacteria; order Desulfobacterales; family Desulfosarcinaceae; genus Desulfosarcina. The sequence continues at coordinate 8,672 of JABZFO010000128.1, read as the reverse complement.
CTTGTCGTTATAGTCGGCGGCTTCCGGGTCAAGGGCATCGATGGTGGCCATCGTGGCCGTCTGGCGCTCCTTGGAGTAGGCTTTCAGTTGCTCCTTGTACGTGGCGATTGTCTCGGACCGGGCGGCAAGCGCCTGCTTGTCCGCTTCCGTTTTTTTGAAGTCCGCGAGCTCTTTTTTTAAACCGGCGTTCTCCTGCTCCGCCCTTGTGGCTCTGGCCTGTACCTCCCTGTAGCCCTTGTCGGCGCTGGCCAGGTCCTTGAAACGGGGCTCCTTGTCGGGATCCGGGTCTTCATCCGGGTCTTCATCCGAGTCCGGGTCAGGCTCTTTATCCGAGGCGGCCGGCGGTTCCTTATCGTCGGCCTTATCCGCCGTGGCTTCCGGCGGCAGTGTGTCCGGTGATTTGTCGCCGTCCGCATCAGGCGGATCGGCGGGTGTTTGGTCGGGCGCTGCGGCAGCGGCATCCGGGTCCTGGTCGGTGGCGTCCGGGTCGGGTGTTTCAACGGGTATTACCGTCTCTCCGTCGAATATATCCATTGATCCGGCCATCATGGCGTCCAGGTCGGTGGCGCCGGCTTGCCCTTCGGCTTCTTCCTTTTTCGTCATGCTGTTCTCCTTTTCCGGCGTAGTCCGTTCGGTCGGGGGCTCTCGTGGCGTGGTCCCGCCCGCCGGGGCCTGAAACGGTTTATGGATTAAGGCTTCTTATCCTCATCGGATTGCAAGCCCGGTAAAATCTTCAACCTTCAACTTCAACTTCCTCAAGATTATAATGTTTAAACATCATCTTCACCGCCTGTCTGGACACGTTCTCCTGGTTGCCGATCGCATCCAGCACCTTGGCGTAGGCCATACACTCCGGGTCGTGCCGGGCCATGGCGTTCAACCGGTTGATCATGCAGTTGCTCACCATCTCCAGCACGATGCGCGCGCTCTGTGTGGTCGATATGCCCGCCCGCGCGGCAGCGGACCTTACCAGTGCCATGTCCCTGTCGTGCTGGGTTTTGACTTTCTCAGATGCCGTCTTGGGCCGTAAACTGCGAATATCGATACCCGGTCCGCTCTGCATATTTTTTTTTCTCCCTTGAACCCTCGAATCCTTGAACCCTCGAACCCTTAACTCCTCGAACCCTCGAACCCTTGAACCCTTGAATCCTCTCTCTCCCCCGTCAGCGCCAGAATAGCCTGCGCCATCTGCTCAGTGTCGCTTCTGTCAAGGCCGTCAAGTTTCTCCATCAGTTCGGCCACGCCCAAAGCCTCCTGCATCTCCTGCAGGCGCTCCATGGCATCTTTCTGTTTAGCCGCGGCCAGTTGCTCCTGGATGTCGATCACCCTGGACTCTTCATCCGTGGCGATCACCCCTTCGTCCTCAAGGTTGGTACGCTTTTCGATGCTGCGCAGGATAGACAGTGGTTTGATATACGGGGCGAAGCGTGGTGAATCGGCCAGGGGGATGATCATCTCGCGCAGGTTCTTCAGCGTCTCGGCGTCGCGCAAAAGAGCCTGGATGCCGCTCACGTGGAAGCTGCCCGTAAACGGCGGGATGCCCGTCACCCCGTTGGGCGCTTCCGGGTTGGGCTCGATATCCATCTCGGCCAGTTCATCGCCGTCGAATACCGACAGCAGATCGTTATACCCGATATGCGTGCCGATCACGTCGGCCGCGGCCCTGATCGCCCAGCCGGCGCCGTCCTCCATGTTCTCGCCCATCAGCCCGAACACACCCAGTGCCTGGTCCAGGTTCATGGCGCTCTCTCGAAAGGTGATCTCCTTGCGATAGCCGGGCAGCCCCTGGATGCCGTCGGTCACCATGGTGCCGCGCTGAAAAAGCTGGTCGTAGTGCTGGCTGTTGGCCAGCACGTCATTTGTCTTGCTGCGGCTGGTCACCGGCCGGACCACCGCATGGCCGGTGGTCGTGTCTTTAACCAGAATATCCTTGCCCGGGTAGATATCCACGTCATCGATGTTAACCAGCCCCTCCTGCATGATCTCCCGCGGGGGGTTGATGATCCACTGCATGTAATCCTGATGCAGGCACATGACCTGGTTCCACGACTCCCACACGCTCAGCACGCCTTCGAGCAGCCCGCGCCCGCCGTGAAACAGAAGATCCGGCAGCGGCGTGAAATCGATCCCCGGCCAGCGCAGGGTCTGGTAAGCCACCGGCTGGGGCTCTTGGATCATGCGCCCGCCGGCGATGGTGAATGTCGCAGACGGCAGCAGGATCTCGCCGCTTTTGTCCAGCACCTGTCCCCAGAACTCACTGGTCAGGACCGAGGTGCGGTACTTGGAGCGGTGCAGCAGCTGTCTCTGTCTCGCCTTGACCGCCTCGGCGCTCATGAACGGGTCGTTTTCGGCGCCGGTGCCCACATCCTTGGCCCTGCCCACGTCCTGGTACTTGCCGGCGGCCTCCTGGGACTTGAGCACGGAGTAGTCAAGCCACTCCTGGTGGACCCAGTACATGCCGCTTTGAGGATCGCGGGCGGCGGCGTCCGGGTCGCGCTGTATCTTCCACGGCTCGACCAGCACGAACTCCAGCCCCTTGCCCGGCACCCAGCGCGGAAGAATCTCCTGGGATATACCCACGGCCAGGGCCATGACGGTGGCGTCGGCAAACAGGATGGGAAAATTGCCGCGCTCCTTGGCAAGGTGAAATTCCATCAGACGCTGCCAGAACTTTCCGGCCCCGGGGTTGCGGTCGTTTTTTACGGTCAGGAAATTCGGCGAAAACGCTTTCTTTACGGCCGCGGCGCCGAACTGCACCGTCTCGAACGGTTTGGGCACCACCACCCGGCTCTGCCACGCCTCCTTGTCGCCGTAGCTGGCAGGCTCCTCCTCCTTATAGACGCTGTAGCACTGGGCCATGAGTTCGCGTATCTCCGCGCGCTCCTTGGTGGAGTGGTCGATGCAGTCCTGGGCGTAGGACACGAAATGCTGCTCATCCTCCTTGGCATAGGCCGCCGCCGCCTCACCACGCTCTCTGGTCTCCTGTGCGTCCATCAGTTGCCCACCCTCACGGCCGTAACCCGGCCCTTGTCCACGGAAATTTTATACATCGGAGTCAGCACCACATGATCCGAAATATCGTCGAATAGCGGGGATTCGGCCTCGTAGCGCATATGGCGGTTAAATTTAACCCGCTCGACCTTGTGGATACATGTCAGCTGGCCGTGCACCGCCATGGCGATCGATGGTGATCGCTCTATCACCACCACGGGCAGGTCAAAAATTCCCCTGCGCATATTAAGCCTTGTACGCCGATGCGGCCACGGCATCGCCCATACTCATGGGGTCGTCGGCCGCTTCGACCGTAAACTTCTTCACTTCCAGCTTCATGTGCCTGCCGGGGCTCCACTCTTCGGCGTTCTCCTCGACGCGCACCACCTTGCCGACCACTGTGCAGGTTACCGTATCGCCGACGCTCAAATCATCGAACCCCGCAGGCCTGACCTTCTGCCTCTTCGGAAATGACACGTTCATCTCCGCCGGCTCTTTTCTACGACTCATTTTTGCCTCCATTACAGCCGGTGCACTCATTAACCCTCAAACCTTTCAAACTTCAAAATTCAAAATTCAAAATTCAAATCCCGGCGCATCCGGAAAAATCACATCCAGCCTGGCCCTGTACGTTTTGATCGAAGCCACCTTCGGATCAACATCCTCACCCGTTTCCACCAGCGGGTCGGCGCTCATTTTCACCATGTCGATGTTCCTGCGGTAGGCCCGGCTCACCCGGCCCGGCCGCCAGTCGCTGGCCCTGGAAGAACAATGGCCCTTGCACTGCCCCGGGTCCGGCTCGCCGTCCCAGCCCTCACGGTGCCAGGTCTCGCCCCCGCAGTCCTTGCACTTGAATATATTGTTGGAAGAGCGCTCGTCGTCATAAGGACCGCCCTCGCTCATCTCCCAGTATCGCTCGTAAAAACCTGCCATCATATCTCCCCTTCATTCATCCGGCGATGGTAATCCGGAATGAAATGAAGATTCTCCAACGTCCGGATCACGATATGAATCTGTTCATCCACGTCCTGTTTGTCCTGGCTGGTGTTGGATGAAACAATCGATCTGAATTTTGAAAGCAGCAACTCATACACTTCGTGATAGGCAGTTATTCTGAGTTCCTGGTCGGTGATTTTTTCTTGTGGCCAGTGATCGGATAACTTGATTACTGCCCATCGATTAACCGTATCAAAACTGATCACGGCCGCGTTATCATTGAACTGCCCGGTAGTGATATCTATTTCCCAACCCACAAGACCGAATTTTTCAATCCAATAGCGGCACTCTTCCTTAAAAATTCCGATCTGTGCGCTGGTTAATTTCTTCTCTTTCCCTGCCGTCATCCGCACCCCCATCTCAATTCAACCAATCAAACCACCCCGACCGCCTTCCGTTGCCGCCTGTAACTCCCGGTGGCATAACTCCTTGCCACCTTCATCCCCTGCTCCTTCGAAACCTTCCTGCCCGTCATCGCCGGCAGATAGGGCATCAAAATGCTCATACCGTGGCCGAATGCGTCGCCGGGATGGCTGTACTGGTCCTTGACCGGCTTGTCGCCGACCACTTTGCCGTTGTTGTCGGTTTTATAGTGCCACCCGCCGCGCAAAGCCCGGTGCAACCCCACGGCGCTGCGCGACAGCACCACCTTGGGGATGCCCTCGCCGATCAGCCCCGAAAAACTGTTGTTCACCGACTCCCGTCGCAGGGTCCACGACTTGGGGCCTCGCTCGAAGGTCAGACCCCGCGCCCTGAATTTTTTTTCCAGGTAATTCACCACCACCTTTGCCGCGCTCTGGTTGCGCGTGCTCTGGTCCGGCGTGGCCATGCTCTCGTCGCCTATAGCGCGCACACTGGTGATCTTGCCCCGGTACTTGGGCGTGTTCAAAAGCGGGTCCAGCCGCTCCGGGCAAAGCTCGGCAACGGCCGTCAGCCCATCGTCCTCAACCACGTCGTGGATCACAAGCTGGCCGGTGGGCATATATTGCGCCAGGATACAGGTGGGGTGGTGCCAGCCGTCCCACAGGGTAAGCAGCTCGCCTTTGATCACAGGCAGGATGCGAGAGCAGTAGTGGATGGCCGGGTTGTACTTGGGCGTCACCTTCTTGCCGCGGTTTACCGATGCGATCTGCCCCTCGACATAGCGCGCCATCTTGGCCGGGTCATCCTGAAACGCCGCCAGGTTGGCCGCCCGCGTCATGCCGGGCAGGTATTTGTTCTCGCCGGGGCGGATGTGAAACGTCTTTTTCATCACCGCCGACACCTCGCCGGTATCCGGGTCCTCATACCTCGAGTATTCGCCGTCCGGCTCCTCTGACAGCTTGCTTGTCCAGTGGTCCTCGTCGGCCGGGTTCTGGGTGATCTGCACCCGCATGACCGTTCCCGGCTGCCGCGATGCCCTGGCGATGGCCATGTTGAGCACGTCCCTGGGCAGGCCCGCGTTCGCCCTTTCGAGAATCGGCGCAGGCTCCTCCAGCCAGATGATTGCGTACTGCGGCCCCTGCAGCTTTGATATACTGGCCTCGTCATCGATGCCGAACAGATCAAGCTCCACGCCTGGCGATGTAAGTATGTGCAGCTTCTTGCCCTGATCGCTGACCCTGCACCAGTTGCGGCCGAGCACCTCCTGGATGTCCGGCAGGGTTGATATCTTGATGTTCTGAAAAGTGTCCCTGATCAATGCGCCCCGGATATTTTTCCCGCAGCGCTGGGCATGCACAATACACGCGGCCACACCGGCGAAGGTCTTCCCTTCACCCATTCCGGACATGATCTGTACGAGCTGATCCTCGCACATCACGAAATCCAGTTGTGTGGGGGAAAGATCGAACACCAGGTCGCCCATCAGTCTCGGCCCCCCTTGAAGGCGAGAAGACGGCGCTGCGTTTCCGGGGCGGTGGGAGGTTCCGGTCCCGCAGCGCCGCCCGCATCGTCGTAGCCCTTGATCACGACGTTGCCCTTGTCGGCATCGCTGATCAGGCCGGCGTTCTTCAGTTTGGTCTCGATGATCTTGGTTCCCTGGCCGATGGCCGCAAGGCGCTGGCGCACCAGGTTGATATCCTCCACCAGAATCGCCATCAACTCCCGGATAAACGCCTTCACCTCGGCGTTCTTCTCCTTGGTCTCAAGCGTCGTGAAAGCGATCAGGCGTGCGGCATACGCGGGGATCAACTGCGTCACCTGCTTCCAGGAGGACAGTCGCTGCACGCGATCGGCCCCGGACTCGTTGGCCCAGGTCAGACACAGCGCCTCCATCGCCTCCAGCGCATCCAGGTCTTTGGGCAGGTGCTCGGCCACATGGTCGGTGAAAATTTTTTCGGATTGGGTACGTGCGTGCTCAACCTGCTTTTTCAGCCAGCGGCACACCGTGGGGTGGGATACTTTATAGCCCATCTCGATCAGCCTGACCGATATCTCCTTGCCGGTCATGCCGTCGTCATAGGCCATCTTGCTGATGGTCTCTTCCAGGTGGTACTGTGCTATCTTACCCGTCCGCGAACGCCCCATAAAAAAAAACTCCTGACGTTATTTACGAACCAACTTCAACCAATCAAACCAACAAACCAGACACCAATTTCACGATATCAACACATAACACGCAAAAAAAAAGGCCGACGCATTCCCGTCGGCCGCTCCTGCTAAATGTTCTCTATTGTTCCCTGGTGTTCTCCAGTGGAATAATTTACCCCTGATTTTTTATGAATTTTTTACTTGACAGATTTTTGCGGTTTCAGCGCCATTCCCCTAAAATGCCTCAGCCGCTCATGCCCCCCAGGGGCCATGCCAGATGGGAATCATCCCCCTTAGCCGGTCGTAAAACGGTTCCTGCCAAGGGCCGGCCTGAGCAACTATGGCATTAATCCACCACTTTAATTTGCAGGAAAAATCATTTTTTTTTATTTTTCCTGCATGGACACTTCGGCTCGCATCATCCCTAATCGTCGTAAAACCCGCCCTGCCCGTCGGACCGGATATGCCCGCCCTTCGGCGTATAATACCCGCCCTGCCCGTCAGACCGGTAATGCCCGGCATTGGGCGTATACAGCCCGCCCTGGCCATCCGACCGAACATGCCCGCCGTCAGGCGTATAAAACCCGCGCTGCCCGTCGGACCGGATATGCCCGGCATTGGGCGTATACAGCCCGCCCTGGCCGTCAGACCGGTAATGCCCTTCGTTCGTGTAATACCCGCCCTGCCCGTCAGACCGCACATGATCCCCGCCAATCCCCGCCGCCGGCCACCAGCAAAGTACCAACACCGCCACAAACAGAATTGGACTACCCTTCATAGTCTCCCCTTTCTTGTTTAATTACTATTACTTACCCCCTGCTCCCCTCTTATTGGACTCCCCGCCCCCTGATCGCGCAGGTGGAGGAACAGACTGTTTTTTTAGAATCGAAAATCCAGAAATCCCCCTGCCCGTCAAGTGATATAGGGGGGATGGGACCCACGATCTCCCGGTTTTTGTTTCAGGGCATCTCCCCATCAATGCCGGCCCACCTCAGTCAGCCCGCGCATCCGCAGCCAGTGGCGCAGGTTCGATTCACTGCACCCCAGCCGCTCTGCCAGCCGCTTGCGCGTCACACCCAGTTCCAGCATTTCCACAATTTCATCACGGTGCGCATCCAGTTTTGATTTCCCCGGTCCCGGCGGCCGGCCCAGAGATGTCACCCGATTTCCAGCCTTGGAAATAAAAAATCCCTTTTCCTTGATTTCCCGCCGCCTAGTGGACAGCGCCGCCGTGGTCCGCTCCCGGATCAGATCCCCTTCGATCTCGGCCGCCATGGCAAACGCCATCGCCACCACCTTGGACTGCAAACTCCCGTCCAGCCGCCAGTTGCCCTTGGTGGCATAGATCCGGATCCCGGAGGTCGTGGCCACGGACAGAATCTCCATGATCTCCAGCATTGACCGGCCCAACCGTGACAGCTCCGCCACGACTACCGCATCACCTGGCCCGCAGGCATCCAGAATATCGGCAACCTTGCGATCCCGCCAGTGTATCCGGCTGTTGATCGTCTCCTCGATAAACGTAACCTGGCCCAGTCCGACATCATGAGCCAGTTTATAAATCTCAAGCCGCTGGTGCTCGACATCCTGCTTGTCCTTGCTCACCCGGATATATGCCATCGTTTTAGCCATCGTAGGGCCTCCATTTAAGGGTTGCGTCGAAGAAAACTATATTTAGTATAACTTTCCAGCGCAAAAACTCAACCCTTTTTATAATCTTTTTTACGATCAACTATTCCTTCGTTTATTTCGACGCCTGCAGCAAATTATATTTTTTTAGGTTTTTCCTGCAAAGGATCAAAAAACTATTGCAATCCACCCCTGACCCGTGTCAGATACAAAAATCATCAGGGCAATCAACACCTTATCACCGCCGCCCCCCGCCCCCCTCACATCCGGAAAGTGGCCGAACATATCCGCATGGCCATTCGACATCCCTGCCGGCGCCGGCCCACACCCAGCCACCAAATTACAAAAAATCCCCCCTCCAATCACATTTGAATCATTAACCGAATAACCTGGAAGAGTGGTTAGAGTGGTTTTTTTCTATAACCTTTATATACTTGAGTTTTCGAAAAATAGTTCTTTGAAAAATAAGAATTTGGCATTAGCTGTGCTTAAGCAGCCAATCTTGAACCGATGTCATTGTTCTCATCGAGCGAAACTAATTCATA
>JABZFO010000045.1 GCA_014237405.1 Desulfosarcina sp. | reverse complement strand
CCAAGTATTGTTGACGCAAACACTTCTTTAAGTGGACTTTCATACTCCTTACCTTCAAGACCGCTGACAAATTTTTTGTACTCTCTTTCAGCCGCAGGAACTTTATTGCCAAAGTATCCAAGTATAAAATCCCTGTTAAGCCATTCATGGCTTTTCCTTTCACCGATATAATCCAGATAGCTCGACCATTTATATTCTTCAGGCTTTTCTGCCATCTTCGCCCTCACTGGATTTAAATGAATATACCGGGACAATTCTTTCGCATATGCGTCTGCATCAACAAGAATTGCCTTATACCTTCCCTGGAAAAGATGACCGGATCGGCTGCGTTTAACATTAAAATATGTTGTATAAGCTCCATCAAACAATAAACATGAACAACGGCATTATATCTTAACGTGGCTGTTTCAAGATATTCCAGAAATTTTTCTCTATCCCTTTTACTCTTGAAAACTGCCTTTTGTTCATTACCGCGGGATGTGACGTGATAAAAAGCGCCTGGATAATTAATCCTTAACTGTCGTGCCATATGCCCCCTCAAAAAATAGGTCTGTTGCAAGGTATATAGCACACACTCGCAAATTATTCAACTTTCAAGACATGACCCCTTTGTTTTTTTATGTGGCAGGCCAGGAGGGATTCGAACCCCCAACACCCGGATTTGGAGTCCGGTGCTCTACCAATTCGAGCTACTGGCCTGCAAACTTGATCGAAACCACTTCTATACAACAGACAATGGAAAAAGTCTGCCGAAAAATAAAAAGGGTTTAGCCGGTTCAGCTAGGAGTTGCCCAGACTGCAACCCCTAATGTTGTAAAAGGCCCTTACGTTGGGATCAACACAGGAACATTAAAACCCATTGGGTTACCATTAAATACCAGACTTGAATCAGCTTCTTATCGCTTCTTTATTTCCTCTTTCAGTTCCCATGGCATTCCTTCGATCTTTGATACTCCTCCTGTCCTTTCCGGACCTTCTTTCGGGCACATGGACCGTATAGGAGAACTGGCGTCTCTCCATTCCTTTTCTACGACCATAGTTATTATTAGCTGAGAGCGGCATAAGTGTATTCAAATTCTGTGGCGAGCTTAATAAAATTGATCCGACTATGTTGGTTCTCCGGATTTTACATAACAATCGATGCATAGGATCAAAAAATTCTGTGGATTCGGTGCGTACAAGACGCCTCCAAGCAGCCCGTAGCCTCCAGAAGTTTTCGTTATTTCAATTTTAACACCACCTCCACAATTGTGACATTTGCCTCGATAACTGCAATGTTTTGGATTGTTATTTTGCTCAAACATCCTATTAAGCGACTTCACTCTTATAATCAAGGTGGGTTTCCTTTTAATGCATTAGCAAGTAGCGGTTACATATCAGTATCACAGAAGATGTCAACCCTTTGACTTCTTCGCATAAAACCAAATACTGCTTGATTTAAGGTCATCGAACTGCACTGGGCATTTATTTCTTCTTTTCCTTTTTCGATTTTCGTTTTTCCTTTGGATTAAGCTGGGCCTTTTTCTGTTGTTCCCTTTTGCCTTTGTCTTTTTTCCCCTTATCACCCATATCTGTTTCTCCTTGTTTGTAAATGAATTGCGCCGGACTGTGGCGGCGAAACCCCGTCTTGGGTCGAGAGGTTAGCAGATGAGGTAAGTTTCATCGTAGTGAGTTTCCTCAGTCTTTTGAATAACATTTGAACACTACCCGCAAGAACACGAGCTTTGAATTTTACCTCGGAAAGATACCCTGTCCGCAAGGAGTAGCGCAACTCTTTTTTACCAACTACGCCTTGGAGGTTTAACGGAACGTGGAGCCTGAAGCAGTAAGAGAATTGGTTTCGGGTAAGGTAAGATGGGCTTCGGGTGGGGTGCTGCATTTTGATCACCTCCACCTGTCACTTGGTGTAAGACTTGGGTGTAACAGTCGGAATCGATCAAAATTGTAGGTAACTCCAAAAAAAACAAGAGCCTACCGTTTATACAGTAGGCTCTTTGAATACAAGTGCCGAGGGACAGAATCGAACTGCCGACACGGGGATTTTCAGTCCCCTGCTCTACCGACTGAGCTACCTCGGCGGGGCTCCTGAAAAGGCGGGCTGCCGTTTCAAGAAAGTCCGCATATAAACCCTTTTCCAAAAATAAGTCAAGGGCTTTTTTGTCCTTAAACGATCGATGACGGGCTGTCACCGCTATGGCTATGGGGTTCAGCGGGATTGATTACAAACGAAAAGAAAAGCTGAGAAGATACTGCATGCCTTCATAGCGGATTTTGCCAACGGATTCTTTGAATTCCAGGCCGCTGGTCATAGCCCGAACCCCGGCCCCGAGCATGCAGCGGTCGGTAAAAACGATCTCGGCGCCGCAACGCGCATAGGCGCCCACGGCCAGCTTTGATTCGTATGTCTTCTCGGGGGATTCACCGTTAAACGGCTCGGGTTGAATCTCCCGGTACCCATAGACCAGCAGCGGACCGGCGCCCGCATAGAGGCGAAGCCATCGGGTCAGCCGGAAGCCGGCGTAGCCTCCGAAAAAATAGTCCACCAGGAGCATCTTGTTGTCGATCTCAACCCGGACGGTACCGCCGGACGGACCGCTGGAGATCTGGACAAACCGCGTGTCGCTTTTCCAGGAGAGCAGGGCACCGGTTTCGAATCCCAGGTCGACAGGGAGATCGGGAAGAAGCGGCTTTTGCGCCGCCACACCAAAAAGGGTGAGGTCGTAGCTGTCTTCCTCCAGGTTCTCGTCCGTTTCATCGGCGGAGAAGGCCGCCACCATCAGTTGGCCGTAAAGGGGAAGCGGCGGTTCCTCTGCCGCTGCGTTCATGCCAGACAACAGCAACAGAACGGCCGCGACAGTGGCCACAAATACACGCTTTTGCCTAGTAGTTGGCATCCGCAAAGTCCACCCACCCGCCGGAAGCCACCAGATCCGCGTCGAACCGGGAGATGGTGAAAGAGATGGTTTCCGTCATGCCCTCGGCGGATACGGTGATGGTGCCACCGTCAACGTCGGTTTCAACTGTCGTATCGTGTCCGCCAAAGGTGGAGAACAACTTATCTATGGTATCCACCGGAAGCTCCACGGCCATCATGCCGCAGTTGAACATGTTCTGGCGAAAGATCCGTGCAAAGCTTTCGGCCACCACCAGGTTGATCCCGTTGACCTCCAGGGCCCAGGGGGCGTGCTCCCGGGAGGAACCGCAGCCGAAGTTGGCCCGGGTGACCACCACACTTTTGTCGGCGATGTCCGCAGTTGGGTCGAATCCGTCAAACTTGAGGTCTTCCAGCAGGTAGGGAGCCAGGGCGTCGCGGGAGATTTCCGTGAGGTATTTGGCCGGTATGATTTCATCGGTGTTGATGTCCGACCGGTCCAGAAACAGAGCCTTACCGCTGAATGATTTCATTGTCTTCTCCTATCTTATCTCGTGTACAGCGGGGAGTTGGCGATGGTGCCGGCAATGGCGGTGGCCGCTGCGGTAGCCGGGCTCATCAGGTGCACCATGCCCCCTTTGCCCATGCGTCCATTGAAATTCCGGTTGGTTGTTGCCGCGCAGACTTCGCCGTCGGCCAGCACCCCGTTGCTCATGCCCAGGCAGGCGCCGCAGGTGGGGTTGGTGACGCAAAAGCCCGTGTCCATGAAGGTCTTGATAAGGCCCTCTTCCAGGGCCTGGTTGTAAACTTTCGGCGTGGCCGGCGAGACGATGGCTCTCACCGTGTTGTTGATCCGCTTTCCGGCCAGTACCCGGGCGGCAATGCGCAGATCGCTGATGCGACCGTTGGTGCACGAACCGATGTACACCTGGTCCACCCGGGTGCCTGCCATTTCGGATACCGGCTTCACGTTATCCGGCTTGTAACCGAAGGTGACCATGGGCGTGAGATTGGACACATCATGGTCGATGGTCTGGGCATAGGCGGCATCGGGATCCGGCAGATATTTGGAAAAGTCTGCCAGAGCTGCTTCCGGGCTGTCGTATTCATCCTTGATAAAGGGCCACAGGTAGTCCACGGAAATGCGGTCCGGTGCGCAGATGCCGCAGGTGCCGCCGGCCTCGATGGCCATGTTGCACAGGGTCATGCGCGACTCCATGTCCATGGCATCCACCACGGGGCCGGCAAACTCGATCACCTTGTTGGTGGCGCCGTTGACGCCGATGCGGCCGATGACCGAAAGGATCACGTCCTTGGCAAAGACGCCGTTGGGCAGGGTGCCGGTAATGTTGATGCAGATGGTCTCCGGCGTTTTAAAGGTGCAGACCCCTTTGAGGATGCCCACCTCCAGGTCCGTGGTGCCCACACCGGCGGCAAAAGCGCCGAAAGCCCCGTGGGTGCAGGTGTGCGAATCGCCCATGATCACCGTATATCCGGGTCGGACGAACCCTTTTTCGGGGAACAGGGCGTGGCAGACGCCGTTGGCGCCGATGTCGAAGAAATCGACGATACCGTGGCGCCGGGCCCACTCCCGCAGAATCTTGCCCTGGAGGGCGGTCTTGGAGTCCTTGGCCGGGGAGACGTGGTCGATGACCACCTTGATTCGCGCCGGATCGAACACCCGGTCTTTGCCTCGCTGCTGCAGGTCTACGATGGCCGGTGGCGTGGTGATTTCATGGCAGAAGACGGCATCGAGCCGGATTACTTGAACGTCCGTGTCCGGGGTGCCGATGCGGTGATCGTCGAATATTTTCTGTGCGATGGTTCTTCCCATGGTTCCTCCAGTGCTGGTGCAGGGCTGGGTGTTGAGGTCGTCCGAATGTGCTTTGTTTGAGGGGCCGAAGCCTGTCGAGCGGCGGTTGTGCCGTTTCTAGTCCGTGTCGGTTTTCAGCACGGCGAGAAAGGCGGACTGGGGCAGCATGACCTGGCCCACCATTTTCATCCGCTTCTTTCCTTTTTTCTGCTTCTCCAGCAGTTTGCGTTTACGGGAGATATCCCCGCCGTAGCACTTGGCCGTAACATCCTTTCTAAATGCCGATACGGTGGAACGGGAGATGATATTGCCGCCGATGGCGCCTTGGATGGCGATCTTGAACATCTGGCGGGGGATCTCATCTTTGAGCTTGTTGCAGGCGACCCGGCCCCGGCCCACGGCGTTGTCACGGTGAATCAGCATGGACAGCGCGTCCACCCGTTCTCCGTTGATTAGAAAGTCCAGCTTCACCAGGTCGGTTCGGCGGTACTCGATCAGTTCGTAGTCGAAGGATCCGTAGCCCTGGGTGATGGATTTGAGTTTGTCGTAAAAGTCGTAGATTACCTCCCCCAAGGGCAGTTCGAAGACCATCTCCAGGCGGTTGTTGGTCAGGTACTGGTAGTTTTTGTTGATGCCCCGGCGCAGGGCCGGGTTGTCGATGATCAGTTCCTCGCCGTCGTTCATCATCAGCCGGTAGCGAACCGACGGGGCAGTGAGGATCAGGGATAGATCATACTCGCGCTCCAGACGCTCCTGGACCACCTCCAGGTGCAACAAACCAAGGAACCCGCAGCGAAACCCGAATCCCAGGGCTGCACTGCTGTCCTTTTCGTAGATGAGTGACGCGTCGTTGAGCTTGAGTTTTTCCATGGCCACAGCCAGGTCTTCGTAGCCGTCCGAAGCCACCGGATAGATGGAGGAAAAGACCACCGGCTTGGCTTCTTTGAACCCGGACAGCGGTTTTTTGCAGGGCTGCTGGTGGTGGGTGACTGTGTCGCCGCAACGGGTGTCGCTCACCGTTTTGATGGCTGCGATCATGTACCCCACCTCTCCGGCACTCAGTTCTTTTTTGGGTACCCGGACGATCTGAAAAACGCCCACCTCCTCCACCTTGTAGGTGGCGTTGTTGGACATGAACCGGATGCGATCCCCGGCGCGGATGGTGCCTTCCTTGATGCGGAAATGAACGATGGTACCCCTGAACGGGTCGTAGTGGGAGTCGAAAATCAGGGCCTGAAGCGGGGCGTCGGGGTTGCCTGCGGGCGGCGGCAGTTTCTGGACGACGGCTTCCATGATGTCGCCGATGCCCAAACCTTCTTTGGCCGATGCCAGAATGGCCGATTCCGGATCCAGTCCCAGATCCTCTTCGATCTGATCCTTGACCCGGTCGATGTCCGCCGACGGCAGGTCGATCTTGTTGATCACCGGAATGATTTCCAGGTTGTGCTCTATGGCCAGGTAGAGGTTGGCCAGGGTCTGGGCCTCTACGCCCTGGCTGGCGTCGACCAGCAGGAGTGCTCCCTCGCAGGAGGCCAGCGCCCGGGAGACTTCGTAGGTGAAGTCCACATGTCCCGGCGTATCGATCAGGTTTAGATCGTAGGTCTTGCCATCCTTGGATTTATATGGCAGACACACGGTCTGGCTTTTGATGGTGATGCCACGCTCCCGCTCGATATCCATGGTATCCAGAATCTGGTCCTTGAAATCCCGCTCCGAGATGATTTTGCTGGACTGGATCAGCCGGTCGGACAGGGTGGACTTGCCATGGTCGATGTGAGCGATGATGCTGAAGTTGCGTATGCTTTTCATATTATTACAGGTTCAGTCGAAACGGATATTATATGCCGGTTGACACCGGATTTCAACGTGGTTATAATCTCTTCATTTCCTAAAAATTTTTATTAATATCAGATCGTTTTCAGATATGTCAAACGGTATCCGCGAGCGGTCCGATAATGAAAAACGGTTTCCATGGCGCCACATATTCTTATTGTCGACGATGATCTCTCTATTCGGGATACAATGCACGAGTTCATCGAAATGTCCGGGTATGAGGCTTCGGTGGCATCCAGTGCCGAAGAGGCCTTGGATGCGCTTTCCGCCAACACCGTTGAGGTGGTGATCACCGACATCCTGCTGCCCGGCATGGACGGCTTGGCATTGACCGACCGGATCAAGCGGGACCATGATATCGATGTAATCGTCATGACCGGCTACAGTACGGAATACTCATACGAAGAGGCCATCAGCAAAGGAGCCAGTGATTTTGTTTTCAAGCCGGTCCGCTTCGAAGAACTGCTGTTACGCCTCAAGCGGGTGCTCAACGAACGCAGTCTCAACCAGGACCGGATCCATATGCTGGAGAAGTTGAAAAAACTCTCCATCACCGATGGTCTCACCCAGCTGTTCAACTCTCGACATTTTTACAGTCAGCTCAAAGGGGAGATCGAGCGGTTCAACCGTTACGGGTACAAGCTGAGCCTGCTGCTGCTGGATATCGATAAATTCAAGGTACCGATACGGTGGCGAGGAGTTTACCATCATCCTGCCGGGAACCCATGGCGAAGAAGCCAGGACCGTTGCCGAGCGGCTTCGGGCTGCCGTGGCTGCAGAAGATTTCACCGATGGCAAGACTTCCGATTTGAAAATCACCATCAGCATCGGTGTGACCCAGTATCGCCAGGAAGAAGAGATCTCCAGCTTTGTCCAGCGGGCCGACCAAGCCATGTACCAGTCCAAGCAGGCCGGTCGAAACAAGGTATCCTGCATCTTCGATGATTGAATATACGTTTCTTGAAACCCCGACCCAACGTGAGATCACTCGACTGACCGAACTGTACCGGCATGCCGGCTGGTGGACGGACGACGCGGACAACCCGTCGCTGGTGGCCGGCATCGTTGCCGGTAGCCACTGTTTTCTGGTGGCCCGCCAGGCGGTGACCATCGTTGCCATGGGCCGCGCCATCAGCGACCGGATCAGCGACGCCTACATCCAGGACGTAACCGTGGACCCGGCCTTCCGGGGAAGAGGCATCGGTTCCCGGATGGTGACGGAGCTTGTGGTTCGGCTGGAAGCCGACGGCATCGGCTGGATCGGACTCATCGCAGAAAGGAAGACGCACCCATTTTATCGACCTCTGGGATTTTCGCCCATGGCCGATTCCGTGCCCATGCTCAAAACATTATGATGAATTTTAAACAACTGACACCGCCGGACTATACCACGTATCGCCACTATTTCGACAACCAGCGCTATCCCCTGTGCGGCTACTCCCTCTCCTCCATCATCGCCTGGACCAACACGGAATACAAACCCCTCGGCGCCGAATTCGAAGGCGCCTTTATTGTCGCCGCCGAATTCGAAACGGATAAAAAGAACCGGCACCTGCTGCTGCCGATCTCGCCGGAACGGGAATTTACGCCCGGAGAGCTGGCGGCGGTGGCAAAAGCGGCCGGTTACACGCAATACTGGTTCGTTCCCGAGGACTATATCGCCCGTTTCGGTGAAGATGCCGTCGGGCGGCATTTCCAGGTGAGGCCCCATGCCGCCTATGATGACTATGTCTACCGGGTCGAAGACCTGGCCGGCCTCAAGGGAAACCGGTATTCTAAAAAACGCAACCTGATCAACCAGTTCCAGCGTGATTATGTGGATTTGGGAAAGGTAGCCATCGATCCCATCGATCCGGACAATGCCGAAGAATGCCTCGTCTTTCTGGAGGAGTGGTGCCAGGAGCGGGATTGCGACGCCGATGACCAGGTGGATCTTGCCTGCGAGAAGCAGGCGGCCATCAACACCCTGAACCACCTGGAAACGTTGGCGGTGAAGGGGATCCTGATGCGCATCGACGGCAAGGTGAGCGCATTCGGGGTATCCGCCCACGTAACTCGGGAGATGGCCTCCTTGCAGTACGAAAAGGCCCTGGGCAGCATCAAGGGGCTGTATCAGTATTTCGACAATGCCTGCGCCCAAAGGCTGTTTATCGGCTACACCTACCTGAACAAGGAAAGCGACATGGGAATCCCGGGGTTGGCCAAGGCTAAAAAATCCTACCATCCGATCAAGATGATCCGGTCATTCAGATTGATCCTGAAAACGTAAGCAAACCTAATTTTTAATTAATGTATCCTGTCTATTTTTTAAAACGATAGAATGCCTTTGCATGTAAACGCTACAAGGGAATTCAGGAGCCAGAATCCAGAATTCAAGAAGAAGGGTTCGCCTTCAGCTCATTCGTTGAATATTTACCCTCTGATTCAGAAAAGTTCAACTCATCATTGAGAGGAGAAAACATGGTATCGTTTGATTTGAAAGACCGCATTGCCCTGGTCACCGGCGCCAGTCGTGGCATCGGCCAGGCCATTGCAGAGACGCTGGCCGATCATGGCGCCGAGGTGATTCTGGTCAGCCGCAAGCAGGAAAGCCTTGAGGCGGCTGCCACGGGAATCAGGGA
Source organism: Desulfosarcina sp. (assembly GCA_014237405.1). Classification (GTDB taxonomy): domain Bacteria; phylum Desulfobacterota; class Desulfobacteria; order Desulfobacterales; family Desulfosarcinaceae; genus Desulfosarcina. The sequence continues at coordinate 17,468 of JABZFO010000045.1, read as the reverse complement.
AAAGGGCGGCAAGGCCGCCGGGTTTGCCTGCCACATGGGCAGCATCGCGGACATCGACAACCTCTACGACAGGATTCGCGAGACCTACGGACGGTTGGACATTCTGGTGAACAATGCCGCCACGAACCCCTATTTTCGCGAGATGGCGACCGTCGATGAAGGGGTCTGGGAGAAAACCCTGAACGTGAATCTGAAAGGTCCCTTTTTCATGACCCAGAAGGCCATTCCCCTCATGCAGGCTGCCGGTAAAGGCGCTGTCGTGAATGTCTCGTCGGTCAACGGTATCAGGCCGGCGCCGTTTCAAGGCGTTTATTCCATCACCAAAGGGGCGCTGATCACCATGACCCAGGCCTTCGCCAAGGAGCTGGCATCCCATCATATCCGTGTTAATGCTCTGTTGCCGGGCTTCACGGACACCAAATTCTCGTCGATGCTTATGCAGAACGAGGAGATCTACAATATGGTGGTCAATCAGATTCCATTGAAGCGCCACGCGGACCCGATCGAGATGGTCGGTGCGGTGTTGTATCTGGTTTCCGATGCGGCATCCTACACCACCGGTGCCTGCCTGACCTGCGACGGCGGTTTGCTGGCCTAGCCCCAAACGTGCGATGGCCAATGAAAAATGCCAATTTTGGATGCGCTTTGCTCTCTCGGATCAGCCAAACCTGAACCAAATCTGAGCGCCAATTCTGCGAAGTTATTTTTACGCGAACCCTTAAATATGCTGAATCCTGATCTTGAGCATCATGTCGCCCCGGGTGCCATCGGATCCGGGTTTACCCACGTTCTTTAACCGCAGCACCTGGCCGTCGGCGATGCCCTGGGGCACCACGACATTGAAAAGGCGATTCTGCAGCCCCCAGGGGACGGTGATCAGTTTACGTGCGCCTACCATGGCTTCGTACTGGGTGATGGTGAGGGTGCCGTAAAGGTTGCCCCCCTTCTCGCCGCTGCCAGTTTTTACCACCTGGAAGCGGTGGGATCGCTTCCTTTCGGTGGCGTGGCGCAGCCGGTCGGTGACGCCGGTGGCCGGTATCCGGTCGAACAGTTTGAGAAAGAGGATGCCGAAGACGAACCCTCCGATGTGGGCCCACCAGGCGATACCGCCGGCATGCCCGGAACTTCCCGCTGCATTTAAAAACTGCAGGACGAACCAGATTCCCAGAAAAAAGAAAGCCGGTATCTCCACAAACCAGGGGATGAAGATGATCGGGATCAGGGTGAGTATACGCGAACGGGGATAGAGGATGAAATAGGCCCCCATGACCCCGGCGATGGCGCCGCTGGCACCAATGGTGGGAATGTTGGAGTGGGCGTTGAGCAAAAGGTGAGACATGCCCGATGCCAGGCCGCACAGCAGGTAGAAGACGATGTAGCGGGCCGATCCCAGCCGGTCTTCCACATTGTCGCCGAAGATGTACAGCGACCACATATTCCCGATCAGGTGCATGAACCCGCCGTGAAGGAACATGAATGTGAACAGGGAGAGGATCTGCTGGCCGAGGGAGAAATAGGCCGACACCTGGGGGACGGTGAACTTTGCCGGCACCAGGCCGTAAAGGTAGACGAAATGGCCCTGGGCCGGCCCCTGGGCCAGCTGCACCAGGAAAAATTAAAATTAAGGGATTATGGGATTGAGGAATTGAGGGATTAGAGGATAAATAATTCCAAAATCCCTGAATTCCCAAATTCCTCAATTCGCTTTTATGTTCATGCTCAGATCCACGGCCACGGCCGAGTGGGTGAGGGCACCGATGGAGATGAGATCCACGCCGGTTTGGGCCAGGTCCCTGAGTCTTTCCCGGGTGACGCTGCCGGACACTTCCACCAGGGCCTTTTTATCGATCATCCGGACGGCTTTGCGGATCTGTTCCAGATCCATGTTGTCCAGCATGATGATATCCGCATTGGCGGCCAGCGCCTCTTTCACTTCTTCAAAGGTGGCCGTCTCCACCTCCACTTTTACCAGGTGGGAGATCTTTTGCCGGACTTTTTTTACCGCATTGGTAATACCGCCGGACACGGCGATATGGTTATCCTTGATGAGCACGCCATCGTACAGGCCCATGCGGTGGTTGTGGGCGCCGCCGATGCGTACCGCATATTTTTCCAGCACCCGCCAGCCCGGGGTGGTCTTGCGGGTATCCACCAGCTTCACCGATGTTCCCGCGACTTCTCCGACAAAGGTACGGGCCTGGGTGGCGATGCCGGACAACCGCTGAATAAAATTCAGGGCGGTGCGTTCGCCCCTTAACAGGGTACCCAATGTGCCGTCAATCCTGACCACGGTGCTGCCGGCGGTTATCCGGTCTCCATCCGCGTAAAGGGCCTCGAAATCAATTTGCGGTTCCAGTGCTTTGAAGACCTTCTCGGCCACCTGAAGTCCGGCGATGACCAAATTCTGCTTGGCAACGATGATGCCATTCCCCCGGGTGTCCGGAGCCACCAGGTTGTCTGTGGTAATGTCGCCGGGGCCTATGTCTTCCTGCAGGGCCAGTTGTATCAGATCTTCTATGGTGTGCATCATCTTAACCCATCATGGCCTTGATTCGTTCAAGGGTCGCTTCCAGTGCCTGCTGCTTTTCCAGCAGGGCCGCGTGCTTTTCCCGGACACCGTCCACCACCTCAGCCGGTGCTTTTTTAAGAAAATCCTCGTTGCCCAGTTTTTTATTCATGCCCGACAGCTCCTTTGACAGCTTCCCTATTTCCTTTTCCAGACGAGCTTGCTCCTGGGCAAAATCGATAATGCCTTCCAGCATCACGAATACCGTTGTCCCGCTCACAAGGACGGTGGCTGCCGCCTTGGGCCGCTTCATCCCGGCGTCTACGGTGATGTCATTCAATCGGGCCAGGTTGACGATCAGGCCCCGGTTTTTCTCGATCAATTCGCCGGTTGCCGGCGCTTCGGGCTGGACCGCCACGGTCAGGGCCGTGGAGGGTGAGATGTTCATCTCACCGCGCACGTTGCGGATGCCGGTGATGACGGCCATTACGGTCTCCATCTGCGCCTCGGCCGCTGAATCGTCGCCGGGCTGGATGTGATCCGGCCAGGCCGTTTTCATGATAGAACCTTCGGTGCCGGGCAGCGAGTGCCAGATCTCCTCGGTGACAAAGGGGGCAAAGGGGTGCAGCAGGATCAGCGCCTCTTTGAATACATGCCACAGCACCGACAGCGTGGCTGCTTTTCCCTCACTGCCGGTTTTGTCGTACAGGGTGGGTTTGATGGCCTCCAGGTACCAATCGCACAGCTCATGCCAGACGAACTGGTAGATTGCACCGGCGGCCTCGTTGAACTTGTAGGCATCCAGAGCCTCCTCGGTCTGCCGGGTCACCCGGTTTAGCCGGGAGAGGATCCAGCGGTCCTGCAGGGAGATGTTGTTCTCATCGATAGCATCGTAGCCCTTTTCCAGATGCATGAGGGAAAACCGGGCGGCGTTCCACAGCTTGTTGATGAAGTGGCGGTAGCCTTCCACCCGTTTTTCACTCATCTTCACATCCCGGCCCTGGGCGGCAAAGGCGGCCAGGGTGAATCGGAAAGCGTCGGTACCGTACTGATCGATGACGTTGAGGGGGTCGATGACATTGCCCTTGGATTTGCTCATTTTCTTCCCCTCCTCGTCGCGCACCAGGGCATGCACGTAGACATCGTGGAAGGGAATCTCTTTCATGAAGTGAATGCCCATCATCATCATACGGGCCACCCAGAAAAAGAGGATGTCGAACCCGGTAACCAGCACCGAGGTGGGGTAGTAGGTCTTGAGCAGTTGGGTCTGCTCCGGCCACCCCATGGTTGAAAAGGGCCACAGGGCCGAGCTGAACCAGGTGTCCAGCACGTCGGTTTCCTGGACCAGGTTGGTGGCGCCGCAGTCCGGGCAGAGATCGGGCGCGTCCATGGCCACGATCATCTTGCTGCATCTCTGGCAGGTCCAGGCCGGGATCTGATGGCCCCACCAGATCTGACGGGAAATACACCAGTCGCGGATGTTGTACATCCACTCGTAGTAGGTCTTGGTCCACATTTCAGGGATGATGCGGGTTTTGCCCGTCTCCACCGCTTCGATGGCCTTTTCGGCCAATGGTTTGGCCTTGACGAACCACTGGCGGGAGAGGTTGGGCTCCACCACGGTCTTGCAGCGGTAGCAGTGGCCCACACTGTGCCGGTGAGGTTCCACCCGTTCCAGCAGCCCTTCGGCCTCCAGGGCTTTAACCACGGCCTTGCGGCAGGCAAAACGGTCCATGCCTTTAAACCGTCCTGCCCCATCGGTCATGGTGCCGTCGTCGGCAATCACCTTGACGCTGGGCAGGTCGTGGCGGACGCCGATTTCAAAGTCATTGGGGTCATGGGCCGGGGTCACCTTCAGTGCCCCGGTACCGGTAGACAGGTCCACATAGGTGTCACGGATAATGGGGATCTCACGGTTCATCAGCGGCAGGATCACCGCTTTGGCACTCAGATCCGTGTAGCGCTCGTCTTCCGGGTGAACGGCCACGGCCGTGTCCCCCAACATGGTTTCCGGACGGGTGGTGGCCACGGCGACGGATCCGGAGCCGTCGGCATAGGGATAGCGGATGTGGTAGAAGTGGCCGTCCAGGTCTTCGTGCTCCACTTCCAGGTCGGACAGGGCCGTGTGGCAGCGGCAGCACCAGTTGATGATGTAATCTCCCTGGTAAATCAGGCCTTCTTCGTGGAGCTGGACGAACACTTTTCTTACCGCCTGGGAAAGCCCTTCGTCCATGGTGAATCGCTCCCGGTCCCAGTCGCAGGAGGCGCCGAGGCGCTTGAGCTGGTTGATGATGGCGCTGCCATACGCCTTTCGCCATTCCCAAACGGAGTCGATGAACTTCTCCCGGCACGCTGTCCCCCTTAAGGCGGTGATAGCGGCACATGATGTCCTGCATGGTGTTGTTCAGGGCGTGGCCCATGTGCAGCACGCCGGTGACGTTGGGGGGCGGGATGACGATGGAATAGGGCTTTTTCGTGGTGTTCTCATCGGCGGCGAACAGTTTTTCCTGCTCCCAGTAAGCGTACCAGCGTTTTTCAACTTCTTCGGGGGAATAACTCTTGTCCAGTATATCACGACTCATGGGGTAAACGCTCCTTGTGCAAAACGACTCGGTAGTCTTAGGGCCTCTGAAAAATGGAAAAGGGGATTAATGATAATCCCCGTTTAAGGTTGTTTCTGGCTGACTGAGGATTGTTGACCGGCTACCCGACCATGCCGTCACTATCCTCCAGCAGTGCATTTTTGATTTTCTCGATTTCCCGCTTCACGGTCTTTTCGATGGTCTGGATCATCAGCTGCTCGATCTTTTCGCCGTAAATCTTTTCGATGACCCGTTCCAGTGCCGCTTCTACCTGTGCCTCGGTCAGGGGGACCGGCTCTGCCGCGGGAGGCTCGGGCGGCGTCACCGGGACCAACGTGACTTCAGCGATCGGTTCCGCAACAGGTTCCGGTTCGTCATCAACAACAGTCGGCGCTTCACCTTCGTCAATGATCTCCTCTTCATCTTCGAAAACCGTGAAGTCGTTGTCCGGCCCGGCCGTTTGGGCCGCTTCCTCGGGCGTGTCAGAGTCGAATGGTTCCACGCCCGACTCAGTCTCTGAATCCGTGGTTTCCGCCAACATGGCTTCCGCCCTGCTTTCAAGATCCGCGAATTCGTCATCTTCGACAACTGCAGGTTCAGGTTCCACGGCATCCAACAGGTCGATGACATCCTCAATTTCGTCAGTGGATGGCGGTGTAACGGCATCTTCCTCCGGCGTGTCGGCGGCGACCACATCCAGCAGATCGACCACGTCATCCTCCTCATCGGCTTCCCCGGCCACTTCTTCAGGCGTTGTGGCGGGGACTTGCGGTTCAGGTTCGGCGATATCGGATTCCAGGGGGGTGGTCACGTCCAGCAGATCAATCACCTCTTCATCCGCTTCAACCTCACTGGGTAAGGGGGTGGTTGCTGTTACCGGTTCGACGGAAGGCGTTTCGGGGGCTGACATCACATCCGTCAGATCGATGATTTCATCATCCGCATCTTCCAACAGGTCGGCCGTCTCTTCTGTGGGTATGACATCCACCAGGGGGATTGCCGCCTCATCAGGTTCGTCCGCTGCTTCCAACGCCTGATCAGGCTGCTCCAGAATATCGGTGAGATCGATAATGTCGTCATCATCTTCCCCTTCGACAATCTGTGTTAAATCAATGATCTCCTCATCGTTCAGGTCGTTATCGTTTTTCGGCTGCGGATCGGGCTTCTGGCGACCATCCATAGTTTTCCCCCGTTAACCTTTGTTTGATGAAAAATTCCCGTTCTCGGTCATACCCGGTGTCATTCAGGATTTGCCGTGTATTCATCGTTCCCAGTGACACCCGATTCGGGTTTGTTGATCCTGGGTAAAATAAAATCGAGGAAACGCTACCATAAGGTGCCAACCCTGTCAAGTTATTTGGATTCTTGACAAAATTCACAATTTCCGAACGCAAGGACTTTGGGGGCAGCCCATGGAAACTTCTCATCTGTTGCCGGCCCGTTGCCGATGGATACGAACCGTGTCCCAGGAAAAGATGATCAGCGCCGTCCAGATGAGTCCGAAGGTCACTGCCTGGATTCGGGTGAACGGTTCGCCGAACACGGTGACGCCCAGCAGCAGCATTCCGGTTGGGGCCGTATACTGGATGAAGCCCAGGGTGGCCAGGGTGATGCGCTTGGCGCCGAGATTGAAAAGCAGCAGTGGTGTAGCCGTAAGAATCCCCGTACCCAGCAGCAGAAGATCGGTTTGAGTTCCGGCATGCAAAAATGCCCCGGACTGGATTTGATGCAGGTGGAACACCCATATGCCCGCGGGGACAGTCAGCAGCAGCGTCTCCACGGTCAGGCCTACCAGTGCCCCGACTGCCGCCACCTTGCGGACCAGGCCGTAGAAGCCGAAACTGAATGCCAGCGCCAGGGAGACCCATGGAAACACACCATAGCGAAGGGTAAGGTTGAGCACGCCCAGGGTTGCCAGGATTACTGCGATGACCTGGGCCTGACGCAGCCGTTCACGAAGAAACACCATGCCCAGAACAATATTGACCAGCGGGTTGATGTAATAGCCCAGGCTGGCCTGGAGCACCCGGCCGTTGTTCACCGCCCAGATGTAGATGAGCCAGTTGCTGCCCACCAGGATGGACGTGAGCAGGAGGATGGACAGGGTTTTGGGGCTTTTTATCGCTTTTTTAAACACGGTCCACTGCCGGCCCGCCAGAACCAGCGGCATGAGAAAGGCAAATGACCAGAGGATGCGATGCAGGATGATTTCGAAGGCACCCACCCCGTGAAGCGCCTTCCAGTAAATGGGACTGAGGCCCCAGATGAGAAAAGCGAGAAAGGCATACAGGGCACCGGCAACTGGCTGCCGGTCAGCCGCAGGTTGGTTGTCATTCATCAGCAAAGAATTGTATGAATTTGATTTTATAAATAATTACCAAGCGTTATTAGAATATATCAAAGATAGGGCTGAAAGCAAAAAGAATCTTTATATTTAGGACCTCGGAAATAATTAACTCCACGATCTTACTTGTCTTTTTGCCAGTGTTCTGCGTTGCGTCGATGGCCACATACAACCAGTATGAAACCATCGACGCGCCTTGACCACGAACAAAAATCCGGCGTCATCTCTGTGGGTTTAATTTTTTCCGAGGCCCTTAGATAAAGATATTCGAGATCGGTGATAAATACTATTTTGAAGACTTAGGGCTCGCGCAAAAATAACTTCACATTTTCGCATCTCAGCTTCAGCCCATCTTTGGCTGATACCTCACTCTCAAAATCCTTGAAATAGCTCGCTATTCCTGTGGTTTTGCTCTCTCGGATCAGCCAAACCTGAACCAAATCTGAGCGCCAATTCTGCGAAGTTATTTTTGCGCGAACCCTTAGGGCTAAGACATACGGTTATTGGATACCGGCAGGCTGGTATAGGAAGGGTACTGGAGAGCCTTGTTTTCATTCATCTGAAATCCCGGGCATTTACATGGGCTATCCCGTTTCGCCACTAGTTATAGACGGATCTGTTTTTTATTGTCTAGGTTCTTGACAGACGGACCTTATTTTTTATAAATTGCTTATGTTGGGAAAAAGGATCTTTAACATTTATCAAGGAGGAGTGCCTGATGAAAAAGTCAAAAGTATTAGTCGGATCTATTTTAGCCGTTGCTCTAATTTTTACTTTTGGTGCATCCCAAGCTATGGCTGCCGATACAATAAAGGTGGGGATTGTTTTGCCTCTCACCGGAAAATTGGCCAAGTTTGGAGAGATTGAAAATAAATCTTTTCTCATGGCACTTAAGGAGATCAACGCTGCGGGAGGGGTAAACGGCAAAAAGATAGAGCTGATTATCGAAGATACAATGGGAAAACCGGATGTTGGACGCTCAGCCATTGAGAAACTGATCACCCAGGATAAAGTTGTGATGTTAGGTGGTGGTTATTCCAGTTCCGTGACATGGGCAACTATTGCCGTGGCCCAGCAGAACAAGATTCCTTTTCTGGTTAATACCGGATCTGCTGATAAAATTACAGAGCAGGGATGGGAATAAGACTGTTGCAATTCTTCATGAAAATTCTCTTTTCGGTCAATCCGGTTCAAAGAAGTTCGTCAAGCGATGTGAAGCGCTTGGTCTGGAAGTTATAATGAAAGAGGGTTACGAAGCTGGGGCCATCGATTTTAAACCTTTGCTGGTTAAGGTCAAGGCCAAAAAAGCGGATCTGGTTTATATGATTTCTTATATTATGGATGCCTCCTTGCTTATGCGGCAATCCAAGGAACTCAACCTGAACCCCAAGCTTTTCGTGGGCGGAGCCGCCGGATTTACCCTGCCTGAATTCAAGAAGAATGCAGGGAAAGCTTCAAATTATGTTTATTCCGCAACTCTCTGGACACCTTCTGTGCCGTATCCCGGCGCTCAGGCCTATTATGACAAGTTTGTCGAGATATATAATGAACCAACCGAATATCACGGTGCTGAGGCATATTCTGCAATGTATGTAATTGCAGACACATTAAAAAGAGCGAAATCACTGACACGCAAGGATGTCAGGAATGCCCTTGCCAAAACAAACCTGATTACAGCATTCGGTCCTGTCAAGTTTATCTCCTATGATAAAAAGACCAATCAGAATAAACTTCCCACATTTCTGGTACAGTGGATAGACGGCAAACTTGAGACAGTATGGCCCAAAAAGGTTGCTACCAAGGATTTTATTTACCCGACACCTAAATGGAGTAAACGATAAGCGATAGACACCCACCGGCTTACGCCCGGCGTCTTCTGATAAAACTGACGAAAGGGCGGGGCTTTCCCGCCCTTTTAGTTGAGTAGTTAAATGGTTGAGTTATAGTACAGGAGTGATTCTATGGAGGTTTTTCTGCAAACCCTGGTGGCCGGAATTTTAAAAGGCGGTCTTTACGGTCTTATTGGTATTGGTATGAGCCTGATTATGGGGGTTATGGGAATCATTAACCTGGCTCATGGCCAATTGATGATGGTGGCCATGTACGTCACCTTTGTTTTATCCCATTATCTGGGTATAGATCCGTATATATCGCTTTTTGTCAGTATGCCGGCTTTGTTTTTTCTTGGTGTAGTGATTCAAAAATATACGCTAAACCCACTGATGGAAGTAGATTCGATTTTACCTGAAAACCAGGTGCTGATGACGGTTGGGATCGGGATGGTGTTGACCGAAATTGCCAGATTTATTTTTACTTCCGACTACAAATCGGTTCAAACGAACTATTCCGATGCAACATTTTATCTTGGAGAGATCTCTTTCAGCGTAGCTCTTGTAATTGCCTTTTGTATCGCCATCGGATTTACGCTGTTTATGTTCTGGTTTTTGCTGAAAACCGATATCGGGAGATCGATTCGCGCGACTGCCCAGGATAAAGACGCAGCATTACTGATGGGCGTTAATTCCAAACGCATAACTGTTATTACGTTCGGCCTTGGTTCGGCACTGGTAGCCGCCGCCGGCACGGTGCTGATGCCCATATATTACCTGTTTCCTGATATAGGCGGGCCCTTTACACGAAAAGCTTTTGTAATCACAATACTGGGTGGCTTAGGATCCACGGTGGGAGCGATTTTTGGCGGGTTGACCCTGGGCCTGGCCGAAGCCTTTGGCGCCACTTACATTGGTATGGCTTATGACGACATGATCGGTCTTCTGATTTTTATCCTGGTGCTATTGTTTTTACCCGGTGGTTTCAAGCGTTTGACCAAGATATAACAAGACGTAATAGGAAAAGCATGAAAAAATTTATGCCTTTGATTCTACTTATCATCCTGATCATTTTCCCCCTGGTGATTCAAAACGCGTATTACCAGCATCTCATGATCCTGGTATTTATATGGGTGGCGATCGGTTCAGGCTGGAACGTGATTGCAGGTTTTACAGGCCAGGTTTCTTTTGGCGATGCCGCATTTTTTGGCACAGGGGCCTATACGGCAGGACTTTTGGCTCATCATTTTCAAATTTCGGCCTGGTGGGGAATGGCGTTTGGGGGCATAATGGCAATGGCTGTTGCTTTTCCTTTCGGATGGATCTGTTTCCGGCTGAGAGGGGCCTATTTTGCACTTGCGTCCCTGGCCTTAAATGAGGTCTGCCGGCATATTGCCACCATTGCAGAACCTTTAACACAGGGCATGGTAGGTATTTTGATCATGCCGACCTTTGTTTCAAAAATTCCCTATTATTATATTGCGTTTGTTCTGGCCGTTATATCGGTCGTATTTGTTCAGGTCGTGATGCAATCCAAATGGGGTTATTATTTTCTTTCCATACGTGAAGACCAGGATGCTGCGGAAAGCCTGGGAATCGATACCCACCGCTATAAAATGGTTTCTCTCAACATAGCGGCGTTTCTTACCGGTATGGCCGGGGCGTTATTTATGAATTACATGGGTTTTATCGATCCTGAGGTTGTATTCTCTCTCCATGACATTTCGATTATGGCGATTCTCGTGGGGATTGTTGGTGGTGTGGGAACCATTTACGGTCCGGCTGTTGGGGCCTTTGTAATGGTCGGCGTTCATGAATTTTTCAGAACCGGTTTTTTCGGTTTTTTCAAGGGCATGGCAGCATTAACAGGCTCGGATTTTCTCAATGTTGCGGCCAAGTATATATCACACGCCCATGTATTAGGATTCGGTATTCTGGTTGTTCTGGTTATTTTATACCTGCCCAATGGTATTGTGGGTGATTGGAACAAGCTTATCGGCAGATTTTTCTCAATTACAAAGAAGGAGGCAGCCACTTGATTTTATTTGAAATCAAGAATCTGGTTAAACATTTTGGCGGTCTGGCAGCGGTTAATGATGTCTCTTTTCAGGTTGAAAAGGGGGAAATTTTCGGCCTGATAGGCCCGAATGGTTCCGGTAAAACGACTATTTTTAACTGTATAAGCAACTATTATCCTGTCACAAGTGGAAGTATTTCTTTTAAGGATCAGAATATAACGGGTATGAAGACCAACAAAATATGCAAAATCGGCATTGGCAGGACATTTCAGGTGGTAAAACCATTAGGCAGATTATCGGTTCTGGACAATGTAATTGCTGCAGCCTTTTCCAAGGTTCAAACCAAGCAAGAGGCTCGTGATGTAGCTATGGAGATCCTGGAATTTTGCGGACTATCACACCGAAAAGAGGTAATAGCTAAAAGCCTTCCCATCGGAGAGCGAAAGCGCCTTGAAATTACCCGGGCCATGGCAACCCGGCCGGAACTATTACTCCTGGATGAGACTGCGGCCGGCCTAAACCCCACTGAACTTGATGACGCCATTGATCTAATCAAGAAAATTCGTGATAAAGGGGTAACCATCATTATTGTAGAGCATATCATGAAAGTGATAATGAGCATATCAGACCGGATCCATGCCATTAATTTCGGACAGACCATTGCTGAAGGAATACCTAAAGAGGTCTCCAATAACAGGGCGGTAATCGAAGCTTACCTGGGAGAAGAATATGCTCAAGGTTAATAATATCGATGTTTTTTATGGAGATTTGCAGGTTCTGTGGGATGTCTCATTCGAAGTCCGAGAGGGCGAGATTTTAGTATTGATTGGTGCCAATGGCGCAGGAAAATCGACCACGATTAAAACGCTTTCCTCGCTGCTTACTCCTGCAAAAGGAACCATCGAATATGGCGGCATTCGCCTCGATCAACAGGAACCGCATGAAATTATTCAGCTCGGCATTGTACATGTTCCGGAAGGGAGGCGACTTTTTGCCGAGATGAGTGTGGAAGAAAACCTGATTATGGGGTCTCTGTACGGGGAGGCGAAAGCAAAGCGATACGAAACCATGGAACATGTGTTTGAGCTTTTTCCGAGAATGAAAGAAAGAAGAAAGCAGATGGCGGGGACCCTTTCAGGTGGCGAACAGCAAATGGCCGCTATCGGAAGAGGCCTTATGTCTTTGCCAAAAATTATGATGTTTGATGAACCATCCTTAGGATTAGCTCCCATCCTGGTTCAGGAAATTTTTGAAATGATCAAAAGAATCAAAGAGGAAGGAGTAACCATTTTACTTGTTGAGCAGAATGTAACCCAGACCCTTGCCATGTGTGACAGAGCCTATGTTCTGGAAAACGGACGTATTGTTCTGGAAGGAGCTGGCAGCGAGCTTATGGAAAACGAACAGGTTAAGGAAGCGTTTTTAGGGATCTGATTTTTCGATAAGCTAAAACCCGGTCAAGCTGAGCACTTCGTTTGAAGAGCACAGCGTTCGAGTCCCGCCAGGAGGCAATGGCTATATGAGGCAAGAAGCGCTGCAATTTTGAGATACTGGATTTATAATTGTTTTTAAGGTGTTTACATTTTTCTCCGTTATCATATTATGATATATGATCGAATAGAAGTGCAATGGCCAAGAGCTCATCTCTCTGACGTTCGATAGAAACATCGCCTGTAATAAGTCTGAATTTTTCCCGCAAGCTCAAGTGTCTTCCTGTTTGATGTTGGGTCTCTGACGTCTTCACGATCATATAATATTTCTCGTACCCAGTTTTATGGAAGATGGAGGAACAGACATGGATGGTACTTTAAAAAACTTTACCGTTGTATGCTTGACAGTCTTTACCGTTTTAATTTTCAGCCTCACGGTAACCGCAACAGACCCAGTTGTTGTCGGCATCGTTCACAGGAAAAACTTTGCCTATGCAGAGATGATGAAAAACGCATTTGAAATGGCTCTGGAGGAGGTCAACAGCACTGGTGGTATAAACGGACAACCTTTGCAGCTGGCATTTTCTGATGATCAGGGAGATCCCAAGATCGGGAAACAGGCTATCAAAGAGTTGGTCCAACAAGAAAAAGTCGTAATGATAGTGGGCGGCTATTCGAGCAGCAACACGCTCCAGATGGCATATGTTGCGAACCGGCTGGACAAACCTTTCCTTGTATGTACGGCTGCTGATAATCAAATCACCCAGCACAACCTGAAAAACATCTATCGCTTAAACCCTCCCGCCGGTGAATACACGAAAGGGTTAGAGGAATTCCTTCTTGAACAGGTGAAACCAAAGACTATGTCGATTGTATATGAAAACAGCCCCTATGGTACTGGTGGCGCAAGGCGTATGATGTGTTTTTGCCGTGAGAATGATATCGAGTTAAAGGGCATTCATCCCTATTTCAAAAATGGCGCGACTCCAGAATATCTCAAAAAGATTTTGAGCCCCATACAGAAAGTTGAACCGGATGTGATCTTTATGATGTCATATCTTAAAGATGCAACCATGCTGGTTTGCAAGATAAAAGAAATGAAAATCAGATCAGTGTTGTGTGGCGGAGCAGGTGGATTTACCCATGAAAATTTTTGCCGGAAAGCGGGAAAATCTTCAGAAAATATGGTGACCGCTACACTATGGTCTCCCTCAGTCAATTTTCCGAAGGCAGAGGAATTCAATAAAAGGTTTATAAAGCAATATTCGATACTGCCTGACTATCACGCAGCAGAAGCATATTCGGCCCTTTTGGTTTGTGCGGATGCCCTCAAAAGAAGCCAGTCCTTAACTCCCGATGATATCCGTGCCGCACTAAACGATACAAAAATAGAAACCCCATTTGGGAAGGTCGAATTTAAGGACTATGGGCAATTCAAGCGCCAGAATGTTTCTGCTACACAGGTCTTTCAAATCAAAAATGGACGCTTTGAAACAATCTGGCCTCTCATTTTGGCGACATCGACGTATTCGGCACCGGTTAATTGAACAAGAAGAAAGAAGGATATCAAGTCTACGTTTAACCTTTCATGGAGAGCGTGAATAACGTTGTTTTGTTGTTGTTTTATTGCGAAGCTCGGGTTTAATACCCCGCCGCTCGCGGCGCGAAAGACAGAGAAATCCTTTTTATAGATACCCCGTCCGTCCGCTTGCGGCGGGGTAGTTCATTTGAGAATTTTCCCAAAATACTGTTTTGGTTGAAAGTAACTTTTTACGAGGCTATCAACGTTGGCTATTCAATTTCAGTGATTTCGATGACATCGATAACACGGTAGCCGTCTTCACGCTCAACACCCGTAACGAGGGTGGCCGTTACCTTTACTGTCTTTCCCGCCATTCCTTTCAGGTTTCCCACAATAGGCTGGGAGGAAACGGCATAATCCCCCTCATCAGTGGTGATCAGGATTTCGTTGCCCGCTGTTACCACCGTCCCCACAATCTCTAAAGCCCCCGAAGCCAGTTGAGGCGAACCGCCTTTCTCCGCTTCGGTAGATTCCTGGGCCATCTGGGACTCCTTCTGTTCGGGTGCGGCCGATTGACTCTTGGGAACATCATCCTGACACGCCGCAATGATGGCCAACAGTGCCCCCAAAACCAAAATGCCGAACAAATGTACGAATCGTTTCATCTGTTTCTCCTCCTTTTTGATTGTGGTCTCAAGACGCCTGAAATGGTTTTCTTCCAATACGCCCTACATTATTAAACATCATAAGCAATTGGTTCTACCTGAAATAAAAAGGACCATGGTTATATACTTTCTGGATGCAGGCACGATACACTCCCTGTGAAAGCGCCAGATGCGCTATCAGAGCATCTCACTCCACACTAAAAACTCCGCTGAACCGTCCGGTCACCTCGATATCCCCCCGGGTGTTGTTCAGCCAGGACATCCGTGGAAGGAAGACATCGAGCCCGAATGCATTGATCGTTTTCAAGCCGTCCGTGTCGATGGCCACTTTGCTGGTCTTTTTAACGCTTTCGTCCAGAACGTTGATCAGTTCGCACGCCGATGACGCATCAAAATCGCCGAACAATTGTAATGATATGGATTGATTGCTGCTTTCTTTTGCGCAGACACGAAAATTTTTAGCCATATTTTCTCCTCCATGCACGTGATAAAATCTGCTTTGCGCACTTCCCACTTGAAAGAGCAAAAGACATGCCAGGATATAACCACCTGTATCGGCACCGAGGTGGATATCGTCATCGAGACCGCCGGCAGTCTGGTTCCCATTGAGGTGAAACTGTCAGCAACACCAAAGCCTGCCTTTGCCTCTTCCATCAAGATATTCCGCGAGGACTATGGTGACAGAGTTCTGCCCGGCTATGTGGTACATCCCGGAGATGTCAGCCTGCCCCTTACTCCCGGGGTCACAGCTCTGCCCTTTGCCGAGCTGTAAAGCGGATTCAGACCATCCGTTGGATACACTCACTCAGCATGGAATTGATTTAACGACCCTGGTTCACGGTGACAAGACACTGATGGGTGTATACCACACTGTGGAAAATATCGTAGCAGCGATGACTGCGATTCTTATGGGGGGTAATGTGGCGGTACATTGAGCTATATCACGGCACCGGCTTGTGTCAAAGCCAGTGATTTCTAAGCCATACTTGCCGATTATGGCGCTTGGCGGTGGCCGGGTTAAAATAGACGGCACGTACCTTCATTCAACGGTGGGTTGTATGTAGCTGGCTACCGTTCTACATAAATTGTGGTTTTTTCCTTGACTCACATGGGTGCGTCTCTATAGTCTTTGCCAGGAAAAGCAGGTTCTTATCAACTTATTTTTATTATCGGTTTAAATCATTAAAAAGGAGATTGGAAAATGACGACAAGCGACGCAACAGAAAAAAAGCCTCTCTGGTTGTTGATCGAGGAGAATATCCTTGAGCTCGATTCGCAGGACCTCTCAGGGGAAAACCTGGAAGCATCGATTCAACGGATTGCAGGTGAAATTGACAATGCGGGTTACAATGTTTCGCGTCACGGGGGCAATTTGCTTAAATTGAGATTACACTGGAGGACGTGGCTGACCCTTATTTTGCAACGAATAAGCTCCTCAACGACATCGGAAAGACGTGGCCAGAACTCAGAAGTCCCGAGCGCAGACCAGATGTGATTCGGATTGTCGAGAAGACAAAACTCGATCTGCTGATTGCCAAGGCAAAAGGTTTGCCCGACGATGAAGGTATCCGATTACTCATTGAGGAACAAGTGGCTTCCGAATTGATCACCAACGGGTTGGAGATTACCGGGGAGAAGCTGGAACAGGTGAACGCCGAGATAAAGAAGGAGCGCGCAGAAAGGGCAAGAGTAGCAACTCTGCTTGAGGCGGTAGAGGGCAAGTCCAACGAAGAAAAGGTTAAGCACCTCTTTGAGAATGACGTCTCCGAAGAATTGATAATCGAAATGGCGAAAGTTGACCAGGGCGTGATCGATGCTGTCAAACAGGCCATGGAAGATGAGCTAAAGGAAAAACAAAGGCTGGCAGAAGAGGAGGCCGCACGGAAAAAGGAAGAGGCTGCAGGGCCTGCGCTGGAAGATATACCGCCGGATGAGATGCTCGATTACATCGAATCCATTCGCGATATCATGGAATTCAGCGATAAGGAGAAGGAAATCAGAGTTATGTGCGAGCAGAGTTCCATCCCAAAGGGCCTTGTGGACATTGCTGTTTCGGAGCCTGACAGACTGGATGAACTCGAAAAGGAGGCGGAGGGATAAGAGGTATATTCGTGAACTGTTTCAGGTATTGAGAAATTGGGGATAAATGGTGCAAAAAAAGGGCATCCCTTCAACCTTCTGAAGGAATGCCCTTTTAAAATGGAAAACGAAGCGTTAGCCCACGGTCACGTTAGCTGCGGCAGGACCCTTGGGACCCTGCTCGATGTCAAAGGTAACCCGGTCACCTTCGTTGAGAGATTTGAATCCGGTGGCGTTGATTGCCGAATGATGAACGAATACATCCGGACCGTCTTCCTGCTCGATAAAACCAAACCCCTTGCTGTCATTGAACCACTTCACGATACCATTTGCCATGCTAACTTCCTCCTACGAATAAAAATAATTAAATCATGCTTCAAACTTCAGGCGCCACTATAAAAAATGGATCAATCCCTTAGAAAGAAACCGGACCGCCAACACCGGCGGGCCTTTAATATTTGCACGCCATATCACGCACAAGAATAAATGCAAG
>JABZFO010000197.1 GCA_014237405.1 Desulfosarcina sp. | reverse complement strand
ATGGAAAAAGTCCTGTTCGCCATCGACGAGCTTACCGGCCTGGTGGCTACCTCCGCTCTGGTGCGGCCGACGAAAAGCGTGATGGACATGAAGGCCAAGTCCGTGAAGAAAAAATGGAAGGACAAACGTTTTGCCGCCGGTGTGGATCGGTCCATCATTCAAAAGGGGGTCGACATGCTGGGGGTGGAACTGGGTGATCTGATTACCGACACCATCATGGGCATGCGGGACGTGGCCGATGAAATCGGGCTGAAGGGAGAGGCGTAACGTGGAGTGCAATAAAGAACAGAACCTGGAACGCTGCAACTGCTCCTACGAGCCCTGCTCGCGTAAAGGCATCTGCTGCGAGTGCCTGAAATACCACGTGCAAATGCGCGAGTTGCCGGCCTGCATCTTCCCCGACGATGCCGAACGTACTTACGACCGTAGCTTCGAGCATTTTGCGCGGCTGGTGCAGGAGGGGCGGGTATAACCAGTATCCATCCATAAACGGCATCTTGCGGCCCAGATCCGTCTGGCGTTTTCCTTGCCGTGGATCCAGCCGGAGATGATGTAGGCCGCGCAACCCACTCCCGGGGTGACCCGGATTGCTGCCGTGGGACAGTTCAGGGCGCAGGCGCCGCATTCCATGCACCCATCCTTATCCACCAGCCGGGCCTTTTTTGCGTTCATGGTAAACACCCCGTGCGGGCAGACGATCTCGCATGATCCGCAGCCCACACAGAGATTCTCCTCGTACTCGAGGGTGGACACGCCGGGCAGGTATCTGAAATTGTCCATTGGTTTTCTCCTGAGTTGCTGACAGTTCAGGTTATCGTCAGTGTCCGTCTACAAATGGTAGATTTTGGTTCAGGCCAAGGCCGCGGCGATGTTGAAACCGCAGGCGTAGCAGCGCTACGTCGAGGATTTCAACAGAGTGAGAACACCGGCCCGGGCCGAAAGATGCCATTTGTGGACAGACACTATCCCCCCATGAATCCGGTGCTCACCCAAAGGATGACGGCGGTCAGGGCGCCGGCCGCTTGGGCCGGGATGGCTTTTCGCATCTCCTTTTCTACGCCGGTGGGGGATGTAAACGGCGTCGATCCGGTGAAGTTCATTGCCAGGTAAGAACTGACGGCCATGATGAAGAGCGTCAGGGCCAGCATTTCGGACCGGGCCAACTGGCCGGCAAAGAGGGCCGACAGCAGAGCGCCGGCGGCGGCGCCAAGCCCGGCCCCCTTGAGGGCAAAAGCCCTGCCGGGTAGCCAGGGTAACAGTGCCGGTGCTATGACGGCGCCGGTTGCCACGGCCAGAAGATATGCCAGAAGGGCCGATACTCCCCGCGAGACGGCGGCGCTGACCGAAAAGAATCCCTGGCCCAGCCCAGACAGCAGAAACAGTGCCGGCAGCAGGTAGAGCGTGGGCTTTCCCATGTGGTTGAGTTCCACCGGAATCAATTCCACCCGCTCCCGGAACGAAAAGGTGACTTTTCGCATGGCCGGGGTGGCCTTCATGCCTCCATCCAAAAAGGCCTTGAGGTGTCTGGCGTGCACCGGTCCCCAGACCACCTCAAACCCGCACATGGTTTTCACCTGGCGCGCGACTACACCGGTGGCTGAAAGCTGGGGGAGAATCAAACGCCGGTGGGTGTCCACCACTAGAATCCAGGCGCTGATGCCCGAGAGGGAACAACGCAGGGCATCGAAGGAGAGTTTGTAGTTGGCGGTGACCATCACCGGCGATTCCGAATCCGGAGCACCGACGCTGTGAAGTCCGGGAGCAATGCGGTAACTGTCTCGGCCGATGCCCACGCGTGCGAAAACGGTTCCCAGGCGATCTGCGCGGATCAGGTGGGTGCGCACTCGGGGAACCGGTCCTGCCGGCGTGTCCATGAAGTCTTCCACAAAGCCCCACAGGCGCAAGCCGGGTTTTTCATACGGGGAGCAGGGCTCCGCCGGCTGACCACCGCAACATACCGCAGTGTCGCCGCTGAGCACAGGAAAATCCGGCTTCAGGCCGGCGGCGGGCGCCTCTTGGCAGGAGCAAGCGGGTGAGGGCTGGTTATCCTTTTCTTCCGGGCAGCTTGATGCCATCGTTTACCTCGCAAACCAGTTCGGCAATGTTCAGATTGACCCCGCGGTTTTCTTGAATCGCTCCAGAATTTCCCAGTCCAGGCAGTAGCAAGTGCAGAATCTGGACGATCTCGCCGCAGATGCATTGGTCGATGGCCTTCAGGTGTTCGACGATCCGAATCCGGGCCGGATGTCCCAGTGCCTTGCAGATCTTGGCAAAGGCATGGGTGTCCAGGAGCGCTTCACCGTTTTCATTCATTGGCGATTCCGTTTTGTGACACAGGGTGGCTGTGTATTAATCGTAAAACGACGATATACGATAAACTCATCGCTGTCAATCCTATTTTACGTGAGGGAAACCGATTGATGAAATGGCAATCGACTTGAAAATATCAATACGTGCTGGAACTCACTGACGCCATACGTTGTCAGGCAGGATGGGCTACTCCCGCGGTGGCGCAGCAGAGACAACTGCCTGCACCACCGCGTATGTCCGGCGGACTTTGGGCGAAGAGGAGGCTGGAGGATTATTGGGTCGGGCTTTCCTTGGCGAAGATCTTGGTTGCCAGGTCGATGTCCTCGGGGCAGAAAACAAAGAGGCATTTGGCATCAGGGCCGGCCACGGAGCCGTATACATAGTTGATGTTGATGCCCTCTTCACCGAACATGGTGGATAGCCGGGCCAGTTCGCCGGGTTTGTTGTCCAACTGGACGGCGATAACCGGCATGATGTCGAAGGTATAGTCGTGCTGGGAAAGCAGATCGATGGCGGCGTTGGTCTTGCCGTCCTCGGCCAGCAACCGGATCAGCGCAAACTGGGCCGAGTCTTTTCGCATGGAGTTGTAGCTGGCGGCAGACGCGATGCGTTTGAGGGATTTTCCCCTGGCCTTGAATAGCTCCAGCACATAGGCTGATGCATCCTGGATGGTCAACGCATCGATATTGATGCCGGCTTCGCCCATGAGCGTGGCCAGTTTGCCCAGCTCGCCGGGCTCGTTTTTCATAAACAGCGATATTTCCGTTCTAACCATGATTGTCCTCCTTCCCGGCCGGTGTCGCCGGTTTCAATGAATTTGCCAGATCATAAATATAATTTTTATTTCAGGGGCGTTCGCTTGTCCTTTAAAAGGTTGTTGGAGATTACCACCCGCTGGATTTCCGAAGTGCCTTCATAGATGGTAAACACACGGGCGTCCCGGAAAAACCGCTCCACCGGATAGTCGGCGATAAAGCCATAGCCACCGTGCATCTGCAGGGCCTTGGCGGTGATGCGGTTGACCATTTCGGAGGCGTACAGCTTGGCCATGGAGGCCTGGGTGGTGAAGCGCTCCTTGCGGTCCTTCATGGCTGCCGCGGACAGGGTCAGCTGCCGGGCCGCCTCGATCTCCGTGGCCATGTCGGCGATAATCCACCGCAGACCCTGGAATTTTGAAATCTTCTGGCCGAACTGGTTCCGCCCCTTGGCGTATTTGACGGCTGCATCGAAGGCCGCCTGAGCCACGCCCAGGCTCTGGGCGGCAATGCCGATGCGCCCGCCGTCAAGCCCCTTCATGGCGATCTTGAACCCTTCCCCCTCTTTCCCCAGCATGTCCGATGCCGGCACCCGGCAATCTTGAAAATGAAGGTCGGTGGTATCCGAGGCACGCAGCCCCATCTTGTCCTCCATGTTGCCCACAACGAGTCCCGGATTGTCCTTGGTCACGAGAAAAGCGCTGATGCCCTTGTGGCGGGCATCCGGATCGGTCTTGGCCGTGACGATAACCAGGCCGCAGTTTTTGCCGCTGGTGATGAACCGCTTGGTGCCGTTGATGATATAATGATCGCCGTCCTTGACCGCCATGGCCTGCTGGCTCATCGGGTCGGATCCGGCCTCGGGTTCGGTGAGGGCGAAGGCTCCGATATACTTGCCCATGGCCAGATCCTTGAGGTAGTGCTGCTTCTGGTCTTCGCTGCCGAAGTTTAAAATGCTTTCGCAGACGATGGAATTGTGCACCGACATGACCACCGCCGTGGAGGCGCATGAGTAGGCAATTTCAGACAGGGCCAGAACGTAGCCCACAGAGTCCGAATCCGACCCCTCGTATTCGAAGGGGACCATCATTCCCAAAAGGCCCAGTTCGGCCATTTTCTTCAGGTTTTTTGCGGGAAACTCTTTGGTTTTGTCCCGCTCTGCTGCGGTTTCGGCCACCACCTTGCGGGAGAACTCGCGAACCATGGACTGAATCATCAGTTGTTCATCGGTCAGCTTGAATGACATGGCGTATTCCCTTTCCTGATCGATCGATTACGGGTTGTAGATGACCACAATCAGTTCGGCGTCCGTTTTCCCGATATTTTCCAGGTGATGCCGGATGCCGGAGTTGAAATGCAGGGAATCACCGGGGCCGAGGGTATTCACATGCTCGCCCACCACCACCTCGATGGTGCCGTCGAGCACATACACGAATTCTTCTCCCTCATGGTTGTAGCTGACCCCCTCGTGGGCATTCATGGCATCGATTTTCACCCGGAAAGCCTTGAGATGCTTGTTCTCGGCCCCCGGGGTGAGGGTGGTGTAAGCATAGTTCGACGTCCGCTTGGTGTAGGCTTTGATGCGGTCCTGCATGCGGCCCTCTTCTTCCCTGAGCAGATCACCGGCGTCGATTTCAAGGGCCCGGGAAATCTGGAGCAGGGAGCCAACCGGCGGCGTGACCTTACCGGCCTCAACCTTCTTCAAAAAGTCGATGGAAAATCCGGTCTCGTTGGCCAGGGTATCGTAGGTCATCTTTTTGCCGGTTCGGGCCTTTTTAATCTTCGTCCCTACGGGGGTAAAACGGGCGGTTTTTCTGGGGGGCATGGCACCTCCTTATGGAAAACAGGGTTCAAGGGTTCAAGGATTCAAGTGAATGTAAACAGCATAAATGAACAGCAGATATCAACTGCCGGTACCGAGGGGGTAGGATTTTTTTCTATGCTTACTTCTTGGTGTTTTCCCCTCGAACCCTTCTTTATTTAGTATTCGTAAAATCCTCTGCCGGTTTTTCTTCCCAGCCAGCCGGCTTCCACATATTTTCTCAGCAGTGGGCAAGGTCGGTACTTGGAGTCCTTGAATCCGTTGTACAGGGTCTCCATAATGGCCAGGCATGTGTCCAGGCCGATGAGATCCGCCAGGGCCAGCGGCCCCATGGGGTGGTTCATGCCCAGCTTCATGACCGTGTCGATATCCTCCCGGGTGCCCACGCCATGGTACAGGGCAAACACCGCCTCGTTGATCATGGGCAGCAGGATGCGGTTGGCGATAAAACCGGGAAAATCGTTGGCCAGGGCCGGTGTTTTCCCAAATTTCATGGACAGGTCCCATGTGGTCTGGAAAGTCTCATCGGATGTGGCCAGACCGCGGATCACCTCCACCAGCTTCATCACCGGCACCGGATTCATGAAATGCATGCCGATGACCTTGTCCGGCCGTCCGGTTTGTGCGGCAATCCGGCCGATGGGAATGGAGGAGGTGTTGGTGGACAGGATCACGCCGGGTTTGCAGATCTCGTCCAGATCCTTGAAGATCTTGAATTTGAGGGTTTCGTTTTCCGTGGCGGCCTCCACCACGAAATCCGCCTCGGCCATGTCCTTGAGGTCGGCGGTGATCTTGATGCGGCCCAATATCGCATCCTTGTCTTCGGCGCTGATTTTTCCCTTGTCCATCTTTTTACCGAGGATCTTGGTAACGTTGGCGAGTCCCTTTTCGGCAAATTCGATTTTGATGTCGCTCATGATGATGTTGAGACCGGCGGTGGCCGCCACTTGGGCTATGCCGTTTCCCATCTGGCCGGCGCCGATGACGCCAAAGGTGTTTATTTCCATGTTCTACCTCCCTCTTATTAGTTGTTTAGCTGTTTAGGCTGAAGGCTATTGGAGACCATCTCAATAATTACTATTGCTTTTAGATCAAAGGCGATTCAATTTTTCTTTGAGCTTTGAGCTTTGAGCTTTGAGCTTTGAGCTTTTGAGCTAATCTATCGTTTGACCACCATCGCCACCGCCTCCCCGCCACCCAGGCACAGGGAGGCCAGCCCCGTCTTTTTATCCTGGCGGATCATCTCGTGCAGCAGGGTCACCAGCACCCGGCAGCCGCTGGCGCCGATGGGGTGTCCAAGGGCCACGCTGCCGCCGTTGACGTTGGTTTTATCAGCGGAAAGCCCCAGCTCTTTCATAACGGCGACGGTGGATCCGGAAAAGGCCTCGTTGACCTCGAACAGGTCCACGTCGTCGATGCCGATGCCTTCCTTCTTCAGGCATTTGGGCATGGCCAGGATGGGGGCCACCAGTACGTATTTCATGTCGATACCGTAAGAGGCCTGGGCACCGATGGTGGCCATGATCGTGCATCCCAGTGCTTCGGCTTTTTCCCGGGACATCACCACCACGGCAGCGGCGCCATCGCTGATGATGGAAGCATTGCCTGCAGTGCCGAACCCGTCCTTTTTAAATGCCGGTTTCATCTTGGCCAAGGCCTCGTAGGAGGTTGCCCGGGGGCACTCGTCCTTGTCGAAAAGTTTGGGTTCTCCCTTGCGCTGGGGAATGGAGACGGGCACGATCTCGGCATCGAAACGACCGCTGTTGATGGCGTCCAGGGCCCGGCGATAGGATTCGTCGGCATACCGGTCCTGGTCTTCCCGGCTCACGTTGTAGCGATCGGAGCAGAGTTCGTTGGAGATGCCCATATGAAAATCGTTGACGATATCCCACAGGCCATCGTGGATCATGGAATCCTGGAGTTGCCCCGGACCCATGCGGTAGCCGAAGCGCGCCTTTTCCAGGTAGTAGGGAGCCATGCTCATGTTCTCCATGCCGCCGGCCACCACCACGTCGGCATCGCCCAACTGGATAGCCTGGGCGCCTATCATGACGGTTTTCAGGGCGGAGCCGCACACTTTGTTCACGGTAATTGTCTCCGCTTCCCAGGGCATGCCGGCCTTGACCGCCGCCTGCTTGGCCGGGTTCTGACCGTAGCCGCAGGGAAGCACCTGACCCATGAGCACTTCGTTCACTTCCGCTTTTTCGATACCGGCCCGCCTGATCGCTTCTTCGATAACAAGGGCACCCAGGTCTGTGGCGCCGATGCCGGCAAGGGATCCGTTGAAACTGCCCAGCGGCGTTCGCACCGCGCTGACAATAACTGCTTCTTTCATATGATATCTCCGTAAAAAGTGGTTTGTTGCAAGTTAACCGAATAACAAAGGGTTCAAAGGGTTCAAGGGTTCAAGGGTTCAAGGGTTCAAGGGTTCAAGGGGTTGCCGTAATTCATGCCTGTGGATTTTCCTTTGTTCTTTTAAGCGGATTGAAGTTGTCTCAAAATTAGGATTTTGGTTCAAGGTCAAGGCGGATCCAACACAGAGATTGGGCCAAAAGACTATTTTGAGTCAGCTTCTACATATTCCGTCGATATTGCCCGCCCACATCATAGAGGGCATCGGTGATCTGTCCCAGGCTGCAGGTCTTCACCGTTTCCATCAATTCGGCAAAAATGTTGCCGCCGGAAAGGGTCACCTTCTGGAGCCGTGCCAGGGCCTCGGAGGACCGGTCCGCGTTGCGTGACTGGAACTCTTTCAGCCGGCTGAGCTGGGACTCCTTCTCTTCCGTGGTGGCACGGGCCAGATCGATACATGAAGCCCCCTCCAGCATGTCGGCGCCGTCGGCGTGGGGGTCCCGGAAGGTGTTGACACCCACGATGGGATATTCTCCGGTGTGCTTCAACATTTCGTAGTACATGGACTCTTCCTGAATTTTGCTCCGCTGGTAGCCGGTCTCCATGGCACCCAGCACCCCGCCACGGGCAGTGATCTTGTCGTACTCCATGAGCACGGCCTCTTCTACCAAATCCGTGAGGTCCTCAACGATGAAGCTGCCCTGGTAGGTGTTCTCGTTATTGGTCAGCCCCCACTCCTGGTTGATGATGAGCTGGATGGCCAGGGCACGACGTACCGACTCTTCCGTAGGTGTGGTAATGGCCTCGTCGAAAGCGTTGGTGTGAAGGCTCTGGCAGTTGTCGTAGATGGCGCACAGGGCCTGCAGGGTAGTGCGAATGTCGTTGAATTGGATGTCCTGGCTGTGCAGGCTGCGGCCGGAGGTCTGGATGTGGTACTTGAGCATCTGGCTGCGCACCGATGCGCCGTACTTGTCCCGCAGAGCTACGGACCAGATGCGGCGGGCCACCCTGCCGATGACCGTGAACTCGGGATCCATGCCGTTAGAGAAAAAGAATGAGAGGTTAGGCGCGAAGCTGTCCAGGGGCATGCCGCGGGACAGGTAGTACTCCAGGTAGGTGAACCCGTTGGCCATGGTGAAGGCCAGCTGGCTGATGGGGTTGGCCCCGGCCTCGGCAATATGGTACCCGGATATGGAGACTGAGTAGAAGTTGCGCACGTTGTTTTCGATGAAGTACGCTTGGATATCTCCCATCATCTTCAGGGCAAAATCGATGGAGAAGATGCAGGTGTTCTGACCCTGGTCCTCCTTGAGGATGTCCGCCTGAACGGTGCCGCGCACGTTTTCCAGCACCATGGCCTTGATCTTGTTGTACTCCTCGTCCGACGGCTGACGGCCCTTTTCCTCGGTATATTTGTCCACCTGCTGGCCGATGGCCGTATTGAGAAACATGGCCAGCATGATGGGCGCCGGTCCATTGATGGTCATGGAGACCGAGGTGTTGGGGGCACACAGCTCGAATCCGCCATAGAGCACCTTCACGTCGTCCAGGGTGCAAACGCTCACCCCGGAATTGCCTACCTTGCCGTAGATGTCGGGCCGGCGGTCCGGGTCATAGCCATACAGGGTCACCGAGTCGAAAGCTGTGGAGAGGCGTTTGGCCTCGCTGTTGGCGGACAGCAGCTTGAACCGACGGTTGGTGCGGGCCGGGTCCCCTTCACCGGCGAACATGCGCGTAGGATCCTCGCCTACCCGCTTCATGGGGAACACACCGGCAGTAAAGGGAAAGTAGCCGGGCAAATTCTCTCTCCTCTGCCACCGGTAGATCTCTCCCGGATCCTTGAAGCGGGGCAGGGAAATCTTGGGAATTTTCTGGTGGGAGAGGGATTCGGTGTACAGGGGCACGCGGATCTCCTTTCCGCGTACGGTGTAGACCAGTTCATCACCCGAATAGTCGATGCGGCACCAGAACGGCGGTGTCTCCCTCGAGGCCTTCGCCGGAAAGGGATTTGGCGGTCTCCTCCAGGTGCCAGACCCGACGGATGGCGTCGGCCTGGCTTTCGGTTTCCCGGTGGTAGTTTCTCACGGTTTCGGCGATCTCCGCCAGGTAGCGGGTGCGTTCCGGCGGGATGATGATGGTCTTTGATGTGGACTGTCTGGTGTCGGGCCGGGGCAGGCTGGATTCAAAGGCCACACCGGTCTTCTCTTTGATGGTGTCCAGAAGGGTACGATAGAGGGCGGAGACCCCGTCGTCGTTGAACTTGGAGGCGATGGTGCCGAATACAGGCATCTCATTGGCGGGTTTTGCGTATGCCGATCTATTGCGCTGAACCTGCTTGCGAACGTCACGCACCGCATCCTCGCCGCCGCGCTTTTCGAACTTGTTGACCACCACCAGGTCGGCAAAATCCAGCATATCGATCTTCTCTAGCTGGGAGGCAGCACCGAAGTCGCTGGTCATCACGTACATGGACAAGTCCACCAGGTCGGTAATATGGGAATCCCCCTGGCCGATACCGGCGGTTTCGGCGATGACCAGATCGTACCCGGCAGCCTTGACCACGTCCAGCACTTCAGACAACGCCTCCGGGATCTCCGTGTGGGAACGCCTCGTGGCGATGGAGCGCATATAAATGCGGGGGCTGTTGATGGCATTCATTCGGATACGGTCGCCCAGCAGGGCCCCACCGGTCTTTCTGCGGGATGGGTCTGCGCTGATGATAGCGATGCGGGTGTCCTTGAGATCGTGGAGCATGCGCAGAATCAGTTCGTCGGTCAGGGACGACTTGCCGGCGCCGCCGGTGCCGGTAATGCCGATCACCGGCACCTTACGGTCGGCAATTTTTGCCTTGAGCGCTTCCCGGAACTTGGCCAGGTGGCCATTTCCCTTGGTCTTTGCCTGCTCCAGGGTGGTGATCAGGTTGGCGGTGAGCAGTTTGCTCTCCGTTGACAGACCCGATAGATCCAGGGGAGCGTCGGCACGGGAATAATCCATCAGCTGGACCATGTGGTTGATAATCCCCTGGAGCCCCAAGCGGGTACCGTCTTCCGGCGAGTAGATCTTGGCCACGCCGTAGGCTTCCAGTTCTTTGATTTCCTCGGGCACGATGACACCGCCACCACCACCGAATACCTTGATGTGGGCTGCGCCGCCTTCTTTGAGCAGATCCACCATGTATTTAAAGAATTCCATGTGGCCGCCCTGATAGCTTGAGATGGCGATGCCCTGGGCGTCCTCTTCGATGGCAGCGTCCACAACTTCCTTCACCGAACGGCTATGGCCCAGATGGACCACCTCCACGCCGGAGCTTTGCAGAATGCGCCTGAAGATATTGATGGAGGCGTCGTGGCCGTCGAAAAGGGATGTTGCCGTGATGGCCCGGACGTTGTTCTTTGGCCGGTAAACCTGGATGTCATCGTTCATGCGTCCTCCTGTGGCTGGTCCTGGTTGTTACGCTCCGCCGAGCGGGTGGCTTTCCCGTGTCCGGACCAGACCGATTGGTGCCTGTCGGACATCGGTGGAAAGATGCTGTGGTGGCGGTCGAAAGGGTCAGGTCGCAGCATCAACGAAACTTGATTATTTCAATTTGCCGATCAATGCACTGGCGATGGTATTCTTCTGGATCTCCTTGGTGCCTTCGTAAATCTCGGTGATCTTGGCATCGCGGTAGAAGCGTTCCACCTCGTATTCGGTCATGTAGCCATAGCCGCCCAGCAGTTGGATGGCCTCGTCGGCCACTTCCACGGCGGTGCGGGCCGCATACATCTTGGCCATGGAGGTGAGCTTGGGATCGATGCGGCCCTGGTCGAAGTTCCATGCGGCCTTGTAAGTGACTAATCGGGCTAATTCGATTTTGGTGGCCATGTCCGCCAGCTTGTGCTGGGTCACCTGAAACTGGGCGATTTTCTTGCCGAACTGCTCACGCTGCTTCACGTATGCCAGGGCACGGTCAAAGGCACCCTGGGCCGTTCCCAGTGCCTGGGCGGCAATCTGGATGCGGCTTTCATCGAAAAAGTGCAGTACGTGGTAAAACCCCTTGTTCTCCTCACCGATGAGATTGGCCAGGGGCACGCGCACGTCCTTGAAGATCACTTCGGCGGTGGCCATCATGCGGATGCCCATCTTGGGGCCCACGTCAGCGGTGGAGAGGCCTTCCCGGTCCGCTTCCACCAGGATCAGGCTCTGGCCCCTGTAGCCGGGTTTTGCGTCGGGGTCGGTCTGGCACAGCACATTGTAGAAGCCGGCCAGCCCGCCGTTGGTGATGAATGTCTTGCCACCGTTGACCACCCATTCGTCGCCCTCTTTAACAGCGGTGGTGTCCATGTAAGTGATGCGGAGCCGTAGTGCATGATGATTTCCGATGCAAAAGAAGAGAGGGCGATGGCACTGCCGATAGTGGAATCGCCGCGACACAGTTCTTCGACTACGAGAATGTCTTCCAAGGAGCCGAGATCCTGACCCGAATATTTTTCCGGAAAGTGAACACCGATCAGACCCAGATCGCAGGCCTTCTTCCAGATTTTGTGGGGAAATTCGTGCTTTTGTTCCAGCTCTAAAGCTATTTCCTTGTCAAACTCGCCCTTGACGAAATCCCTGACTGCCTTTTGAATGTCCTTCTGGGTTTTGTTAAGCTCAAATTCCATTCCGTCCCTCCTGCATTAATAAGTAATGTAGACTAACTGATAGGATCCCAGGATTCGAGGGTTCAGGGGGTCAAGTGCTATCACTTCTTCACTTTTATTTTTTGATCGGTTCCCCTTGACTCCCCGACCCCTTGGACCCTCCTTTTTTCAAGACGCATTCTCGCGGCACATGCCCAAAATGCTTCTTGTCTGAAAATCGATGTACTCGTCGATGCTGTAATGGTTAGCCAGAAACCAGCGCCGAAAGGTCCACATATGACCCAGCACCGAGATGTTATGGGCCACCAAATCCAGTTGTTGCGGAGATATCCGGGCCAGATTCCCTGAATCCTAAATCAGAAGGATGTGATCATTCATCCGGTGACAAACCATGAAATACTCTCGGATCACCTCTGCAAACGGGTTTTTTCCATTTTTGGCCCGGTTCAGGGCTTCGGCTACCCCGTGTTCAATCTCCGCATGGATGGCGTCGCACACCAGGTAGAGCACATCCTCTTTGGTGGTGATATATTCATAGAGCGACCCGATGGAGATACCGGCCGCCTGGGCAATCTGGCGGGTGGTGGTCTTGTGGAATCCGTTTTCGATGAACAGATTCACCGCCGCATCCACAATCTGCCGCCGTCGCTGCTCCACCAATACATGGTTTTTAACCTGGGTTGGGATCCCTTTAGTCTCGGTTTTTTTCAGAATCATGTTCAACATTCTGTAAATACTCCAGAAACGCAACTTCTTGGTAATAATCCGAGCGAACGCTCAGTCGTTTTTTTTCTGTTATTAAATCAACCGATTGGTTTTGTCAATACAAAATGTTTAATCCGTCGACTCAGGTTTAGGAATTCCTGCGGAACGCATCCCATGGCGGGAAAATGCAGTTGTCAAACAAGGTTGATTTTAGACATCATCGAACGGCAATGATTAAAACGGATAGGTTCCGGTGATCATGAGGTTTAAGCCATCGGTACCATGTTCCTCTGCCTTCCTGGTCCAGGCAACGATCTGGTCCATGGAAAATTCGATTTTCTCTTTGAAAATTCCGGCCTTGCGCGTGAGGCTGCAGAAAAGACAATCCATCGGGCACGGCTCGACATTGAGCCCGATATGATAATGGTTTTCGCCTTTGTTTCCGAATTGAGATCGGGACAACCGGTTGGCGGCTTCCATAAGTGCATAGCACTCCTTTGTGTGCAACGGCACCCGCATCAGGGTTAACGCTTCTTCGCGGTTGACGGGTACGATGTCTAAAGCTTTCTTCAAAATTTCAGCTATGCGAGGTTCAAGTTCCTGTTTCATTAAAACACCTATTTTTCTGCCCAGATCGATTTATAGTTGAAGCTGCCCAATCCAATCATGTTGTATTTTACAATCTCGAAATTAGGGCTCAAGTCAAAATCTCTTGGAACGATTTGAGAATAGTGACGCATGATAAGCTTGGAGCCATAGGGATCGTTTGTCAGGTTGTTGTCTATATCCGACTCCGGCAGCAATGCAGGGACGATCGGATATCCAACTTTTTGAAATGCTTTGGCGATCATCCCCGAACAGATAACTTTATATTCGGTACATCCCCCTAAACAAGCCTGAATCGTTCGTTTTTTAAATGGGTTTAAAAATGAAGGAAGGATAATAAGCGCCAAATCCACTAAATTCTCGTGGTCATAGTGTTTTCCTAAATTTTCAGCGACATCGTCAACAACGGCCTTCAAATCTTCCGAAGAAATGCCAAACGGCCGGCATATCCTGATATTGTAATCTTTGTATTTGTTCAAGGCGACAGCGATCACGCCATTTCCGGCATCGGCTTCAATCAACATATGTTGCCGGTCTGTATACCCGACGCTATTTAATCTGCTTTTCACGCCTTCATCGTCAGAATCCTTCAACCGGTTCCCGACATAAATGGCAGCATGGCTCCAGGAGCTTTTCGTCAATAGTTGTATGATCTGGCTTAATTTGGATCGGCCTTCTACCAGCAACACATCACCCGTTTGGATTTCTCTATACAGGTTCTCCATGTTATTGATGATCCGCTTCTCATAGGATGGGATAGGCATTTCCAGTCGTCTGAGAAGAGATTTGCCGATAACCTTTAGGGCACTTTCCGAAGCACTTTTCTGTTCAAGTGGCATATTTTACCTTCTTCCGCGGCAGATTTACTCCACGACTCTGATTCGCGCTTTGTCAATGCTATCCGGAACCGTTTTCAACCCAGTATATCACGCTGGCAACGAGATAATAGAGTCCTAAAAGCTCTACAATCAGAAATGTCCAATAATACCAGAGCCGTCGGATCAGCGTCGTCGGTACGAGAACGCCCACTCCCACGACACCCAAACAGATCAGTGAGTAAAAGGTATAAAAATAACCTCTTACTACCAATCCGGTAAGAAAAAACATGCTGATATTCATGATTACCAACAAATTATTAAGCCGACTAAGATTGCTCCAGAAATTAACGTGGTCGGCATCAAATGCATTTTCCAATTTTCCATAACGATTTTTCAGCATGTTGCTTCTTCCTTCCGATAGCATCCGGTTGACTGATCCACCGTGCTTGATATCTTGTCGTACCGAATCGGCAAAACTTACAACGCTAAACTCTTTTTTGGCACCCATTCACGGGGTCTATTGATGGAATCGACTTTATTGTTTACCGCAAAGATGCACCGGGCGGTGAAATGAACACCGTTTGATAAAAAACAAGGCTTTTCCACCTTGCAAAATCAAGATAGTCTGATACCCTGACAGTCATTATCGTTAAATTTTAATCATTTGAAAAAGGGTATAATCTTAAAATGGAAGGTGCGCCGAGATTAAATGCCGATGCTTGGGTGGATCAATACGGCGATGCGCTCTTTCATTTTGCCATTTCCCGGGTCAAAAACAAGGAAATTGCGGAAGATCTTGTTCAGGAGACATTTCTGGCTGCCGTGCAATCCCAAGAACGATTCAAGGGGCAGTCCTCTGAAAAAACATGGTTATTTGGTATTCTTAAACACAAGGTTGTTGATCATTATCGGAAAGACAAGTCCATTATTTATGAACAAGACAACCGGCATGACCCAGACAACTTGGATGGTTTTTTCAACGCTAAAGGCGGTTGGCAAATCCGTCCGGAACACTGGAGTGCCAATCCCGGCAAGTCCCAAGAGATAAAGGAATTTTTAGATTATTTTTATCGATGTTTATCAGACCTGCCCCAACGAAGCGCCGATGCGTTTGTCTATAGAGAAATTGATGGCCTGAGCACCGAAGAAATTTGTAAGCTTCTTGACATTACATCGACCAACTGTTGGGTAATTTTATACCGGGCAAGAATGCTGTTGCGAAAGTGCCTTGATGCCTTATCATCATCGCATGGCGGTTCAGATGCATCTGTTGATGTGTCGATACTGTGCCCGATTTCGCCGCCAACTGATCATGCTAAGAAAAATGAGCCGCCATGTTGACAGCGATCAGCATATTGCCGAGACGACAAGCAAGCTTTCTCAAGAAACCAAAGAACGTATGAAGGAGAGGCTTCGCGCCTTGTCGTAATTTTGTCCGCTATGTTTCATCTCGCCTGATTGTTCATGGGACCACCTTGACGCACCATCAACCGGCAGCGATCAGTGCGGCACCGATGGCACCGTTAACCTGAGCGTAAGCGGAAACGAGGATGGTCTTGCCCGATCTCTTTTCCAGGGCTTTCACCACACCGATGTTGTTGGCTACCCCGCCGGCCATCATCACCGGTTCGGTGATGCCTACCCGGTTGGCCATGGCCACCACCCGGGAACCGATGGATTCGTGGATGCCGGCAATGATGTTTGCCCGGCGTTCACCCCTGGCGATGAGAGAGATGACCTCAGACTCGGCAAACACGGTGCACAGGCTGCTGATGGCGGCCGGCCGGTCGGCCTTCAGGGACATCTTTCCGAAGGCATCCAGATCCACCTCCAGTGCCCGGGCCATCACTTCGAGAAAACGGCCGGTGCCGGCGGCGCATTTGTCGTTCATGGCAAAGTCTTTGACGCGGCCGGTGCTGTCCAGGGCAATGGCCTTGCTGTCCTGGCCGCCAATATCGATGACGCAGCGCACCGCCGGATCCTGGAAATGGGCGCCAACCGCATGGCAGGTGATCTCCGTTACCGCCTTGTGGGCGAACGCCACACTGTTCCGGCCGTAGCCGGTGGCCACGATCCGATCCACGGCGTCCCGATGGATCCCAAGGTCGTCCAGGAGTCCGGTGAAGATATTTTCTCCCGCATTTCTGGCGTTGTACCCGGTGAGCATTACCCGGCTGCCGATCAGTTCGCCAGCGTTTATCAGGGCTGCCTTGGCACTGATGGACCCCACATCGATTCCAACAGTTATCATCTATCTGTCTCCCGTTGTATTTTTTAAGATTTGAGTACTTCCATAAAGGCATCGATGCGGGTGTCGATCTGGCTTTCGGAAAAGTTGCGTGCATCGGTCATATCCGCCTCGATGACCAGAGAGGGAATCCCGCGCTTTTCCTGGACAATTCGCTGGATGTCGTACTGCCCCAGGCTGTACGGTTTGCAACTGCGGTTGGAGTGGATCACCAGGCCGTCGGCGCTGTATTTGTCAACCATGTCCATCACCATGCCGGCCATCTGATCGGTGCCGATATTGATGTAGACGCGCGAGTACCCTTCGGCCATGGAACCAAAAAAATCGTTTTCGTCCAAGTACTTGAGCGTCCCGCACCACGATGAGGTGTAGGTGTCCGCCACCAGGCAGGCGGCGTGGGCGGCGAATTTGTCCGACAGCCACCGGGTGCGAAACCACACCGGCAGGTTGTCCCACAGCAGCCGGTATTTTTCGCCGGGCACTACGGCAATACCGGTGGCCACCCGGGTTTTCATTTCGTCGAGCAGTTCCGTGTAGTAGTCGACCACGGTCCGGGTGCCGCGC
Organism: Desulfosarcina sp.; assembly: GCA_014237405.1. GTDB lineage: Bacteria > Desulfobacterota > Desulfobacteria > Desulfobacterales > Desulfosarcinaceae > Desulfosarcina. The sequence continues at coordinate 3,364 of JABZFO010000197.1, read as the reverse complement.
AGGGTGACGATCAGGGCCAGGTGGAAAAACGCATCAAAGGCGCTCATGGGTGCCGGCCGGTGGACCGCGGTGTCCAGCACCTGCTGCCAGAGCCGCTGGCCCGCCATGGAGAGCCGGCCCACCTCGGCAAGGCGGTCGAAGTCGAACTGCTTCCGGCAGTGGGTTTCCAGAAAGGCGATGTACTCATTCAACTGGGCACGGACGTAGGCGTAGGCCTCCTTGGTGTATTCCGTGTGATTAAAGGGCGTGTCCAGGATGAACAGGGGCACCTTGAAATAGCGGGCCTGAACCTCATACCACTTGAGCACGGTGCCGCAGATGTTGTTGCAGCATACCAGCATGTCCGGTCGGGGCAGCCCGCCGATAGGGCCGCCGTTGACGGTGGCGCAGGCAATGTCGGCCCGGGCGTATGAGCACAGGTCGCTGGAGTAGCCCATCTCCTCGGCCTTTTCGCACAGGTCCACCCCCATCTTGGCGGCGCCGATCATGGCCCCGTGATTTTCCGGATAAACCGGGATCACATCCATGGCAATCAGCGGTTCCACCGGCCCGCCGCTGGTGATCCAGGCCACTTTTTTACCGGTCTGATCTGTGGTTTTGGCGTCGATGTAGTAATGGGTCATGATATCCTTCATCCGCTTGACCGACTTGATTTTTCGTTTTTCCCTTTCGGGATCGATCGGCTTGTCCGGATTGTTCATACCATTCTCCTGTGGTTCTATATTTGTCGTTTTCATTGTGCCCTGCTATAGCATTTCCATGAACGCCTCACACCGCGTCCTGAACTGCCCCTCCGAAGGGATCTGCTCTTCCAGCTCCAACAGCAGGCTGGGAATGCCTTCGGCGTCCAGCATGGATTTGAGATAGGGGTAGTCGAAGGCGTGCGGGTCGCAAAATTTTAGAAAGAGAAAAATAACCCCTTGGGCCCGGGTTTCTTTGGCCAGGCGAACCAGGTCGTCGCCCCGGCGGGTGATACCCGAATGCTTGGCCGGGCAGATGGCCCGCCGGGCATAGCGATCGGCAATGGCATCCATGGGGTCGCCGCCGATATCGATGAGACCCGTCAACCCCCGGAAGCCGGTGCACAGGTCGTCCCCCACCACGGTACCGCCGGCCGATTCGATGACGCTGTAAACGTCAGGAAGATTGCAGACCCCTCCAGAGAAAAAGATGCGTTTACCGGTCTTTGATTCCGGTTCGGGCTGCTGCTCCAAGCTTTCCACCACCTGGGTCAGGCTGTTGAGAAAATCGTTACGGTCCATGACCATGGAGGCCCGCACAATGGCGTGCACATCACTGCCGTCAATCGTGCCAGGGCGATCTCTCCGGAGGGTGTAAAGCCTTTTCATGGCTGACCGTATCCCGTTATAGGTGCCGATGGCCTTTTGCAGATCGTCATCGGTGATAATTTTGTCCAGCACCGCTTCCAGGTCGGTTCTGGCTTTTCTCATTACGGCCGCCATATAGTTCCGGGCGCTTTGCGTATTCAGCTTAACCGGCAGGACAACATCCAGATGAAAGCCCGTTTCAGCGTTCATCCGCCAGATGTCGGACAACCGTTGAATGGAATCGCAGGTGTGGGGAAAAATGGCGCCGCCGAGAAAATCGAGCTGCTCGTTCAGCGCATCCTCGAGGGCGCCGCGGACCAGGCTGCAGCTGTAAGACTGAAGGTGGGCATCGGCTTTCGATATGCTCCCGCTGCCCCCGACGATGCGAAACCCCAGGGCACCGCCGGCAAGGATCAGCTCTTCCGGTGCATAGGAGCAAAGGGTGCCGATCACCTTGCCGCCGGTTTTTTCTTTCCAGCGTCGGGCATAGGCTTTCGGGTCTGCGAAAATATCCTGAAACTGCTTGGAATGCTGCATGTACAAGCTCCTTGTTGATTGTCAGCGTACGCCGTCTCAATTGATCGTCTTTCTATCTTCCCCACTTTGAGGTTGTTGGATTGCGTTCATATCCATGTCTGATATTCTTAATAACGAACGGTGGTCGAAGTGTCAACCGAGAGTTGCATAATCTGGCGGATGATGCTAAAGGTACGGGCAATCCATTATAACCTGAATTGAGCGATTTTTAATGGTGGAAAAGGCAGGGCATGGTTAAAAAACGAGACACACTGAACAAATTGAAACAGCAGGAGCGGGAAATCCGCGAAAACCTGATCATCGATGCCGCCCGTACGGTATTCGGCGCCAAGACCTACGATCAGGTCAGCATGAACGAAATCGCCAAGGCGGCCGGCATCGCTAAATCTTCCATATACACCTATTTCCCCAACCAGGAGGCGCTCTTCGTGGAAACCGCCTTCAGGGACACCGAGAAGTTTATCGCCGCCCTGAAAAAGCGGATACAGGAAGAGAGATTGCCATCGCTGGAAACGTTTATCAACGACTACCTGGATTACAACATCGAACATGACGCCCACTGGCGCATGATCACCCACTTTGCCCTTCACGGGAATATCGGCAAGGATTCGGCGGAAAAGCTCAACCGGATTTCCAGGCAGGTTTTGGATCTTCTGGAGACGGTCTTGAAAAAGATCGATTACAGAGGCGACACCCGCCTGCTTTCCCACACCCTGTTTGCCGCCTTGAGCGGCATTATGATCAGTTTCAGGAAGTATCCGGGACGGACGAAGCAAGCACGTATTGTCCACATGAAACGCATCGCCAAAATGGTGGAACGGATGCTGATGGCTTACGTCCGGCAGGATGATTGCCTACCGGACTATGATGGCAGGCCGGACGCAACCATGACACGCTAACCCAAGGAGTACTCATGTTCGGCATCCATGATTTCCCGTTATTTATACTTTCGTGCATTCTGCTCAACATCACCCCCGGCCAGGACACCATGTACATCATCGGCCGCAGTGTGGCCCAGGGGAAAAAGGCCGGTGTCATGTCGGTGCTGGGCATCATGACCGGCGTGCTGGTCCACACCACGCTGGCGGCCCTGGGCCTGTCGGTGATCCTGGCTACCTCGTCCCTGGCATTCTCTATTATCAAGTATGCCGGTGCCGTTTACCTGGTATGGATCGGCATCGGATTTTTCATCAACCGCAACGGCAGTTCAGAACTGCCCGATGCACCGAAGTCGGCACTCAACCCCTGGAAAATCTTTCAGCAGGGCGTGCTCACCAACGTGCTGAACCCCAAGGTGGCCCTGTTCTTTCTCTCGTTTCTTCCCCAGTTCGTCTCCCCGCAGACGGACCTGGTGTTTCTGCCGTTTTTAGTCCTGGGCCTCGTCTTTTTCACCACGGGCAGTCTCTGGTGCCTGTTCCTGGTCTACGGCGCCTCATGGCTGACGTCGCGATTTCGCAGCCGCACGTCGGCCGGCGGCGTGCTGAAGAAACTCACCGGCG
>JABZFO010000025.1 GCA_014237405.1 Desulfosarcina sp. | reverse complement strand
TGCAGGAAGGTCTATTTTTTGAATCCTTGATTACCAGGCTTTTACAACTGCTCTAAGCCCTAAGCGCACTATATATACGGCTTTCAAAGAAATATTCTGTTTTTGGCGCAAAATTTAAGTGTATTTGAGTAACGCCCAATATGTAAATAACTGGGACTTAGTTGATAGCTCGGCCCATCACATTGTCGGCGCTTATTTAGAAAATAAAGATAGATCCGTGTTGTATGATTTATCAAAATCGAATTCACTCTGGGAACGCCGGATAGCGATTCTGTCCACCTTTTACTTCATTAAGAAAAACCAATTTGGCGATACATTGCACATTTCAGAGCAATTGCTCAGCGACCAAGAAGACTTAATTCATAAGGCAGTGGGCTGGATGCTTAGAGAAGTTGGAAAACGAGACTTAGCTATAGAAATCGCGTTTTTAAAGGCTCATTATCAAAAAATGCCAAGAACAATGCTAAGGTACGCAATCGAAAAGTTCAGCAAAGAAGAACGGCAAAAATATTTAAGTGGCAAAGTGTGACGGGCACCTAAAATCGCGTTATGCCCATGAAGATATGGGAGAGAATTCATGAACCAAATATTTCCAGAACCGATTAGAAATCTTCCAGAAGCTGACATTCCGTTGGATGGAATAACCGCTTATCTGTCACAATCAGATACTCATCAGATATTATTTATGCAGTTTGAAAAAGATGCTGATTTGCCTGAACACGCTCATGCTGCTCAGATTGGAATAGTGCTGGAAGGAAAGATTGAGCTGGTAATTGGTGGTGAAAAGCAATGTTTTACCAAAGGAGATCGGTATTATATTCCTGAAGGAGTAAAGCATTCTGGTAAGATATATGCTGGATATGCAGATATAACCTTTTTCAATGAACCAAATCGCTATTCAATTAAATAGTATTTGGCAACAAGGCGGTTTCACCTGATCACATGGGCCGAGCCGCTTTGGGCGTTTTTTGGTTTATAGAAAAATAACGGTATGTTATAATTTCTATGGAAGCCCATATGCCAGGTGAACCGCGGCGTTAGCGGAGGGCACATGGCTTCGGTCAGCCTTCCATGAACTCACACATCAAGGAGGGCTTATTATGATTATAGGCTCATCAGGCGCTGACAGACGTCAGATTCCTTTCATCTCCCTGGTGCCATTTCTGCTTATTGCTTTCGGTTTGGCTTGGGGAATCCTGGCTCTGTTCATCTTTCTCCCGGACCGGATGACCGAGATATTCGGCGAATTGACTGGTCAACATCCGCTTTTTTTCTTGGCGGTGTACGCACCTGCGATTGCTGCTTTCATTGTCGTCACATACGACAGTGGCCTGGGAGGATTGCGGCGTTATCTTTCTCGATTATTGCTCTGGCGCTGCTCACTGGTTTGGTATGCCTTTTTGATTGTCGGCATTCCGCTGCTGTTTTTCGGCGGCTCTGCGCTGAAGGGGAATCTTTTCGAGGATCCGTTCCCATTTTCCTCATTTCAGTCACTCATTCCGGCCTTGGCAATGACTATGGTCAAAGGCCCGGTCGAGGAGTTCGGCTGGAGGGGCCTCGCTCTGCCTCTACTACAACGAAGGTTCGCGCCCATCTGGGCCGGGCTGATTCTTGGTGTTATATGGGGCTTCTGGCACCTGCCTGCGTTCCTGTTGAGCGGGACGCAACAAAGCGCCTGGTCATTCACCCCATTTTTTGTTGGCTCTGTTGCGCTCAGCGTAATCGTGACACCGTTATTTAACAAATCGCGCGGCAGCATCCTGCTCCCTGCATTGTTCCATTTTCAGTGCAACAATCCTATCTGGCCTGACGCACAACCTTACGACACGTTCGCGTTCGCGGCCGCCGCTCTTATAGTTATCTGGATTAACCGAACAGCTATGTTCAGCAGAGAAGGTGCTGTGACAGAAGTCATTCCCCAAACTGAAAGCCGGATGATGCCGCGTGATCTCAGCAGCGGCACAGGCACAGGTTCTTGAGCCTTGATTTGGTTTATTTTGGACCTTTTACCACTTTTCGAGGTTGGCAAGGGTTGGGCCTACACAGACACTGGGTACATCCTGATTGGGCTTGTGATCGAAAAAGCCACTGGAAGAAGTTACTACGATGAGATCAAGGAGCGGTTCCTGACACCACTCGGTCTGACGCTGACGGCCCCGGCTGACCGTCGTTTTCTGCCGGGGCTCGCCGCTGGATACATGGCGGCAGATAACGCTTTCGGGTTTCCCCGAAAAACAACCACAGCAGATGGCGCGATGGTGTGGCATCCTGGTCTCGAATGGGCTGGCGGTGGTCTGGTGAGTAATTCACGTGACCTTGCCCTATGGGGTTCTGCACTGTTCGGGGGACGTGCGATGCAAGGCGACTATCTGGACGCGCTTTTGCAATCGGTTCCAGTCAACCCGGATACACCCGACATCCGTTATGGAGCAGGAGTCGGAATTTACCGCAAAGGCGCCTATGGCCCGATCTACGGTCATGGGGGGTGGATACCGGGGTACTGTTCCAGCCTGCGCTACTACCCAGACCATGGGATCGCCATTGCTTTCCAGATCAACACCGATATCGGCATAGTGAATGACAGAACGCCCGTGATGCATGAAATGGAAGCGCGTCTGGCTGAGATTGTCATATCCGCTACTCGTGGCTTGAACAATGGACGTTGAGCCTGTGGCACCTTTGATCGCCGCAGTCTCATCGGCATCTGCCTCCGCCTTTGCGTGGTTTGGCGGAGTCAAAGGAGCGATTCAGTTCGATCTGGGTATGTTTGCCAGTAGCATCGCGGGCTCAGTCGTTTTCGCGGCGGTAGGGATGTATACACTCCTGCGTAGAACATCGTCCGCTGACAAGGAACTGGACCGGACACCGTGAACCGCCCAATCAAACTACGTTTGCCTGCACGGCCCCTGGCGCCGGTCAGCACCGCGATTATAATTCAATTATGAGTTGAGGAAGGTAGGAAATTAGAGGAGGCTTTTATAAACGTCTTTACGGTGACCAACTTTAACGACAAGGATGACGAGCCGATCTTCATGAATTACATAAACAATCCGATAATCACCAACACGAATCCTATGAAAAGCATTCTTGCCTTTCATTTTGGTAGTAGTCGGGTCAGGCAAATTTTCAGCAAGATCATCTACTTTCCTTTTAATTCGCGCCGAAATGTTTTCCCCCGGCTCTTCAAGAGCTTTCCTTGCATCTTCAATATCAATGTGATCTTCAATAAATTGAAGCAATTCAAGCTGTTCCATAGAAATAAGGGCGGCAATTTTCTCGCCCCGGCGGGTCAAAACAACTGGCTCTTTTCCATATGCTACCTTGTTTACGATTTCAGCAAGTTTTTTTCTGGCCTCGGCCGTAGAAACTGTATTTAGCATGGAAGAAACTCCTTGATGTACAATTTGTACAAATAGTACATATGCTATGAGCTCTTGTCAAGGAATTATTACATTTGCTCCGGATATATTCTTTAAGCTATAGTTGCATAAAAAAGTGAGGAAAAGAGAAGTAAAAACCTTGATTAGTGATCAAGGAATACGAATATACAATTGACAGCGGTTTAGGCGGATTGATTTCTTCTTTAACCGCCTTTTCCTTAACGGTTGATTTGTCGCTGCTCGCGTCAGCGCCGCTATTTCTTCGGCCACCCGTTCAGCCCATGCCGAGAGGTCACTTTCAGGTATCCCACGACACCCAGGAGGCTGCCCATAAAGTCGGCGACCACGTCATACACATCGGCCTGACGCGCTGCCACAAACGCCTGGTGGAATTCATCGCTCACGCCGTATAGAGTGGCAAAACAGACACTGATCGCCATCAACTGTGCCAGGGTTAGTCGACCGGGCCAGGTAACCCGACAGGCTCGGTAAAAGAGAGCGGCCAGTAGGCCATATGCGGCCATGTGAAGTACTTTGTCCTTCAGCGGGAAGGCTGGCAGCAGGTCTGGTGAAGCAAAGCAGGACTGAACAAAAATCGCCACACAGAGCGCCACCACCGGCATCCAGTAAAGAATGAAAATCTTCGACGCTTTTTTCATGGGAAGCGTCAGGGGAATGCCGTACCGCACGGTGCCGTCCAGAGTACGCACAGCCACGGTGCCGGCCTCCTTTTCTTTGGCGCCGCAAGTGAGAATCAGCGGCGTTTTGGCCAGTTGGGCTTCGCGAATTTTGCGGTTGAGGCTTTCCGTCCGGTCATCCACCTCGACGCGGAGCCCGGCCTCGGCCATGGTTTTGGCCATGTCCTCGGCAAAGGGGATCAGGTCATCGTTGATAGGCAGCAGAACGGCCTGAACCGGTGCCAACCAAAGGGGAAATTTGCCTTCGAAGTGCTCGATGAGGATCCCCAGAAACCGCTCGATGGAACCGAACACCGTCCGGTGCAGCATGATGGGCCGGTGTTTCTCATTGTCTTTGCCCACATAGGTCAGGTCAAACCGCTCGGGCAGGCTCATGTCCAGCTGGATGGTGCCGCACTGCCAGGTTCGCCCCAGGGCGTCCTTGATGTGCAGGTCTATCTTGGGGCCGTAGAAGGCGCCGTCCCCCTCGTTGATGCGGTACTCCTTGCCGTAGGCATCCAGTGCAGATGCCAATCCTTTGGTGGCAACCTCCCACTGCGCGTCGGTGCCGATGGATTTTTCCGGCCGGGTGGACAACTCCAGATGAAAGCCCAGGCCAAATTGTCCATAGATCCGCTCTTCCAGGCGCAGCAGGTCAAGAATCTCCCCCTGGATCTGGTCGGGCATCATAAAAAGGTGGGCATCGTCCTGGTGAAAGGCCCGGACCCGGAAGAGGCCATTGAGAACGCCGGACAGCTCATGGCGATGCACCAGGCCGATCTCCGCCGCGCGGATGGGCAGTTCCCGGTAAGAGTGGGGTCGGGTGCTGTAGAGCAGCATACCACCGGGGCAATTCATGGGTTTGATGGCATAGGTCTGCTCATCCACTTCGGTGGTGTACATGTTCTCCCGATAGTTCTCCCAGTGGCCGCTTTTCTCCCACAGGTTGCGCTGCAGAATGATGGGTGTCTTGGTCTCCACGTAGCCGGCTTCCCGGTGGGCATCGCGCCAGAAGTCCAGCAGAGCGTTCCACACTGCCATACCCTTGGGGTGGAAAAAGGGCATTCCCGGGGCGTCATCATGGAAGCTGAACAGATCCATGGCCGCACCGATCTTACGGTGGTTGCGTTTTTTGGCCTCCTCCAGAAACGTCAGGTAGGCTTTGAGTTTCTTCTTATCGAAAAAGGCCGTGCCGTATATCCGCTGGAGCTGGGCCTTGGACTGGTCCGCCCGCCAGTAGGCGCCGGAGACCCGCATCAGTTTAAAGGAGCGCACAAAACCGGTGTGGGGCACGTGCGGCCCCCGGCACAGGTCTGTAAAATCCCCCTGTTTGTAAAAGGAGATGGTGCCATCGGCCAGGTCGGAGATCATCTCGGTCTTGTAGGGCTCATCCTTGTAAAAAGCCAGGGCCTCGGATTTGGATACCTCCCTGCGTTCGATGGGCATCTTTGCCTTGACGATACGCTTCATCTCCGCTTCGATTTCGGGAAAGGCCTCCTCGGACAAAGGTGGCATGTCGATGTCGTAGTAGAACCCGTCCTCCACCACCGGACCGATGGTGAGCTTGGCATCCGGATTAAGGTTCAACACCGCCTGGGCCATGACGTGGGCGGCGCTGTGGCGCATGATATCGAGGGCTTCGGGATCCCGGGTGGTGATCAGCCGAACGGCGGCATCCTTTTCGATGGTCCGGTTCAGGTCCACCAGATTGCCGTCTATTTCCATGGCTACGCAATCGCGGGCCAGCCCCTCGGAAATGCTTTTGGCCACTGCCAGTCCGGTGGGATAATCGTCAAAGGGTTTTCGACTTCCATCGGGAAGCGTGATATGTATCATCTTAGTGCTGCCTTCCACAAAAAGGTTGTACATTGCACCAGGAAAAGGTATCCGACTGTTCACCAAGGGCCTAATAGATAAATAACTTATGGAAAATAGGGAAAATACCCAGCCGGGTCAAGAAAAAAATATGAACGCTACCACCGATCATCCGTACCGCCTCATCGAAACATCGACCGAACTGGAACAATTTGTCAACCGGATTGACAAGGAGAAAATCCTCGCCGTGGATCTGGAGGGGGACTCCATGTTTCACTACCAGGAAAAGGTATGCCTGGTGCAGATGGCTGGCAACGGGGAGAATGTGGTGATCGACCCATTGAAAGCCACCGACCTTTCCCCCCTGGCGCCCCTATTTAAAGACAGCACCATCTGCAAGGTGTTTCACGGGGCGGACTATGATGTGCGTTCCCTGTACCGGGATTTTGGAATCGAGATCAACAACCTGTTCGACACCCAGCTGGCCAGCATGTTCCTCGGCGAACGGGAGACCAGCCTGGAGGCGGTGGTCAGCCACCGGTTCGGCATCAAACTGGACAAGCGCTACCAGAAAAAAGACTGGTCCCAGCGCCCCCTGCCCGACGGCATGATCGAATACGCCGCATCCGACGTCTTCCACCTGATCCCATTGGCCCGGCTGCTCATGGATGCCCTGAAGGAAAAGGGACGGCTGGGCTGGGTTAAAGAGGAGTGCGCCTTGCTGTCCGAGGTCCGCCCGGCGGAAAACGACAGTGAACCCCTGTTTCTCAGGTTTCGCGGCGCCGGCCGGATGCCGCGGCGCAACCTGGCGGCGCTGGAAGGGCTGAAAATCGCCACGGAGCTGGCCGACACCCCCCAGGCCATGGAAACGCACCGGTGCCTGAGCGCCAAGCAGATCCGCATTTACGGCAAGCCCCTTGCCCGGATCGTAAAGAAAGCCAAATCCCTTGCCACCAAAGATCTCCCCGTCTACCCGCGCAAGCAGCGGCCATCGGTGGCGCCCAGGGTGCCGGAACGGATCAAGGCCATCAAGGCCTGGCGGGATGACCTGGCCGACCGCCTGGACCTGGATCCGGCACTGCTGTTCAACAAGGTGCTGATGACTGCCATCGCCGTCAAGAACCCCTCGAATACCCGGGAGTTGGGTACCGTAGAGGGCATCCGCAACCGGCAGGTGGAGGCATTCGGAAAGGACGTTGTCAATGTTCTATCTGCTCTGCCCTGACAGCGCACAATCGATATTCTGCGGTTCATTGATCCCGGGACAGCATGGTGCAGACCGGCGCTGATCTGCCGTCATAGCGGATCAGCGCACCTTCGCTGGACCGCCCCATCGCACAGTTGACCACTACCGTCTTTCCAATGGCTTCCACGCCGGACTGTTCGTGAATGTGGCCGCAAATGACCAGTGCGGGCGAACAGCAATCCACCAGCTGCCTCACGGAACGGCTTCCCGCGTGAAATTTTCCCAGCACCCGGTCCCGGGCGCCGTAAGGCGGTGGATGGACCACCAGCACGCTGTGGGCCTGCAGCATGCCGGACGCCTTTGCCACGGCTTCAGTCTCCTGGAGACCTAATCGGGAGTGAAAGGGCAGCGGCAGGGTGCCGCCGATGCCCACGAATTCAACGCCGCTGACGGATTGCCGGGTGAGGTGAAGCGCGTGCAGGTTGGGGTACAGGGGCAGCAGCGTGTCCAGCCGTCGGCTGTCACTGTTTCCCCGGATCACTAAAACCGGCAGTGAGAAGCGGTTCAATGGGTCGAGCATGTCACCAGGCCGCCATCTTCGGGACAGGTCCCCGGCCAGCACCAGAATGTCCGGCCGGTGCGCGGCAACGCGGTTTTGGATGGCACGAATCCGATCCTGGCGGCCGTGAATATCGGCAGCGGCGTATATCAGCATGTGTGGTTTCACCCCCTGAAAAAACAGACCTCATGCGAGCAATGAACGTGGGGCAAATCTACAACAAACGTCTTGACAGGTAAACCGGATCGCAGCCGGAGATCACTGGCTCTGATGCCGGTCACATCTGCCGGGTGCTTCGCCTTGCGGCCGGTGATGCCGTGGAGCTTTTCGACGGCAGCGGGAACGGTTATCTGGCGCAGATCGTTTCGGTTTCCCCCAAAGCGGTTCAGTTGACAATCGAAGAGTCATTTCCCCTGCTCTCTGAATCGTCTGTTCCCATCACCCTGGCCCAGGGCATGCTCAAGGATCGGAAGATGGACCAACTCATCCGCCAGTTGACGGAACTGGGCATCGCCCGCTGGATACCCTTTTATGCGGCGCGGTCGATACCTGTTCCAGGCAAAAAGGGATTGGGAGCGCGTCTGGACAGATGGAAGAAGATTGCCATGGAGGCCGTCAAGCAGTGCCGGCGCGGCCGCGTTCCCCAAATTACGCCGGCGGACGATTTTAGCGACGTGCTGACTGCGTCCGCCGAATCCGACCTGAACATTCTCTTCTGGGAAGGCGCTCCCCGTGCATTCGTAACCCCCGAAACAGGGCCACAAAAGCCGAAAAACATCATGCTCGTGGTGGGCCCGGAAGGCGGGTTCGACCCAGCGGAAGTAAAGCGCGCGCAGGATCAGGGATTTTTCACCGCTGGAATAGGCCCCCGCATCCTGCGGGCGGAGACCGCCACGATTGCCGCCTGCACCCTGGTGCAGTATCGTTTCGGAGACTTAGGCCCCCGCTGATCGTTTCAGTTTCAGTAATGTTTATGGCGTATGGTCTGAAACAAACCATTGAAAATTTAGTTCTGACCATGTAACCATTTACCCATGGATAAGATCGACCAGACCACCTACGACGGCTACATCAAGGCACTGACGGACATCAGCCAGGCCATCACGTCGGATCTGTTCCTGGAAGATCTGCTCAAACTCGTTGTCATGGTCACCGCCAAAGTCACCGGTGTTGAAATTTGTTCCCTCTGGCTCATCGACGAAAATGAAAAGCCGCCGAAAATCCGGTTGAAGGCCACCCAGTCCTTCGACCCGGAATACGTCAAGGACCGCTCCCTGAATCTCGACGAAGGGGTCGTCGGGTATGTGGTAACCAACAAGCGCCCGATTGCCATTAACGACGTGCTTCGCAACCCCCGGTTCAAAGAAAAAGAGATGGCCCGAAAGCTGGGCCTGGTCTCCATGATCAGCGTTCCGCTGAAACTTAAAGATGAGAAGATTATCGGGGTGCTCAACTGCTTCACGGCCGAGCCCCACGCCTTTTTAAACACCGAAATCAACCTGTTGACGGCAGTGGCCAACCAGGCTGCACTAGCCATTCTCAACACGGAACTGATGGTCAAAACCAAGGTGATCCAGGAAGAGCTGGAGACCCGTAAGATGGTGGAACGGGCCAAGGAAATTCTCATGCATCGCCGGAAAATGAAAGGGGAGGAGGCCTTGATATCGCCATGGACCGCTGACATCGACTGAAAAGGCATCTCACCCCTATTTTCATTTTAACTTCTTTCATATTTCACTTGACATTTGTATATAGCACGACTAACTTTTCTGCCTGCAATTGGGTCCTGCTTTTTCGCCACCCCATATTATAAAAAGCATCAATCCAGCCGCCCCTCACAATGGCGTGAGATTCGGCTGAAACCCCAAAAGACAACGGCGTCTGGCACCGGTTGGGCAATCCCCATCCGTACAGACGCCGTTTTGTGTTGTGTAAGCCACGTTTTCGATTCAAGTTTCTTAACGATCAACTGCAGCAGCAAAGTGCCGGGCGGACTGTACGGGAAAGTGTGAGACCTGGCTCTCCAGCCTGGTGGGGCGCAAGCTGCTCTACCCCCGCAGCTACGGCATCGTGACCGCCGGCGCCGATAACACCACCCATATGGGCGTTTCCTATAATTCCCTTCGCATTCAAGGGTATGCCTATGGCGCCCAGGGACTCGCCGGCGGACTGACCAACAGCGCCGATGACTGCATCTTTCCCAACGTCACGCTGGAAACCGAGTTCGGCAACAAAGTAAAAACCAAGGCCCGCATCCCACTTATGACCGGCGCCCTGGGCTCCACCTTCGTGGCCCAGAAATACTGGGACTCTTTTGCCATTGGCGGTGCCCTGGTGGGCATCCCCGTGGTCATCGGAGAAAATGTGGTGGGCGTGGACCGTGAATCGGAAATCGCCAGGGGTCCGGATCGAAAAGGCAAGATTAAAAAAGCACCGGAACTGGAGCGGCGCATCGACAGCTACTTCAGGTATTATAACGGCTATGGCGCCATCATTGTTCAGCTCAACGTGGAGGACACGCGAAACGGCGTTGCTGAATTCGTAGCGGACAAGTATGGCGACAAGTGCATCATCGAACTGAAATGGGGCCAGGGCGCCAAGGATATCGGCGGTGAAATCCAGGTCACCAGCCTCGATTATGCCGTGTTCCTCAAGAAAAGAGGGTACGTGGTGGACCCGGACCCCACCATTCCCGAGGTGCAGGAGGCATTTGAAAACGGCTCCATCAAATCCTTTGCCCGCCACAGCCGCCTGGGCGCCACCAACCTGGGGTCCGTGAACAAGGTCAGGGATGATTTCATGAACACCGTGGAGTATCTCCGCAGCCTTGGATTCACCCGCGTCACCCTGAAGACCGGCTCCTACGGCATGGAAGAGCTGGCCATGGCCATCAAGTTCGCCACCGACGCCGGCCTGGATCTGCTGACCATGGACGGCTCGGGCGGCGGCACAGGCATGAGCCCCTGGAACATGATGCAAAGCTGGGGCGTCCCCTCCATCCACCTGCATTCCAAGGCTTGCGAATACGCCAGCATCCTGGCAGCCAAGGGGTTGAAGGTGGTGGACATGTCATTTGCCGGCGGGTTCGCCCTCGAAGACAGCATCTTCAAGGGACTGGCCCTGGGCGCTCCCTTCACGAAACTGATCTGTATGGGACGGGGCATCATGATCCCCGGCTTCGTGGGCTCGAACATTGAAGGGGCGCTGTTTGAAGAAAAACGGGCAGCGGTCAACGGGCACTGGAACGAACTACCCAGATCGGTTCTTCAGGTGGGATCATCCGCCAAGGAGATTTTCGCCTGCTACTTCGATGTGGAAAAAATTGTGGGAAAAGATGAGATGAAAAAGATGCCCTATGGCGCCATCGCCTTTTACACCCTGGTCGTTGCCGGCAATCGCGAAACTGCCCGGGAAACGGGCATTCTCCACATGTGCGACGCCAACGATGAGAGCGCCAAGAAGATCCTCAACTCCTGATAGTGATCGTCCGCCCGTGCCACGGGGGGGGCGGCCGAAACTTCAAAAATAAAGATCAGCAAAAGCCCCTTGCCGTTTCCGACAAGGGGCTTTTTATATATTTACCCTCTCCACTCCGTATCATCCACACTGGTCTTGAAATCCGGTTCGATCACATCGGGCAGTTCTTCCCCGGCGACGGCGAGGATGTCTTTGTCGGACGGAATGCCGACGAAGACCAGCCGGTTTCTGGGACATTTCTTGGCTGCCAACAGTCCGGACTCCAGATTTTCATGAGTGTAGCTGTCGTAGTCGATGGTTGACAGGTTGTTCTGGACGGTGAACATGCCCGACGTCCGTTCACAGGCCCGGCACCCCAAACAGCCCACCTTGCACACCGCCTTGACGTCCTTTCCGGCATCCAGGTTGGAGCACTCCACCACCAGCATCCGGTCGCTCTTGAAGGGTGCCATGGTGATGATGTTACGGGGGCAAACCTTGGCACAGGCGCCGCAGCCCACGCACGTCGAATAATCCACCCGGGCCAGTCCGTCTTCGATGTGAATGGCGTCAAAGACGCAGGCACGGGTGCAGTCACCAAACCCAAGGCAGCCGTAGGTGCACCCCTGAACATCGGTTACCAGGTTGGCCGGCCCGCAGCGCTGCTCTCCTATGTAGGGGCTTCGACCCAGCCGGTCGCTGGTGCAGGCGCCGCAGTGGACCACCGGACGCCAGGGATAGCTGACGGTGGCCTCTACTCCCATGACCGCTGCCAGTGCTTCCGTACAGCTTTTACCGCCCACGGTGCACAGGTTCACCGGTGCCTCATCCATCACCATGGCTTCGGCGTACTCGCCGCAGCCCACATATCCGCAGCCTCCACAGTTGGCTCCGGGCAGTACATCGATGGCTGCATCCACCCGCGGATCCACTTCCACATGAAAGGCCCGATTGGCCCACCCCAATACGAAGGACAGCACCAGCGCCATGGCGAGCATGGTGGTGGCGGCCAGTCCGATAATTACCCAGGGCATGATTCCCCTCGTAGTATATTGGCAGGACCTTCAATCGGTGTTGAGGCTCGGCGAAAGTCGAAAGCCTGTGAAAGGGTCTTCTCTTCCGGTGGTGCCGGAGCAGGCACGGATGTTGATGTTTCCGTCACCGCCGGTTTTGCGGTCATGGCTTCCCGGAGACCCGAATCCACCCCGGTGAAACCCATGAACGCCATGGCCAGGATCCCTCCCACCACCAGGGTGATGGCGGCGCCCCGGAACGGTTTGGGTACATCGCATAACTCCAGTTCCTCCCGGATGCCGGCCATGATGACGATGGCAATGGTAAAACCCACCCCGCCGAAAAAGGCCAGGGTCAGGGCCCGGCCCAGGATCAACGGCAAAAACACACCGAAGGCCTTGTAAAGCATGGGGAAAAACCGGCGCACGTACATCTCCACAAACTGCACCGACGAGCTGATGGCAAAGATATAGACGATATAGCTCAAGATGGTCAGGTCCACCCGGGCCGCCGCCTCGGACGGCATGAAAAGGCTCGCCGCCAGTCGGGTGAGCGGGGCGCCGGGCATGAGCACGAAGGTGGTGATGGTCCATGCGATGAAGGCGGCAATGGTGATGACAAAGGTCACCGCGCACCCCATGCCCACAGCCATTCCCACGTGCCGGGAAACACCGATAAAGGGGCAGATACCCACGAAATAGTACAGGACGAAGTTGTTGATCAGGGCCGCGCCCAGGGCGATGAGCAATATATCGATGAGATAATTCATGGGATCGTTTCCCTATAGTGTCCGTCCAGAAAGGGTAGATTGTGGTTCAGATTAAGGCCGCAGCATTTTTGAAACCGCAGGCGTAGCAGCGCTACGTCGAGGATTTCGAAAACGCGAGAACACAGAGCTGGGCCGCAAGATGTCATTTCTGGATGGACTCTCCCTAAGCTATCTTTTTACCGCCCCTGCGGGCGACAATCCAGTTGACGGTTCCCAACAGCAGACCAAAGGTGAGAAAGGCGCCGGGAGGAAGCACCATGATCACCCAGTCCGGCCAGACTGCCGGCATGACCCGCAGTCCGTGCTTGGAAGCACACACCTCACATCGGCAGATGATGATGCAGTTGACGATGATCAGGGGAATGTAGGGCCCCAGTGTCTTGCTCATCTGGTAGAGGTAGGCCGCGATAAGCCGGTCCGCAATGGTGACGAAGGTAGCGATGGTCAGGGTAAAGACCACGATGCGCAGGTGCGGTTTGAGCAGGTTGCGGATCAGGCTGATAATCACGTTGGCACAAAGCAGCACGAAACCCACGGCACCGGCCATGGTGACGGCAGCCATGAGGCTGTTGGTTACCGCCAGGGTGGGACACAGCCCCAGCAGTTGGCGATAGACCGGATTTTCCGGCAGGATGCCCTGGATGAACCGCTCGGCGGCGGTGGGCTGGTCAGCCATTGTTCTTGCCTCCTTTCCCGGCAGCAGACGGACCGGCGGTGAGCGGTTTTCGCAGGTCGCCGATGGCCGTGTTGATCATGGCGGTCACACTTCTGGATGAGATGGTGGCGCCGGTCACCGCATCGATTTCACCGGGCCGGGAAGCGCCGGTTTTCACCACTATCAGGGGCTTGTCCGCCGGGGCATCGATGAACTGGCCCCGCCAAGCATCGGTAATGATCTTGTTGCCCAGGCCGGGGGTCTCCTTCTGATCCAGAACAAACAGGCCGGTGATGGTGCGAAGATCCGGGGAAAGCCCCAGGAGCAGTTCGATGGTGTCCGCGTAGCCCTGGCCCTTGGTTTTCACCACCCACCCTTTCAGGCCATCCTGGTACCGCGCCTCGTATACGCTGTAGAATTTGGCCCGATCCGACTTTTTCACTTTCTCCAGGGTTTCATTGATTTTGTTACTCTCGATTACCGGCCCCAACGCCAGCTGCACGCCGGCCAGGGAAACGCCGAATCCCACCGCCAGCACCAGCACCAGCCAGGCCTGCACGAGACTGCTTTTTCTCAGTCCGCCGGGTTTCTTGTTTTCAGCATCCATCGTCATCGTTATTGTCCACCAAAAGGAGTGGGTATGGTCCACCGGTTGATCAACGGGGTCAGCGCATTCATCAACAGCACCGCGAACATCACCCCTTCCGGGTAACCGGAGAGCAGCCGCAGCACCATAATCAGAGTGCCGGTGCCCAGGCCGAAAATAAACTTGCCTTTGGGTGTCAAGGGGCTGGTGACCGGGTCCGTGGCGATAAAAAAGGCCCCGAAAAGCAATGACCCTCCCAGGATATGGTGCAGCACCGTCCACCCGTCCGCGGGACCGGCAAGATCGGCCATGCCGCCGATGACCAGGACCGACAGAAGCAGCCCTGCCGGGATCTCCCATGAGGCGGCACGCCGGATAATCAGATAAAGCCCCCCCAGCAGGCAGGCCAGGGCGCTGGTCTCACCCAGGCTGCCGTTGGTGGTTCCCCAGAAGAGGTGGACCAGCGGTGTCACCACACCGTTCATCTTATAGGCGTTCATGGGGGTAGCCTGGGAAACGGCGTCCACGGCGCTGCGCACGTCTTCGAATCCCGATGCGGCCAGCGCGCCGGCAAAGGAAATCATGACGAATGCGCGACCCACCATGGCCGGATTGAACAAATTCATGGGACATGGCCAGGATGATGCCGGTAACGATGGCCGAGCAGTCTTTCAGGGTCGACTGCCGCCCGCGCATCTTTACGAAGAGCAGTTCCGCCAGCAGGCACCCGCCCAGGCAGACGGCCAGCTGGAACAAGGCGTATCCGCGGAAGACAAACAGGGACATGGCCACCACCGGCACCAGGGCGATTAGTACATCCACCATCAACCGCCGGGTGTTGGACGCCGTTTGAACCAGATGGGGAGACGGCGATACGTGAATCACCGGCAACGTCGGTTCGGTTTCGTCAACAGGCTTCACTTCAATTTCCTGCATGTTTGCTTTGTTCTCCATGGCCCCGCGTCAGCCCCGGTCTGTTGCCGCCACCCGGGCTTTTCCGGACCGGATCAGCTGGACCAGGGGGATGTGGGCCGGGCACGTGTATGCACAGGAGCCGCACTCGAAACAGGCCATAATGTTGTATCGCCGGGACAGGGCGATGTCCTGATGCCTTGATGCCATGGCAATTTTGGTGGGGACCAGGTTCATGGGGCACACATCCACGCATTTCCCACAGCGGACACAGGCGGTCTCCTCGCCGGCCTTCACTTCGTCCCGGGTCATCACGGTAAGCCCACCGGTGCCTTTGGTGACCGGGGTGTTGGGATTGGTAAAGGCAAATCCCATCATGGGGCCGCCGGCAACCATGCGGGCTGCGTCGGGCGCCAGACCGCCGCAAAAATCGATGAGCGCACCGAATGAAACACCGATGGGCGCCAGCACGTTGGACGGGTTGACGATGCCGCCGCCGGTAATGCTGATCACCCGGTGAGTCAGGGGTTTTTTATGAATCACGGCCCGGGCAACGGCAGCCATGGTCCCCACATTGCTCATGGCCACCCCCACATCCGAGGGCAGCCCGCCCAAGGGCACCTGGCGCTTGATCACGGCCTGAATCAGATGCTTTTCACTGCCTTGGGGATACTTGGTTTTGACCACGGCAATTTGTATGCCCGTACCGTCCGTGGCCTTTTTCAACGCCGCGATAGCCGGCATCTTGTTGTCCTCGACACCGATGACGATCCGCTTGGCCCCCACACTACGGCCCGCCAGCAGGGCGCCGGTAATAATGGGAGCCGGCGCCTCTACCATGAGCCGGTAGTCGGATGTGAGATAGGGCTCGCATTCGCAGCCGTTGACTATCAAGGTGTGGATCGGCTTCTTGTCGCCGGGCGTGATCTTCACGTGGGTGGGAAAGGCAGCCCCGCCCAGCCCCACCAGTCCGGCATCGTTGATATCACGGCTGATCTGGGCCGGTTCATAGGCGTTCAGGCCGGTGGTGGGCCAGTCCCCGCCGAAGATCTCATCCCACAGGTCCTGGCCCAACGGCAGTTCCCCTTCGGTTTTGATGGGCAGGGTATCCATGTGCCGGCCATTGGCCAGCGTCACTCTCACCGGTCGCTGGACAATGCCGGGCACCGACGCATGCAAGGTGGTGGAGACAAAGGTACTGCCCTTGCCGATCAGCTCACCCCACTGTACTGTCTGGCGGGGTTTGACCATGGGGTCACACGGGCCGCCAATATTCTGATGAAGGGACAGCACCACTATTTCCGGCGTTGGCAGCACCCGGATGGCAGCATCCTTGGACAGCGCCTTGTTGTCCGGCGGGTGAACACCGTGGGCGAATGTGCCGCTGCCCGCGTATCCTTCCAGCTTCAGCCCCATGGCGGCAACATGAATTTCATTTTTTTGTAACCATCATTTCGAAGCCCCTGAAACACAAAAAGATCTCCGCAGCGGAAATCTTTCCATAAATAAACCGTTCCTGCACTTTTTAGGATATATGATTTCTTCCCGTTGAAATGTCAAGACCCAAATAGCCCCGACATCCGAATGCCAAATGAAGGATGGGATCTTTTATATCGGGTCGCGCAACGATTTCCTTTGACTTTAGTCAATCTGCCTTCCAGTTTCGGTTTAAATCCGTGCTTTGACATTTTTCATTGATCATTTGACCTCAGGGTTCGCGCAGACTGTTTCCGATGTTGACGGGTGACCGTTGAAGCGATAGTATTTTCATCGCCGATGGGCAAATGTCTTATTTCCCCAACAATCTCGAAAAATTAATCCAGGAGGTTTCGCGTGCAGGAATGCGCTCCCCCCCATAAAGTTCTCGTGGCTGTGGACGGCAGCGAGCAGTCGCTGCGGGCCATCCGTTATGCCGCCGGTGTTTTTCCGCCGGACCGCACCCACATCGTACTCTTTCATGTTCAGGTCCAACTGTTCGAGCTCTTTTCCGATCTGGGCGCATACCCCCATTACAAGCGCCAGGTCACCGGCCTGAAGCGATGGGCCACCGAACAAAAGATGGACATTTATCAGACCATGGACAGTGCAGTGGTCTACTTTAAGCAAAAGGGCTTCCCCGAATCAGCCATCACCGTCAAGACCCCGGCCAAAAAACTGGGGATCACCCAGGATATCATCAAGGAGTCCTACGACGGGTACCAGGCCATCGTCGTGGGGCGCACGGGGTGGAGCCGGTTCAAAGACTGGCTGATCAAAAGTGCGGCCATGAAGCTGGTGGCCAAGATCAAGCACATCCCGGTGGTGGTGGTGGGCGGCAACCCCGATGCGAAGAACCTGCTGGTGGCCTTCGACGGCACCCACGGGGCCATGAAGGGGGTGGTGTGTGTCGGTGCCCTGGTTGGAAACTCGGGTCACCACCTGCA
The DNA here is from genome assembly GCA_014237405.1 of Desulfosarcina sp. Lineage (GTDB taxonomy): Bacteria > Desulfobacterota > Desulfobacteria > Desulfobacterales > Desulfosarcinaceae > Desulfosarcina. The sequence continues at coordinate 4,592 of JABZFO010000025.1, read as the reverse complement.
GCTTTACAGTATGATCAGCCACGAGGGTAAGTTCTGGGTCGGGGACGAGGAGTTCTTCATTCCTGAAAATGCCGAAGCTCCTATAGAAACCGGGAAGCACCGGATCGGCCCGCATCTGGTGGAGGCCCGAAGCAGGCTGCTGGCAGAGGGAATGCCACCTGATCGGATCTCCATCAAGATTCACGCCGTGGACAGGGACCGCGCCCCCCACATTGTCCAGGAAGCCATGGAGAACCATTTCGGTGGCGTCGTCCTGGGCCGCCGGGGGCTGATCACTTTTATCGATGAGTACTTTATCGGCCGGATCAGCGACAAGGTACTGAAGATAGCCGACCAGCTGGCGGTGTGGATTATTTAGTTAATGTGCGTCCCGAAAGTGCTCATTGAAATTTCAAAAGATGTGATACCTTAATAAAATGACGATAACAATTAATGAAGTCGTTGAAATTGTGTCTGAATGGCATGGGAAAAAGATCTCCATTGAGCCCCTTTCCGGTGGGATTACTAACAGCAATTTTATAATTATTGTGAATGGGTCTTTGTTTTTCGTTTCGATTCCTGGTCGCAACTCGCGGTTGTTGGGCATAGATTGGTACAATAAATTCTACAACGCCAAGATATGTGGTGAGGCTGGTATATCGCCAAAGGTTGTGCGGCGCTTCCCACTTCAGAGGGTGCTTGTACTGGAGTTTCTCCCGCATGCACTTTGCTCAGTCGAGTCGCTGCAGTGCCTTGCTGTTCAGCATCGTCTTGTTCATACGGTGAAGGTGTTGCATAGTGGCGCTAGTTTTTGGCAAGACTTTGATATGTTTTGCTTGATCGAGTTTTATATGGAGACTATCAAGGACCGGGAGCTTGTACTTCCTGTGGGGTATGCGGACTACAGAGAGCAGATTTGGGAGATGGGAGAGGCTTTGGCTCCATACCGGGAGAAGCTTGTGCCCTGTCACAATGACCTATGGCCAGAGAATTTAATGGATGATGGTAATCGAGTTTTTCTACTTGACTTTGACTACAGTGGCAACAATGACCCCTGCTTTGATTTGGGCAGTATCAGCGTGGAGGCAGGGTACGATGACACACAAATTAGAGAACTGGCAAGAGGGTACTACGGTCTGGTAAGTGAGACGATAATAGCTCGGATCCATTTGCATGGCATCCTGGGTGATGTCGGTTGGTCGCTGTGGTCGGCGATTCAGGCGGATATTTCGGAGATCGATTACGATTTCAAAGAATACGGTTTGACACGCTGGAAACGATCTATAGAAAAGATGGAATCAAGCGATTTTGACAGATGGTTGCGGAACGTAAGATCAAAAAGGTAACCGGAATAAGGGTCACGGAAAGAGTGTTTCGGGTCAAAAACGCTACCCTCTGATTACCTCGTTATGTGAGGAAAAATGAAATCTAAACCCACCAAAAATATTTCAAGTTTAAGCGTTAAGCAGCAGGAAAGGCTGCCGAATAAAGGGTCTTGCAAACCATTGTCGGTCTCTGCCGCACCGAACGCCCTTGCCGAACGAGTCAAGGAGCTTAATTGCCTATACGGCATTTCCAACCTTTTTGAAAACCAAGATGTTTCTTTGTCATGGATCATGCAACGCGCGGTTGAACTGATTCCAGCAGCTTGGCAGTATTCTGAAAACGCCTGCGCACGCATAAGCCTTGACGGTCAGGAGTACACCTCAAAGAATTTTAAGCCAACACGTTGGCACCAGAACACCAAAATCGTATTGAACGGCAAATTTGTAGGCGAAGTGGATATTTATTATATCCAACCCCCTCCGGAGGTAGATAGTGGACCGTTTCTTGAAGAGGAAGACCGCCTGCTAAGGGCAATCGGGGAGCGTTTGAGCAAAATTCTGTGGCTAAAGCGTTCCGAAGAAGCACTTATGGAAAGCGAAGAACGCTATCGTGTTCTCACTGAACAGGTCGCAGAAGGTGTAGCACTGGTACAGAGTGCTCGCTTTTGTTATGTCAATCCAGAATTTTGCAAAATGTTCAATGTCCCTTCGGCAAAAGAGATGGTCGATGGGTTGGTGCATAATCCTCCTGCGGGTAACGCTGATGAGATCGCTCGACTCTATGGGTCAAGGCCAGAAGACGGTATCATCGCGGCAAAGGTTGAGGAAATTCACCGTCTTACACGATCGGAAAAGACATTTTGGATACAGGTTTGTCACAGTCCGATTACTTTCAAGGGCCGAGCGGCACTGCTGTCAACATTCAAGGATGTTACCGAAATCAAAGAACAGCAAATGGCTGCGCAACGCACGGCAGACTTGTTAAACCACGAAAACCGAGTACTGCGATCTTCATTGAAAGAACGGTATCGGTTTGGAGATATTATAGGCCGTTCGCCGGTCATACAAGAGGTTTACGAACTTATTCTGAAGGCGGCTGCTACGGATGCAAGTGTTGCCATATTTGGAGAATCCGGCTCCGGTAAAGAATTGGTCGCCCACGCTATACATGACCATAGCTCCAGAAAAAACGAACGATTTGTTGCGATTAATTGTAGTGCAATCCAAAAGTCCCTATTTGAACGGGAATTTTTCGGCCACCGTAAAGGCGCATTTTCCAGCGCCCATGCTGATTCCCCGGGCTATTTGGATATGGCCGATGGCGGGACCTTGTTTCTTGATGAAGTCAGCGAGCTAACAGTCAATATGCAAGCGAAGTTGTTAAGGGCTATCGAAGGGGGGGAATACCGACCAGTAGGCAGCACGGAGAACATCTCGGCCGATTTCCGTATTATATCGGCATCGAATACTGCTTTAAGTGCTAAAGTCAACAGTGGACAAATGCGCAATGATTTTTTCTATCGCATCCAGGTGATACAAATTCAATTGCCGCCACTTCGCAACCGCAAGCAGGATATCCCACTGCTGGTGGAACACTTTTTACGCAAAATGGAAACTCCTTCCGGCACAGCAAGAGTCCCCGGCCACATAATGGATATTCTCATAGAGTACGATTGGCCCGGCAACGTCCGTGAGTTACGCAATGTCTTGCAGCGATATATAACCCTTGGCCATCTCGAATTTCTTTCACCCGATCCAGAAGTCAGAATGGCACCGATCGAAACTGAATTGAATCTTCGCGGTGCCGTCCAACAATTGGAAAAATCCCTAATCTCAAAAGCTCTACGCCAGGCAAGCGGTAACCGAACCCGGGCTGCCGATCTGCTGGGCATATCCCGGAGAGCACTTTTCCGAAAGATGCCCCGCCTTGAGTGCCAATAACGCCCATATAGGGCAAAATCGCCCGTTCAGTAATTTGTTATAATTTCACTCTGTTATACCGCTTTTTGTTGCTCGGTACGGGCGTTTTCTTCCCATTGTTGTTTTTGCGGCACCCTTTTCTTAATTTAATTTGTCTATCATATCAAGTTGTTATATTCCCCCATCCGATTTGGCATCCCCTTTGCTGTAATCTAACACCAAAGAATAGTGCATAGCACAATATTTCTATACGCTGGTTAATTGAAAAAAAACACGCTCGGAGTCATTGCCTGTGGAACTGGTCAGAAACAAAGCCTCCAGGATTGAACTCTCGGACCCTATCAGCCCTTATCGATGGAGATCTGCAGAAATATATACACACAGGAAAGGAGAACCTTAATGACAGATGACCCCTTTGGAAACCTTCGTGATTGGGGGCCAGTTCTCGAACTTCTCGATGAACTGGCGAGCAGCGGCAAATTGGCAGAATGTCAGCGCGGTCTGATTCGGATACTACGCTACAAAGGTAACTGGCGCCTTCGCGAGGAGGTGTTGAAACGGATCGGAGAGATTCCGTCACCATCCGATGGACTGGCTGGTCAGGTACTCACTATTCTCTCAGATGACAACATATACTACGAAGCAAGAGTTCTTGCGAGCAATGCTTTAATTGAATTGTTGAAAAACAGCCAAAGCAGTTTACCTCAAGAATTTATGCTGGAGATTCGAAAGGTAATCGAAAAACTAAGCGAATCACCACAACCCCCATTTTTGGACAATGCAATAAAGAAACTTGATTCTGAAATTGGCCCGCCAAGGGCTGTGCAGAATTAATTCAGCCAAAATTATATCGAAAATCGGACAACAGCAGCTATTTATTAAGGAGAAGAGCATGCGAATTGGAATACCCAAAGAAATCTTACCTGAAGAAAAGAGAGTAGCGGCTACGCCGGAGACGGTAACAAAATACACCAATATGGGGTTTTCCGTAGCGGTCGAATCAACGGCCGGCGAGGGTATCGGAAAAAGTGACCAAGAATATGAAGACGCTGGAGCAACCGTGATCTATGATGTGGAAACACTCTTTGCGGAGTCGGACATTATCCTGAAAGTCAAACAACCGGTCTACAATGAAACGGTTGAAAAACACGAAGTCAATATGCTTCGCGACGGCAGTACATTAATTACCTTCCTGCACCCGGCTGCTCCCGAAAGTCATGACATGGTTAAAAGGCTCCGGGACAAGAACATAACCGCCTTGACCATGGACGGAATACCGCGAATCTCACGCGCCCAGAGAATGGATGCTTTATCTTCCATGAGCACGGTCACCGGCTATAAATCCGTTTTGATAGCGGCCAACCACAT
>JABZFO010000194.1 GCA_014237405.1 Desulfosarcina sp. | reverse complement strand
GTGCCGGCCTTGGCCTGAACACCTGCCGTGATCGCCACAGCGGAGGCCGCCGCATCAAACTCGAAAGATCCACTGGTAAATTCGCCATAGGCACGTTTGTCTTCAAAAAATATTATCTCGCTGAAAGCCTGGCCGCCCAGCTGAAAACCAATGGTCGCTTTTATCAGAGAGGTCCCGCCGGTGACCTTGCCGCCCTGGTACACCTGACCCTTGCCGTATGCGCCCCCGATGCCGATGCCAGCCTTGCCGATAGTCGGGAAAACCGCATAGCCATATGCGCCTTTAAAAAAGGGCTGGACCGCTCCGGACTTCTTGTAAGTCTCGATGGTGTCGGTGAACTTGTCGGCCTGTGCCGGATTCGAAAAGGCCAATGCCAGCATAACCGTAATCAACATAATAGAAAAACGATAAGTCTTCATAAAATATATTCCTTACTCCTCCCCATCCAGACGCATACTTTTGATGATTCGGTCCAGTTCACCGGAAGCCCGCAGCTGCTCGATCTTAGACTCAGCCTCCCCTACTTTCTTCACATCGTCCACACCGACAACCAGGGTCATAGGTTCATCCCGGAGATAGGCATTGTCGGCAACCTCAAGACCATTAACAGAAATAATCGATTTCAACGTTTTGACATATTCCGCGCCCTTTTCCGAATAGCTGGTCAGGGTGTCCGCCAGGGCCAGGCCGGTAACTTCCTTACCCTTCTTTCTCAACGCTGCTCTTTTGTCCCGGAGCCCCTGGTAGGCATTATGGGTGTTTAGATTGTGCATATAGCTTCTGACCGAGTCAAAGGGCCATTTGTAGGCAGCTACTCCGTAATTCCCCTTGCTCTCGCGGTGTTGTTTGGGTTTCATGCCATCGCCGCTGTAGGTCCATTGACCGAACAGGGCGTTGCCTTCAACCGCGAAACGGGAGGTGCCGTAACCGCTCTCATAGGCGGTCTGCCCCAAAGCCAGTGAAGGCGGGATAATATCCACCCGTTCGAGCAGTTGAGCTACCTGTTTCTTGGAATCGTCCACCTCCTTCAAACCGTATTTCTTGGCAATGGATTGCAGACGGGACATTTCCTTCGCGCTGAGCGTCTTCCCCTTATGCAGGTTTTCGTTGAACTCCTCGAGCGCTTGCCTTTCTTTAAGGATCAGTTCGTTGGCAAAAAGAACCATGGGAACAATAGCACGATAAAAAAGCTCTTTTTTGACCTTTACCTCTACCTTTTGCGACTCTTTTTCCCAGCGATTACTGGTTACTGCCAATATTATTCGTGGAACATCAAGATCTTTGTCATGCGTACTTTCACCCCAGAAATTTTTGCTTTTGAAGTATTTAATTGTTTTTTCAACCCGGCCGCCATGGACCACAATTTCATACGTATTGCTTTTAGCAGTGGCAAGCCCCGGTGAACTTAACCATACAAAACAGCAAAGCATAACTGAGAGACTGGCTGCAAGGGGTGAAAAAGGGATAGCGTACTGTTGAATGATGGTTTTATAAATTTTCATTACTTTTTTCCTTTAGGGTGAAAGAATTCTCATTATATTACTCCTGTATTCGTACCCGAAGCCAGGGGTGACTATACCAGAAATATCGGCCGCTGTCATTGTCCGGAGCGGTGCAGTTATACCGTGAGCGGCCCAGAGGCAGGTCTTTTTCCGTTTGGATCATAAAACGTTTTCCCGGCTCCAGCCATTGGATCTCCATCCTCCTGTCGCCGATGTAACATGCCAGCTGATCAAGATTGGCACTGCCTGCCGCAAGCGTGACTGTCAGTTGCGGCTTTTTATCAGTGGTCAACGGATCAACCGGTTGCTGCTCGACCACTGGCATGGCAAGGGAAAGGGCCTTTGTCCGGAATGATTTCATGTCTGCGTACGCCTCGGCCACGGGGAAGCGGGGCAGCGCCCGCCTGTCGTTTAAGGGACCAACCCCACCCGAGTGTTGACCAAAGCCTGTGTAGCCAAGCTCTTCAACAAGGTTCATCAGTGCAAGGTTGTACTCACCATAGGGATAGGCAAAGAGAGCAGGTGCATGGCCAAGCTCTTGCTGCAATCGCTTTTGGGCGGTTGCTATATCGGTCTTAATTCGGCTTTCCCATGACGCTTGTGATTCATCGGCCCTTTTCCGGACAAGGTAGTCATGGCTTTGGCCATGATTGGCAAAACTTGCCCCATTTTTCTGCATCTCCCGTATCTGCTGCCAATTCATATAGGCCGGCATCCCCTGATCAACCGCATCCGTGGCCACAAAGACCGTAAAGGGGTAGCCTTTGGCCTTGAGACGGGGGTAGGCCTCTTCATACACTGAGCGGTAGGCATCATCTATGGTAATACCAATGGCCTTATCAGGCAGGGGCCTGTTTTGTTTCAGAGCTGCGACGATCTCTTCCAGGGGCAGGACAGAAAAGTGATTTTTTTCGAAGAAATCAAGCTGCTCCTCGAACTGCTCAACCGTCACATTGGTGCTGGGATAGCGTGCCTCACCGAAACGGTGATACATGAAGATGACTGCCTGCGGGCCTTCCGGCTTGGCCAGGGCCAAAGAGGCAGGCGGTGCAGAGGAAAACAAGATCAGAAGGGAAAGAAAGATATGAGGTCGAATCATAGAGGTTCACTTTCTCGAGCTTTAATTAGCTCATTTCGCAACATGCCGATGTGCAGACGGAGAGCGTAAAGCTCTTCCGAGTACGCCAACGGCACGGAAATATTTGATACTTGATCTTCGATTAAATCAAGCTTTAGCAAATAATCATCCAGGCGTGCCGGCAGGTCTTTCTTGTGAACCTTGGGATCAACCGCCTCCAGTTTGGCATACCAGCGATATATTTTAGAGCGCATTTTCCACCGATATGCCAGCGGCATAATCTTGAACAGGGGAAAAAGCAGAACGATTAACGGCAGCAGCATGATTTTCATGCGGGTCAAAAACGTTGCCACCCAGAAAGGAAGATAGCGTTGCAGAAAAGGAGGACCGGTCCGGTAGAAGCGTTCCGCTTCCTCACTCAACCCGAAATCAAGATATTTGGGGGCGGGGAACTCACCTTCTCTTTCAAATTCGCCACCTTTCTGGTGGACGCTTCTTGCCGTCAGCAAGAGCAGATCAACCAAGGCCGGATGCAGCTCGGATCGCACCACTAGCTGGGTGGTTGGCGCTGCCAGGATGAGATCGCTGAACGGGATATTAGCACTAAAATCAAGCGCGCCTTCGGGCAGCTTCAACACATACAAATCTTATCTTTTTCTAAATCCATGAGGCCGGCATTTAAGAGTTTTTTGGCAATTTTATAGATGTCTTTTTTGTCACCTTCTTTTCTAATTCCAGCGGCAAGCACATAAATGATCACTGTCTGTTTATCGATTTTGTATATGATTCTGTATCTTCCTGCAGCATGAGCCGAGCGGAATCCGGATAGGTCTTTAAGCAACTTTTTGCCCTGTTTGTCGGGGTCATCAGACAATCCTTCGATTCGATTTAGAATCGTGCGCTGTATTTTCTTGTCAGGAATTTTTTCTATCAGCGAAAGACAGGTGTCGGTGATTAGAATCCGGTACTTCAAAGTCCTAGCCTTTCAAATGCTTCCGATAGTGAACGGGTCCTGCCGGTCTTGACGTCTTCAATACCTTTCTTTAAGTGATTCATCAGCTTGGGATCAGACAGGACCTCTAAGGTTTCAAGCAGGCCCTCGTATAATTCCCAGCTCATGACTGCCATGACCTCCTTGTTTCTTCTTGTAACGACAAAGATCTGGTCTTTGGCGGCCTGATCCGGGAGTCTCATGAATTTGTTCCTGGCTTCGGTTATCGGTATTTTTTGCATCTGTTTGCCCTCCATTTAAATGTACATTTAAATGTACATCGTAATGAGCGTCTTGTCAACAGCTAGCTAAGGCCAATCCCAACATTTTGATTCTTACCAAACAAACCGCCCTGCTCTTTGAGCGAGATGGTAGTTGCCGGATACCTTGGCAATCTTCAATTACAGAATGCCCAGCGCATTCGCTTTCTCAACAGCCTGGCGGCGGGTGCTGATGTTAAGTTTCTGGTAAATATTATACAGGTGTTTTTTTACCGTATCAGGTGAGATAAATAGATTTTCTGCGATCTCCTTGTTGTGCAGGCGCTGCGCCAACAGGGTTAGGATCTCGAATTCGCGCCTAGAAAGGGTTTCATCCAGGTGAGGATAACTTGAAGGCAAGGTCATTTCTCTTTGATCATCGGAAGCTGTTCTTATCGCATCCACCCGTTCTTTCCTGAAGGCGGACAGCAGCTTGCCGACATATTTCACAGCGATGTTTTGTTTTCCCAAACGATTCAAAAGATCCGCCATTTTCGGACCCAGATCCAGAAAAGGACGAATGAATCCGCCCGGCTCTGCCAGGATAAACGCTTTATCGATCTGGTCCAGTTCGTTGATAAAGTTGCCGATCAGTATCGGCACCGGTGGTGTTTCAGCGGCTTTGAGCATACTCCGGGTTTTCTGGCAGGCGTCGGGAAATATGGTTTGAACAGCGGCCACAAAATAGGAGAGAAACTGCAGCAGGTCATTGTCGTTTTTATCCAGAGATACCCAGGCACAGGGTATATCACACACCTCTTGCCAGCAGCTCACCAGGGTGCTCTTGCCGTACCCGGCTGGTGCTGAAACGAGCGTCAGCGGCCGCTGGCGATGCCGATCCAGCCGATCCAGCAGATGTTTTCGCTGATTAGGAATAAGTCGGACAGAACGAGCATTTATAAAATATGGGGCTGGGACTTTTTATGTGAATTGATTCTAATTGATTTTCCGGATCGGATCAAGGGGAGAGATCTGGCGGATCGAAACCTGCCAGCTTTGATCACGGCACCATAGCCACTGCGCGCACCGGAGAGCCGTCTGCATCTTTGATCTTCAAGGGAAAGCAGGAAAACACGAACGATTCCTTCAGGATGGCATCCAGGTTGGTGAGATTCTCCACGATGACCATCCCGGCACCCAGCAGAATGTTGTGGATGGGCAGATCCACAGAATCAGCCTGATCAGCCGAGATGGTGTCCATGCCAATGCCCTTCACTCCCAAAGCCGCCAGCCAGCGGGCGGCGTCCGGCGTGAGCACCGGATAGTCGGAAAAGTATCTCTCATCTCCCCAGTATCGGCTCCATCCTGTGAGAAGAAGGAGAAATGCGCACTTGCCCGCAAAAGGTGTCAACGGGCAGTTGATCCAGCGTCTTCGTCCCGGCGACGATGTGGGCCGGGGCGTCCATGTGGGTGCCGGTGTGCGAGTAGAAGGTGAGCTTCTTTTCCCGGAATCCGTCACTATCGATGGTGTTTACTTCCGCCAACACGGGCGTCCCCGTGCCAGGGTACACGGGCATGCCCGCTTCCAGAAAATGGCTCAGGTCAATGATATCCATAAGGCCCTCAACTTTTACCCTGTCTACCGGCTTTTACTTCGAATACTTAATTGTCGCCGCCGTCACGACCCCCCACACCCAGTTGTACACCAGGACGAAGGCCGGGGTCCACATGCCCAGGCTCAATCCGGCCAGCCCCTTGTTGGCCTTGTAAGGGAAAATGAAAAACAGCAGAACCGCGGAGGGCAGCAGGCTCAGCAAGGCACCCTTGAGCAGGAACCGGGATTTCAAAAAGGGCAGCACGAACAGCAGCCCCCAGATACCGCCCCAGACGATCCGCGGGTAAAGCCAGCCGGGGGTAAGGGTCGGTGCGATGGACACGCCGGCCCATCGGGCGATGCCCAGCTCCCCGGCCTGCCACAACACAAGGCTGTTTATCAGGGCGCCCAGGCAGCCGGCTGAAAAGCAGATCAGCGGTTTTTTCATGGTGAGGGGTTTCCTTTCTTTTCAGATGGGCTTGCAGATGACAGCCCCTTGGCCATATCATCGGCTAAACTGATTGATTGTCTTTTTAAAGTCAATGATCAAAAGGCCACAAGGGTCGCGGTAAAAAATAAATCCACCCTGTAAAAGCAGGAAACGACTGCATGGTTCTGCGGGTACGAACCCATCATCGCATTTTGATAATATTAATAAAATACAACCTGTTATTAACGTGAATAGACCCAGTTGACATGGCATATGCGTTGCTATACTCTATCGTCAAGGTGTTTGCTGCGCTTATTGCTTTTCGCTGCCGGTCCCTTGCGCCCCTCACCCCAATACACCTGAACCGCCAACCTTTATGGTCATCCGGACGCGTTAATCCGGGGGCAGCTGTCAACCAGCATGCAAAGGAGGATGAAAATGGCAACTTCGCCAAATACTACCATCGGTATTTTAACCGGCGGGGGAGACGTCCCGGGCCTCAATCCCTGCATCAAACAACTGGTCCTCGACGCCCATCAGATCGGCATGACGGTGCTGGGCATTCGCCGGGGGTGGGACGGACTGGTGGCCTTCTCTTCGGACGATCCCGATTCGCGGGTGCAGCATATCATACCCCTTGACCCGAACCGGGTGCGGACCATCGATCGATCCGGGGGCACCATCCTGCACACCTCCCGAACCAATCCGTCCGCCGTGAGCTATAAGGACGCCCCAGAATTCCTCAAGGGCAGCTTTGCATCGAAAAAGGATAAGCTCGATTTTACCGATCATGTCCTGGACAACCTATCTATCCTGGGTATCGATGTGCTGGTGGCCATCGGCGGCGACGACACCCTCTCCTTTGCCTATCGGCTTCACCGTGAGGGATTCCCGGTCATCGCCATACCCAAAACCATGGACAATGACGTGACGGGAACGGACTACTGCATCGGGTTTTCCACGGCCGTAACCCGTAGTGTCAATTTCATCCATGCTCTGCGCACCTCCAGCGGCTCCCACGAGCGCATCGCCGTGGTGGAACTGTTCGGCCGGTATTGCGGAGAGACATCACTGGTGTCGGCCTACCTGGCCGGTGTGGAGCGCTGCGTCATCTCGGAGGTGCCCTTCAATATCGACACCCTCTGCAGATTTCTTGTGGCGGACAGGGAGAACAACCCCAGTCGCTACGCCATGATGACCATCAGCGAAGGCGCTGTCATGGAAGGGGGAGAGATGGCCCTTTCCGGTGAGGCGGATGCCTTCGGCCACCGCAAATTGGGGGGCATCGGGGCCGTCACGGCTGAGGCTGTCAAAGAGATCACGGGTATCGGAATCATTTTCCAGCCACTGCTCTATCTCATGCGCAGCGGATCCCCCGATTCGCTGGACCTGATGGTGGCCTTTAACTACGCCAATATGGCTGTGGACCTGATCCGCAAAAAGACTTTCGGCAAAATGGTGGCCCTTTCCGGGGGGCAGTACACGGCGGTCGATATCTCCGTTGTCACCGGCGGGGCCAAGCGGGTTGATGTGGACGGGCTGTACGATGCCGACACCTACCGCCCCCGCATCCGCACCGTGCATGGAAAACCCATGTTCCTGTATTGAAGCAGGGTCGCCGTATTACTTCTACTGCGAACCCTTGACAACGAAGGATATGTAGCCATCCGGCTTTCCCGAAGGGTAAAAAACATGGCGAAAAACAGCCAAGATCCTTGAATTCACCAGTGGTCGAACCCTGGTCAGGGTGTTTATTCACTACTTTTTATTGTATTATCAAGTTGTTAAACTCTTTTCCCCATGTTTTTAATGCAACATTAGGGTAAACTTATATAGCGGTTTGTCACGGCAATGGGACACGGTATATTCATCAACAATCTATTCAAACACTGGACGTATCAGGTCTTTGCACCGGGTGCGGTTCTCCGGAAAAAATACGAGGCGTATAAATCCCTGCTCAGCCATGACAAAAAAGCCCACGAATTGATGGCCGAACTGGAAGACATTTATTATCGGCAGGTTCCCGTCGATTTCAGGGTCATCCAAGAAAAGTACGAGGAATTGTCCCGACATGTTGCGGCGATTATCCATCATCTTGCCCGCATCTGCCCCACTCGGTACAGGGCTCTCGGAGACTATTTCAAAAAATTCGACTTTTACATCCGGTTTATGCTCGAGCCGCCCCCCTCGGTCTGTTCTCCACCCTTCACGATGCCGATCACGAAATTGCCCCCCGACGGAAAGGCACCGGCCGGCGGCAAAGCCTTTAACCTGAGCCGCATTGTCAAAGAGCTGAATCTACCCGTTCCCGAAGGCTTCGTGGTTACCGGAAATGCATGGTGTTATTTTGTCGAATTCAACAATCTCCGGGAAACGATTGACACCGTACTGGCAAAAATCGACATCCATTCCATTGCATCCCTGGAAACCGCTTCCAGGAGCCTGGTCTCGAAGATCCGGGAGGCCCAAATCCCTCCGGATATCGAAAGGGCGCTTTATGAATCCTTTAACGCACTGTGGCCTGAAAACCATGGTGCCGGAGATATGCGCGTCGCCGTACGCAGCAGTGCCGCCGGTGAAGATTCGGAGTCGTCATTCGCCGGTCAGTATCACACGGTACTGAATACGGAAAAAATCGATCTTCCGGATGCATACAAAGAGGTCCTGGCAAGCAAATATTCACCGGAAGCAATCTACTACAGAATCAACGTCGGCCTCAGCGATACCGAGACGCCCATGGCGGTTTTGGTTCTCGGAATGATCGATGCCAGGACGAGCGGCGTGATCTATACCCAGGATCTTGACGAACCGGAATCTGAACGGATGATGATCCACGCCGTTCGGGGGCTCGGTGAACGGCTCGTCTCCGGCCGGGTCTCTCCCGATATCATTACGGTGTCAAAAACACCTCCCTTGATGATCCTCTCCAAAAAACCCGGGACGGAAACGATCCCCAACTGGCCTTCCGACAGCGGCCGGAACGGAAAGATCAAAGTCGACGGCACTGAAATCGGTGACGCCGCCATCGATGATACATCCGTTCTGAGCCTGGCCGATTGGGGAACACGACTCGAAGCCTTTTTTAAAGGCCCCCAGGATATTGAATGGTGTCAGGACCTGGATGGCCGTCTGTTCTTGCTCCAGTCCCGTCCGTTGAGGACCGGAGCAAGGATCCCCGATTCATCGCTACGCAACTGTAATTTTGATGACGTGGACACCCCCCCCCTGCTCTCCGGAGGAGAAACCGCATCCGCTGGAATCGGTGCCGGCCGTGTCTATAAAGTTGAAAATGCCGGAGATCTTGAAAATGTTCCCCAGGGCGCCGTTCTGGTGGCCCGGCATGCGTCTCCCCGCTATGTCCGGGTCATGAATCGGATCAATGCGATCATTACCGATACCGGAAGCACGGCCGGCCATCTTTCATCCGTTGCCAGAGAGTTCGGCATTCCGGCCCTCGTCAACACGGGTACGGCTTATACCGAGCTTGTGAATGGAACTGAAGTGACCGTCCATGCAGATGGCCAAAAAGTCTACGGGGGAATTGTCACGTCGATGGTGGAAAGCCCGTGCGCCCGAAGAAATCTGTTGGTCAACAGCCCGTTCATGCGCCGGCTTGAGTATGTCATGGGCTTTACCTCACCGCTGCGGCTCATCGACCCCGGGTCAGATATATTCAACCCTGAAGGATGCCGCTCCCTTCATGATATTATCCGGTTTGCCCATGAAAAAGCGGTCGAAGAGATGTTTGCCGTGGGCAACCCGCGGATGAGGAAGATCGGCGGTTCAAAAAAACTTCAGCCCGGCATCCCGATGCTCTTTTATGTTATCGATGTGGGGGGTGGACTTGAAGAGGGCTCACGGGAAGCCAAAAGCGTCGTAGTGGACGACATTTCCAGCGCCCCCATGACGGCCGTTCTTAAAGGACTCCGGCATCCGGATATCCAGTGGGGCCACTTTACCCACTTTGACTGGGCCGAACATGACAAGATCGTGATGAGCGGCGGAATCATCAGTGCCGATTCGGCGATGTTCGCCAGCCATGCTGTCGTCTCAAGGGACTATGCCAATCTGAACCTTCGGTTCGGCTATCATTTTGTCATTGTCGACACGGTCTGCGGCGACGAGACGGAGGACAACTACATCCTGTTCCGGTTTTCCGGCGGCGGCGCAGACCTTGAAAAACGGATGTTGCGGGCCGATTTCCTGAGCCGTATTTTATTTCGGCTCGGTTTTGAAATCGAGAAAAAGAGTGATCTGGTGGATGCTCAATTAAAGTCGATCGACCGGCAGACGACAGAGGAAAAACTCGACATGCTGGGCCGTCTCCTCGGAGCGACACGGCTGATGGACATGTATCTCAAGGACGAATCAATGGTGGATATTTACGCACAAGAATTTATGGATGGGAGATACCACTTCGCCACCGAGGATTTGAATGCCTGACACAGAGACCATATGGCACAGGGCCAAGCGCATCGGGTTGGGCGCATTGCAGAAAATCCAAGGCGTATGGGCCAAAGGGGAAAATGCCCGCAACCCATCCGATGCGTGTCCGGCGGACGGTTACCCGTTGACCTGGATAACCGAGAATCTTGCGGTCGGCTATGCCCCCATGTCATATGCCGATCTGGATGCGATCGGCGCTCAAGGGATCGATGCCATTATCAATCTCTGCGGCGAATTCTGCGATCTGCATGAGATAGAGGAAAAAGCCGGATTTGAAGTGTACTATCTTCCGATCCCGGATGAGTGTGCACCGGATATGGAGGAGATGGAAAAAACCCTGGCCTGGTTGGATGAAGCCATCTACCTGGGTAAAAAAGTTCTGGTCCACTGCCGCCACGGTATCGGTCGAACAGGTACTTTTGTGACATCTTACCTCCTGAGAAGAGGTCTCGGGATGAAGGTCGCCGCGAAGAAGCTAAAAAGAACAAGTGCGCAGCCGACCAATTACAACCAGTGGAAACTATTAAAACAATACGGCAGAAAAGCCGGTGTCCTGACAATCAGAGAGCCTTCCCTTGAAGGTCGCAACGTGGTGGACCTGAGCACCTATTTTTCGGAGTATGAAGCCCTGGTACGGAAAATGGATGAGGATGCCCGGAAAGCCCGAGCCGAACATGGGGATATCCTGAAATGCGGTCTGGAAACCAAGGCTTGCTGCTATAACTATCTCGATTTGCAGCTCATCGAAGTGATATACCTGAACAACGCAATGAACCGGACCCTGACCAGCGATATGAGGCTGGGACTCATCCATGCGGCAGGAGATGTATATAAAAAGACTAAAAAATTGAGCCGTCACCTGGCACAGGGCCCCTGTGGCGCCGGCAACCTGAAACGGTTCCTCGCTGAGGCATACGCTTTGGAAAAGATCCTGTGCCCTTTAAATCAGGAATCAAAGTGCGTCCTTTTCGAACAGAGACCTATTCATTGCAGGCTGTATGGCGTCCCATCGGATGCCATCGATATCGATTTTGCCGATAAGATTCTTCTGGATATATCGCGGAACGTTTTTTTCGCCTTCTCGGGAGTCTTCCTTGAAAACGATACCCTCTCATTTTCCCTGGCAGAAGCCGTCTCCGGCCGCTTTGTTCAAGAATACTTCTATTATTTAATGTTTCTTCAGAAATGAAGCTCCCCGCGACCCTAAAACATCATCCACCTTTTCTTCCAGTTCCTCTTTGTCGATAGGTTTCACGCAGTACTCGCCGGCCCCTAAATTTAAGGACTCCCGGGCAGTCTCCAGGGTCGGATAACCGGTCAGCATGATGGCGCGGATGTCCGGATTAATTTTTTTGAGTTCTTCCAGCACTTCGATACCACTCATCTTTTTCAGCTTGATATCAAGAATGGCCAGATCCACCTCATGGGAGCGCGCATGGTTCAGGGCATCTTCTTCCTCGGTAAAGGCGCTCACGTCGTGCCCCTTTTTCTCTAAAATACGTTTAACGAGAATGCTTGCATCCAGCACATCATCCAGAACTAATATTTTTGCCATCCTCCGTCTCCATTTTTCCGGCCTGATCCGCCACAGGCAAGTGTATGGTAAAAAGTGTGCCGCTAAAAACCCCTTCGGCCGCTAAGCTTTCCCGGGGGGGAGGGCTTTCGACTTCAATTTCCCCCCCATGTTCCTGGATGATACCAAAGGTGACCGACAGCCCTAAACCGGTGCCCTTGTCGACCGGTTTGGTGGTAAAAAAGGGATCGAAGATCCGGTCGATTTTCTCCGGGGGAATCCCCGCCCCCGTATCGGCAACGGTTATAACGACCTCCGCCGATGTCGGGTCATAGCCGGCCCCAACCGTAATTACACCTTCCCCGCTAATGGCGTCAAAGGCGTTGTTTACCAGATTAATCACCGCCTGCTTGATCTTGTCCTTGTCGCCCACAATCATGGGCAATTCGGGGGCAAAACGGCGCACGATCGAAACCCGATCGAGTCTGTACGCGTGCTCGACAACAGCCAGAACCTCCTTGATTGATTCACGCACATCCAGAGGCTTCATCGTGCTTTCGGTATGACGGGAAAAACGCAGCAGATCGGAAACAATCTTTCGGCATATCTTCGCTTGTTTTTCCACCGTTTGCAGGTCCTGGTAGTTTTGGGTGCCGGGTTCGATCTCCTCGATCAGCAGTTGGACGTATCCCAGGATAATGCCCAGAGGCGTGTTGATTTCATGGGCAACCCCCGCCACCAGCTGGCCGACGGATTCCATCTTCTGTGACTGGGCAAGCTTCTCCTGCACACGCTTAAACTCGGTAATGTCCCGGCTGCTGCACAGCAGCCCCACGACTTTCCCACCAGCGTCTCTAACCGGTATTTTAACCACATGAATCCATCGCCTGCCCTGGGGGCCTTTGAAACTGTCTCTCTTTATCAGGGGTTCACCGGTCTCCAGAATCTTACGATCTTCTAAACGATGGATTTTTGCGCGATTAGCGAGGAAAAGATCAAAGTCGGTCTTACCGATAATATCTTCTTCTTTTCTTTTCATTATTTCGCAAAACGCCTTGTTTACTGCCTGGTACACGTATTCGCAGTCCTGAAGAGAAACGAAGTCCGGCGTGGCGTCCAGGATGGTCTTCAACAACTGGCGCTGCTCTTTCAGAATCTTTTCTGTATTTTTGAGTTCCAAAAGGTGGGACTTTACCGACAGGGTCATGGAGTCGAAGCTTTCGGCCAGACTCTGTATTTCATCTCCGGAACACTTGCGGTAAACAGAGCAATGGAGACAGCTTTCCATTCTTTTTGCATATTCGCCTTCAACACAGGACGGGCAGAGGGTTCCCGCCAGATACCAGCAGCGATGGCGGACATCCCCAAAAGCCGGACACTCGGATTTCCCGCATTGCATAATCTCCCAACAATTTCGCTTTAGCAAGGGTGCGGTCTTGGCATCCAGATTGCCCCGTAGTGCCTCTTCCGCCGACTGGTGCAGAACTTTAATGGGTCGGGTCACCGTGCGGGCAAGGACCGTCCCAAAAAATCCGGCAATAAGAATAACGACCCCGGTGAGCAAAAAGGTGCTCCACATGAGGCGCCTGACCGCTTCTTGGACCCGGGTCCGCTGAAGCCCGAGCCTGGTGGTGCCGAGACGATCATTGCCGATAAGAACCGGAACGGCATAATCATAGATGCGCTCTTTACCGGTATCCAACAGGCGGACGCGATATTTCTCCTGATCTTCTACCTCGTTGGCCCTTTTAAGATCGACAGGGAAACCGCCTTTAAATGTATGCACCAGAGGTTCGTTCTTATCGTCGAGAAAGAAAGCATAGGAAATATCATCGCCGGATCGCACGGTTTCATCCAGAAGGGTTTTCATTCTAAAAAAATCAATGGCCAAAACAGGCTCGATCAGGCGGGCGGCAAGATTGGTGCCGATGGAAATACCGCGGTTCCGATTTTCTTCCAGCAAGGCATTCGTCATAATTCTGCTGACGGTAAAGATGATAACGAGGCCCAGCAGGAGAAGCAGAGAAAACATCCCCAGGTAAATTTTGCTGCGAAATCCAAATTTCATTTCGGACGATCTTCCAGGCGCATGCCGATTTGGGCGGCCAGCTCTCTTACCGGGTTAAAATCCTGATCTTTCGATGATATAATTCCCGTGATATCAGCCGCCTCCATGATCCGACGATGATCACTCTGGCTGTAATTGAGTTGCAAAAGGGCTTGCCTTACCTTTGACACGGTTTCAGGCACCAACCCTTTTCTCGCAGCATAGGTCCAACCCGGATACCAGGGAGTATGGGCAAACACCCTGATCTCACCGATATCGATCCTGTCGGCGATCACATTCAGGGTTCCCTCCCGAATGCTGCCCAGGTCGTACTTCTTGGCCCAGATCGATAGGACCACTTTCTCCTGCTTCCCCCCGGGCCCGGGTGAGAAGGCAATCTCTATAAAATCTTCTTTTTGGATTCCCCGGGAAATAAAATACCCCAACTGGAAAAGATATCCACCGGCGGAAGATGGATCAACGGCGATCCATCGTTTGCCCCGACAATCCGAAAGTGCCTCGATGTCCCGGTTATCGGCCCGGCAGATAATCTGACCCCTGAAGTGGGGATTCCCATTGGCCTCGAGAATCCGGGCAAAGGCCATTGCACCATAGCGGTGGGCAATTTTGACATAAACGAAAGGATTGGAAAAGGAGATGTCGATTTTCCCCTGACCGACCATCTCCATATGCTTGTCAAAGGTGTCGGGAAAGATCTGTTTGATGTTCAGCCCCGTTTCCCGGCGTAGATACTCTACGAGTAAATGATGGCGCTGATAAGACTCCTTATGAGAGTACTGGGGAAGATAAGCATAAGTAATAACATCGGTTTCCTCATTCTTGATCACCGGTTTACGCTTATCGAGATCGACCTTGTAGGCGGGTTCTTCCTGGCTGCATCCGGTCAACAGAAGGAGGCCGATCGATATGAAAACCGCCGCAAAACCTTTCATCACCGGCATTTCTCCAAAATAAATAAAATATTGCAACTCATCATTTTACACTACAGGTCTATAGAATCACAAAGAATTTTCCTTCTGATGAACGATTTGGACTTACGGTTCAGCTACTGTAAAGAGGATGTTGAACAGTTTTATCCAAAAGCTAATCGCTAATGGCTAACTGCACAGCTCGAAATATTGCATTGCAGCAATAATTTGGCAAGGAACTTTTCTAAATATTCACTGAATGCGGGCGTAATCTTGGGGAGTGAAATTGAACGGACGGCAGTCGTTGGAAAGAAACTGTATCACATGGGGGTTATACTGAAAAATAGCGTGGAATGTGCTCGATTAAGCGGTTCAATCCATGGGAAAAGGTTTCAACCGATTGGTTGTTGCAAGGCAGGATGCAAGGGGCTATGATGTGAATGGACCGGCTAATTTTCGCCAATGGCCGAACATCCCGAGAATCGGAGTCTGTAATCATGGCCCGATGGAACATGCCCGTTGAACCCGACGAACTGCTCTATGCCCTGAAAGTGGGCAATGCGGCAGCGTTGAACCAGATGCCTTTGAAGCATACGCCGGGCCAGGGGCTGGAGATCGTGGACGAAGAGACCGGACAGGTCCAGACCGTCCATTTTGCAGACAATGCGGTAAACCGCTTCGGCGTGGCCATCGCCCGGGAGTTCGACAACATGGGCTCCAAATTTTTCTCGCTGATGACCCGCATCGGCGCCCTGATGCGGCTTCTTGAAGATGATCGGGCAAAGCCCTACGTCGAACTGGAAGGAGGGTTCACAAAAATCCGCAATGCCATGATCGAGGCGGAAAGAAAAGCCCCGTCAGCCTGATGCATAGAAACCGAAGGGTCGCGACCTGACCAATTCCCCATCATCTTGCACATCTCCCCCTGGGGCCAAAGAGACTGCAGTGGCGTTATTTTACTTATCCTTAGAAGGCCTGGTCCTTTGGGCCAGGATTCTTTACCCTTCACCGGCCGATTTTTCCACCAGTGCACCGGTGGGGCAGGCGTCTAAACAGGCGCGGCAGGAAATGCAGTCGGCGGCAGCATTCGGATCCGCGTCAAAATGGCCTACCACCGTATCGAATCCCCGGCCGGCAAAACTCAACTGGAGCTGCTCGTTCCGCTGGCCGCAGACCCTTACGCAGATGCCGCAGAGCACGCACCGGTTGGGATAGTAGTCGAAGACCGGGTGACGGGGATCTACCTCCGGGTCTTTGAGCACCCGTTCGAAGGGTTTACAGTTCAAGCCGGCGCCCAGGAATTTGGCGATGATCTGAAGCTGGCAGGCCTTGTTGGCCGGGCAGTGTTTACAGTCCACCCGATGAACGGAAAGCAGGAGTTTGAAGGCCGTCTTCTGTAGACTGCGGACCGCATCGGTACCGGTGTGAACCGTCATGCCGTTTTCCACGGTCACCGTGCAGGCGGCCACGGGCTCACGAAAACCGTCGATCTCGACGAAGCAGAGGCGGCACGAGGCCGGGGCACTACCGGGGGTGTCCTCCTCCAGCCAGCACAGGTGGGGAATGTAGATACCGGTCGACAGGCATGCCGCCAGGACGCTGCTGCCGTCCTGCGCCTGGATGGTCTGATCGTCCACGATCAGGGTAATCATCGTTTCGCTTTTATCCTTTCATTCCAGTTCAGCTTTTCTTCTCCGCCGGCCGCTCGATAATGGGCACCAGGTTGGCCGGCGAGATCTTCACCACCGCATCGTAGTCCGGCGGGCAGGCCACCATGCACTCACCGCACTTGACGCACAGCTGCTGGTCAATGCCTTTCTTGCGGTTGCTGGTGGTGAACACCGCCTCCACTGGGCAGCACCCCACGCAGGCATCGCAGCCCCGGGCGCATTTGTCCAGGTCGATGTAAAAGGCGGTCAGCGCCCGGCAAGCGCAACTCGGGCAGCGGCCTTCCTTGAGGTGAGCCTCGTATTCGTCCCGGAAATAGGCCAGAGAGGTGAGCACCGGGTTGGGGGCGGTCTTTCCCAATCCGCACAGCGACCCCTGTTTCACGGCCCGGCTCAGGGTCTCCAGCTGCTCCAGGTCCCCCTCGCGGCCCTCGCCCTTGGTGAGCCGGCGCAGGATGTCCAGCAGATGACGGGTGCCGATACGGCAGAAGGTACACTTGCCGCAGGACTCCTTCTGGGTGAAATCCAGGAAATAGCGGGAGACGTCCACCATACAGACGTCTTCATCCATCACCACCATGCCGCCCGAGCCCATCATGGCCCCGGCCTGGGTCAGGGCGTCGAAATCCACCGGCGTGTCGAGAAAGTCGGCGGACAGGCAGCCCCCCGACGGCCCGCCGATCTGCACCGCCTTGAACTGCTTCTTGTTAGGAATGCCGCCGCAGATGTCGAAGATCAGTTCCCGGAGGGTCACTCCCATGGGGATCTCCACCAGTCCCGGGTGGGTAACGTTTCCCACAACGGAAAAAACCGCCGTGCCCGGGCTGTCGGCCGTGCCGATGGTCCGGAACCAGTCGGCCCCCTTTTCCACGATGGGCGGGATCGTAGCCAGCGTCTTGACATTGTTGATCACCGTAGGTCGACCGTCTATCCCCTGCTCAACCGGATAGGGCGGGCGGTGACGGGGCATGCCGCGGTAGCCTTCCACCGACCGGATCAGGGCCGTCTCTTCTCCGCAGACGAAAGCACCGAGTTCCCGGGCCTGCTCGACGGCGGTGGTGAGAATACGCACCGCCAGGGGGTATTCGGCCCGCACGTAAAACAGTCCCCGGGCGGCGCCAACGGCCAGGGCGGCGATGATCATTCCCTCGATGACTTGGTGGGGGTTGCTCTCCAGCAGGGTGCGATCCATGTAGGCGCCGGGATCTCCCTCATCGGCATTGCAGACGATCATCTTATCGCTGCCCGATGCCGCCCGCGCCGCCCGCCATTTTCTGGCGGTGGGAAATCCCGCCCCGCCACGCCCCCGCAATCCGGCCGCCTCGATCTCGGCAATCACCGTTCCCGGTTTCCGGCAAAGTGCTGTGGCCAGGGCGCCGTAGCCCCCTTCGGCGATATACTCGTGGATCTGTTCCGGGTCGATTCGTCCGCAGCGCTGCATGATCACCCGCTTCTCCCGGTTGAAGCGGGCGAACTCCATCACCGAGGGGATCATCTCGTTTTCCACGGTGGCGCCCATGACGTGCTCGAACCGGGGGTCCCCCTCTTCCAGGAACAGCTTGACCAGCATCTTGGCCTTGCCCGGCGTCACCTCCGGATAGAAAATGGGTGGAAAACCCGAATCCGGATAGTCGATGACCACCACCGGTTCGGCATAACAGTGGCCTACGCAGCCCACCGTGTGCACAAGGGCCTCGATGCCCCGCTCGGCCAGGGCCGCCTCGAAAGCCGCCTGGGTCTCCAGGGCGCCGGAGGCAATGCCGCAGGTTGCCATGCCGATGTGAATCTTGGGCAGGGGACTCTGATCGAACTGCTCCCGCCGAGCCCCGGCCTCGTCGGCAATGGCCTGGTAAGCCGTTAAAATCCGGTTTTCGGCCTCCCCGGTCATGATTTGGATGCCTCCCTTTCGGCTTTTTCTTTTTCCACACGGACTCTCAGCACCAACCCCTCCACCTTGCTGGGGGCCATATGACCGTGCAGGGTCTCTCCCATCAGGGCCACCGGCGCCAGGGCACAGCACCCTACACAGGCCACCCGCTCGATGCTGAACTCGCGGTCTTCGGTGGTCTCTCCTTCCCGGATCTCCAGTTTGCGCTCGAAATTCTCCAGGATGATTTCACCACCCCGCACATGGCAGGCCGTACCCATGCACACCTTCACCGGGTTTTTCCCCGGCGGGTCGAACCGGAACTGGTTGTAGAAGGAGGCCACCCCGTAAACTTCGGAGCGGGTAACGGACAGGTGATCGGCCACCAGGGAAAGGGCATCGTCGGGCAGGTAGCCCAGCACCTTCTGGGCCATCTGAAGCAGCGGGATGAGCTGTCCCCGGCCCTTGGGAGAGGATTTGATCTGCGTTTGGAGGATTTCCAGGTGCGCCTGATCTTCAGCGGTGAGTGAATGCTCCATGGTCACGTTTCAGCGATAGCGTTGGGATATAATATTGTACTCAAAATGGATATCAAATTTTGTCCAAGGCGCCATAGGCGGCCTGGATGCGATCCCGTAACAAGAAACAGAGGCGTTTGAGCATGAAAAAGCCGAAGGGGGTGTCCTCCTCCAACAGGGCAGACCAGCACCCCAGGGTCCGTCCCTTTCCCAGGGCATCGATCACTACCGATCCCTTGTGGCTGCCGATGTCCATGGCACGCTCCAGAAAAACGTATCCGTCGACGATGATAAACAGGTCTTCACCAAAGTCGCCCTGACGGAAAATATAAGCCCCGGCCTTGTAGTGATCGATGCTGCAAAAATCCGAAATGGTGGCCAGGTGCTCCCGGGAGATGTTCTTAAGGAACAAGCACGATTGCAAGGTGGACTGGATTTCAGGGTTTACCATGGTTTCCTCCCAAGTCGTTGTCAGCCATCTGTTGGTATGCCTTGATCAACCGCCCGCCCAGGGCCCGGGACAGATGCTTGAAAAATAGATAGCCGCTTTCCATGTCGCTGTCCAACAGCTTGAGCAGCCGGTCCCGGTCCAGTTTCAGGACCACCACCGGTGTCGCACAGATGGCACTGCCGCCATAGGCCTCGCGGTCGAGGAGGCTGCCCCAACCGAAGGCCTCTCCCACACGGCTTCCCGTATAGACCTTCTTTCCCGTTTCGTCCATAGCGATCTTCACTTCGCCCTGAGCAAGGATGAAAAGGTGCCGGGCCGCATCGCCGCTGCGGAACAGAACATCCCCTTGGGCAAAAGCCACGCGTTCGGCAATGCCCATGACCCGGTTGACAACATTCTGGTTCAGTCCCCAGAACAGATCTGTCTGTCGGATGTACATGGCGACCTCATTTTTGCAAGCGACACCGGCAGTGTTTGGATGGCGCGTCTATGGTCAACAGAAGCTGGATCCCATTTCAGTTTATAGTATGCGAAAAAACCGGGTGTCAAATTAAACCTCAAATACGAATTATGGGATTATGGGATTGAGGAATTGAGGCAAAGCTCACCCCTCCACATCCTCAAATGGTCTGATATGAACATTTTTGCCATCTGAGCGCATCGATATGGCACCGTGGGTGCCGGTGCACAGGATCCGGCATCCCGCTGCCCGGTACCGATCCGTCACCTCGACATGGGGAAACCCGAATCGGTTGCCGGCACCGGCGCTGATTACCACCACTTCCGGCCTCACCGCGGCGACCAGGTCCGGAGAACTGGACGTCCGGGAGCCGTGGTGGGGGGCAAAGAGAACCGTGCTGGCAAGATCCCTGCCTGCCCGCGGCACCAGTGTGCTTTCCGCCCGGGCCATGATGTCTCCGGTGAGCAGGAAAGCGGTCTCCCCGAAGGTCGCCTTGATGACCAGCGAGCCGTTGTTTCGATATTCCTGATCGATTTCATACGGGTGACTGAGAAATCCCACCGCCGGGTGGAGGACTGCAAGCGCCACCGGTCCAATGACTATTTTTCCGGTACCGGCATCCGCCCTTCGCACGACAATGTCTTTCTCCCGGCAGACCGCCATCAGTTCCCTGTATCCCCAGGTGGTATTGGCATCCCCGTTGGTCCACAGTTCCCGGACGTTGAAATGCCTGGCAATGTAAATCAGGCCGTTGAGATGATCGGCGTTGGGGTGGGATAAGACGAGGATGTCGACGGTGGCGATTTTCTTTCGCCACAGCACCGGCGCCACCACCCGCTGGCCCATATCGAAAACGCGGTTGTTGGAAAAACCGCCGCCATCATACAGCCAAACATCGCCGCCGGGCAGTTCCATGAGCGTGGAGCCCCCCTGCCCCACGTCGATGGCCGTAACCTTGAGATCCCTATGCCAGAACCGTTGATAAGACCAGTAGAGCGCATCGCCGGCCGTCATAACAAGCGCTGCCGCCAGCACCCAAGGGGCAACGGTTATTTTGCGCAGGTTCAGCAATGCCCAGCATGTCAAATAGTACAGGATGATCTCCAGCATGGACGGGGTAACGGTTTTGACGGCGGCAAAGGAAAGCCCCGAAAAGAAGTCCACCCCCATCAACGCCAGGTGGAGGATCTTGATGCTCAGCCAGAAACCCGAAGCGGCGGCGGATTCGAAACATGTTGAGGCAAAGGCAGATACCAGCCCTAAAGGCACCGCCACAAACCCCACCAGCGGCACGAGAAACAGGTTGGCCGCGATACCCACCACCGAGGTCTGGTTGAAATGGAACAGAACCACGGGAGTGGTGCCGGCGATGGCCAGGGCAGAGACCAGGACAAAGCTGATCAGCCGCCCGCCAGCCTGATTAGCCGGTGAATCCGCCTTTTTCCGGGCAACCCCGATCTTCTCGAAGCCGTACACAATGGCCAGCACGGCGGCAAAGGAGAGCTGAAAGGAGATGGAAAACAGAGCCGGCGGAAAGAGGGCCAGGATCACCAGGGCCGCCACGGAGAGCGTATTCAGGATGTCGTGCGCCCGCCCCAGAATCAGGGCGGCCAGGAACACCGCCACCATGATTTCGGCCCGCTGGGTGGACGGGGACATGCCGGACAGCACCCCGTAGGCCAGCACGGGCACCAACGTTGCAGCGGCCGCCCACTGACGGCCCCACCCCTGCCACAGCAGCGGCGGGAAAAAGGAGAAGATCCACCGGAAACACCCGAAGGCCACGGTGGCCACGATTCCCACGTGAAGCCCGGAGATAGCCAGCAGGTGCCCCACACCGGCCCGGTTGAAGCGTTCGCGCAGCAAGTCATCGATGCCCGACCGGTCACCAAAAACAAGGGCCTTGAGCACCGCTTTCTCATCCGTATCTTCTTTGCCGCCGGCCGCATCGATCATTTGGGTAAGCCGATGGCGGGCGCCACCGATCAACCGGCTCGCCAGAGATCGGGTGCGGCTTCCGCTTCGCTGGAGTTTTTCCGCCTGCACCCAGGCGCTGCCGTGAATTCCTTTAAATGCCATATGCCGGCGATAATCGAATCCGCCCGGGTTCCGAAAATTGCGAAACGGCCGGATTCTGGCCGGAAAGGTCACCCGGTCGCCCGGAACCAGCTTCGCTTCCCCCATGACCGTCATCCGTATCCGGCCCTGGGCCGGCTGTGAAACGCCTTCACGGGAAAGGGTATTTACGTCCAAGATAGACCGGGTCCGGCCGAAGCGGACAATGGGCTGATCGACCACGGTTCCGTGGATTTGCCAATATCCGGTGTCAAGATAATGAACGAGATGGTCTGGCCCATGAGCAGGAGACACCCACGGCACCATAGCCAGATACCCTGCGGCCATTGATACCAGCAGCGGGGACCATCGCGCCGGTTGTTTCCATCGAAGACGGGTGACCAGTGCAGCGGCTGCCGCGAGCACAATGACCAGGACCGGAAAGGCGAGTCCAGGCAGGCCCTCGCCCAGGATGATACCTGCCATCAGCGACAGGGTGACGGGTATGGCCGGCCGGTAATAGGGAGCATCAGGAATGTTAATGATCGGAGTCAACGGCTTGTTAGACCCCGGACAGGGTCGAGGGCGATGGACGGACCCAGCAGGGCGGCCTGCACGTGGCTGTGGCCGTTGCCGTCGTGCCAGGCCAGTTCGTGGGCGTAGGCTAAATCTTTCGGTGCCAGCCGGTTTATGGCGTCTTTGAGATCTTGGACAACACCAGTTTCATACTCGATTGTAGTCAGAGATCCTGTGGATCCGACGATACAGGCAGTGGCCTGGCCGTTTTGAATGCCTGACCGGCCGATGATGCGATTCAGATCATCGGTGATATCTCGAATATCCGGACCGGAGTTTAGATCTACCTCGATGGTGGCAAAGTGGAATATGACTGATGGCATGGTTTCTCCTGATGTCTGAGATCATATGACAGAGGTAGGTTTCACTCTCCAAGATTCTAATGATTATAGGCCAACGCATTTTTCGATTCAAGGTAAGATCGAAAGGAGGTACACCAGAAAAGCTGCAAGAATTCCTTGACTTGACATCCAAGAACGATGGTATCTGTAATTGTACAGAGCCGGTGGTTCTCAATACATCACCGCTCGCAAAAATTATTTGATATCTAAAGAAACTGGTAGTCCAAATGACAACAAAGCCTACCTATGAAGAATTGGAAGCCAAAGCAAAGGCTTTGGAACTGGAATTAGCGGTATCTAAAAAACAAGACAATACGATCATTCGCATGCTGTCAGAGGATTTTAAGCAGCTTGCAGACCGATCCCAGGATGCCATCTATCAATTCGATATCGAATCTCAGACCTTTCCATTTTTCAACAAACAATTTTTATCCCTGTATGCAATTCAAGAAAATGGTGTAAAAATCCTATCTTCCAAAAGTGTCCTCCGGCATATCCATCCCAATGATCGTGAAAAAGTCAAGGCTGCCAGAGCGTTATCCTTACAGTCTCAAAATAAAAGCGGAGAAATAGAATATCGCTTTCGGCATCCCGACGGTTCCATGCGTGTGGTGCATGACCGCTGGACGGTTGTACGTGATCATGGCAGCCAACCCATCGCCATTGAAGGGTTCATCCGGGACAACACCTGGCGTAAACAAGCCGAAAAAGAATTTGAACTGAGCATACACAATTCTCTGATCGGCTGCTACATTCTACAAAATGCCAAATTTAAGTATGTCAACCCGGAATTTATTCGCATCACGGGATACAGTGAAGATGAACTGATCGGAACTGATCCGCTCAATATCGTACAAAAAAAGTATAGACGCCAGGTCAATGAGAATTTCATCAAGATGTTGAAAGCAGAGCGTCGTTCTCCATACGAATTTTGTATCAACGACAAATACGGAAATACCAAATGGATTTTGGAAACCGCAACGTCCATCCAATATAAAGGCAGACGCGCTGCGTTGGGCTATTTTATGGATATCTCCAAGAGCAAACAGGTTGAAAAAGAACGCCTTGCCAAAGAAAAATTACTGACCATACTGGAGTTGGCTGGTGCAATGGGGCATGAGCTCAACAATCCACTGCAGGTTGTGCTAACGTGCACCGAAAAATTGACTCCCACCTCAGATGACAATCAACCCAAGTCCAGATTGTACAGTTTGTTAAAAAACAATATCGAGAAAATGAGAAATATTATCCAGAAATTTCAAAATATTACCCAATATGCCACCAAAGACTATGTGGACGGGAAAAAAATTATCGATATTGATGCAGCATCGTCGGGGACGCCGAGCAAGTGATCGGAGGCTTTCTAAATGACCGTCTCAAAGATCCGTGTTTTCACATGTTCAGAGATAAAGACGATAAGTCGGATCCGGCTACCGGTTAAACCAGCACGGAGACTGAATCTGGGACAAGAAAAACTCGGGCACCTTTCCGCAGCAGTGCCCGACCATGATCGCCGATACACAGGAAGCAAAGGAAAGGTCATTTAAGGTACACAAAGCTCACCGGCACACCAAAATAGACGTAACTTGCCTATGCCTAACCTGGACAAGCCAGAACCAAAAAGGTTTGAAAATGGTTGGCCTGGTATTCGAATCTTTGTAAACTCATGATTCATAGCTATCTACAGAGGCAATGAAAAAAATTTTGCTACTAATTCAATCAAATTTCAGGGTAAGATACTAAAGAAACTTAAGACCGTACACCATGTGTTTGAAGCGGTCTTTTCCTTTAATTAGTTCTGATACGGGCGGTGTATTTGCATCAAATATATCGTATTAAAACTCCAGATTGCTGGTACGATCCAGCAGATATCAGTTTGAAAAGTTCCTGCGATTCAGAAAAATAATCACAACGGACCCATGCATGTAAAAATGACCGTTCTCGTGGTATGCTGAAGATGACCAAAACATATCGGTTATAATTCCGATTAGCTTGATAACTGAGAGCCCTCAATTTATCTGGCATTTCTTATCTCAAGCTTCAACCACAATATATTGATTTCCACGGTGATTTATTTTGTTACCGAATTGTTGCAAGACAGCATACCTATTTCCCCAATTTTTGAATACAATCGTGTATTGTTAACAATGACGGGATGTAAGCATAATGCAAGTATCATGTCGTTTTCAGAAATTTAGTATCAGCCCATTTTTTGAAATTGGAGATCCTTCAAATGGATGAAAAACCAACCTATCAAGAATTAGAAAAAAGGATTCAGCAATTAGAGCAAGCATTACAGAAGGGTGAGGATAAATATCGCATCTTGCTCGATGAATCAAGCGATCCTACTTTTTCATTCTATCCTGATGGAACGTACCGTTTTGTTAATCAAGCATTCGCCGAAGGAGTCGGCAAATCAGTTGATGAGATCGTCGGTCACAGTATTTGGGATATCTTTCCAGGAGAAGAAGGTAATAAGAGATTCTCTGTAGTTAAACATGCTTTTGCTACTGGTAAATCCAAAACAATTGAAGTCCGAGTTCCAAGACCGGAAGGTGATCAGTACTACATCACAACTGTTAAAGCTGTAAAGGACAATCATGGTAAAGTGATTTCCGTAATCTGTTCCTCAAAAAATATCACAGATCGAAAACAAACAGAGGAGACGTTGCGAGAGAGTGAGGAAAGACATCGTTTATTCTTTGAAAATGCGCCCATAGGAATCATTCACTATTCAAATAAAGGGATTATCACAACAGTTAATGAAGCGATGGTCACTACTTTTGGATCGTCTCGAGAAAAACTCATTGGTCTGGATATAGATAATATCCCCAATAAAAAATTTGCTAAAGAAGTTTACAAGTCGTTGAATGGCAAAACTGGGTATTTTGAAGGTGAATATAGCTCTTACACCGGCAAGAAAACCTCATATATTAAAGCCATTTGGATTCCAATAAAACAAAAAGGTGAGATACTTGCGGGTGTTGGAATAGTGGAGGACATCACCGAACGTAAGAAGGCTGAGGAGGCGTTGCGGCTCAGCCAGGGAAAACTGAGCGCAATGCTGGCATCCCTGACCGACTACGTGAGCATGATGGACAGGGACCTGAACATCATCTGGGCCAACGACACAGCTAAGGGGCTGTTCGGGGAGGATCTTATCGGCAAGAAATGCTATCAGACCTATCACGGTAGAGAAACACCATGTGAGCCTTATCCGTGCCTCACGTTGAAGGCATTTGAGGACGAGCGGACGCATACACACGAGACACAGGTTATTGGTAAGGACGGACAGGCGCTATATTTCCACTGCACAGCGAATGTTGCCTTGCGAGACGAAAACGGGAATCCGACGGCCGTGATAGAAATTAGCCGAGATATCACCGAGCGCAAGCAGGCGGAAGCAGCACTACGAGAAAGTGAGGAAAGGTTCCGGACACTTGTGGAAAAATCTCCGCTGGGGATATCGTTGATAGCAAATGATGGGCACTCCAAATATTTCAATCCGCAATTTTCCACTATTTTTGGCTATACGATAGAAGATATTCCTACAGGAAATGCTTGGTTCAAAAAATCTTATCCGAATAGGGAGTATCGGCAAAATGTAATTAAAACTTGGATCGATGATCTTAAACAAATAAACGGTGGACAAGTAAGGCCACGAATTTTTACTGTAACCTGCAAAGACGGATCACGAAAAAAAATTCATTTTAGATCGGTTACAATGGAAAACCGTGACCAGTTTGTGATCTACGAAGATGTCACCGAAAAGTCGTCATTGGAACAGCAACTTCTGCAGGCCCAGAAATTCGAAGCAATTGGCACCTTGGCTGGTGGTATCGCACATGATTTTAACAACCTGCTGATGGGCATTCAGGGACGTTCTTCACTGATGTCGATTGATCTGGACCCTTCCCATTCTCATATTGAACACATCAAAGCCATTGAGGAGTGTATCCGAAGTGCGACGGGACTAACTAAGCAACTTTTGGGTTTCGCTCGTAGGGGCAAATACGAGGTAAAACCGATCAACATCAATCAACTGGTGCTCAATAGCGCAACCATGTTCAGCCGGACCCGAAAAGAAATAGACATTCATACTAAAATGCGGCAATCACCATTAGTTGTTGAAGCTGACCGCGGCCAGATCGAGCAGGTTCTTCTGAATATGTATGTCAATGCATGGCAGGCTATGCCTGATGGCGGGGAGCTTTACATAGAAACAAGTGCCGTTGTACTGGACGATAACTACTGCAAACCATACGAGGCAAAACCTGGACGGTATGCCAAAGTGTCAGTCACGGATACCGGAATCGGTATGAATGAAGACACTTGCCGTCGAATTTTCGACCCATTTTTCACAACAAAAGAAAAGAGTCGCGGTACCGGACTGGGACTGGCTTCAGCATATGGAATCATCAAGAATCATGGTGGCATAATCACCGTCTACAGCGAAAGGAACCATGGAACGACTTTCAACATCTATTTGCAGATATCGGAAAAAGAGATTCATCAAGAGATAGCAACGGAAGGAGCGATGGTCAAAGGGTCTGAAACCATTCTCCTGGTTGATGATGAAGATATAATTATAGATGTTGGACAAGCAATGCTGAAAAAAATGGGGTATCGTGTTGTGATTTCCAAAAGCGGTTCGGAGGCTATTGAAAAAATAAATGATTTTGGAAACGAAATTGATCTCGTCATTCTCGACCTGATCATGCCGGGGATGGACGGCGAAAAAACATTCTACCGCATCCGTGAAATACACCCGAAGATGCCAGTGTTGCTTTCCAGCGGGTATGCCGTCAACGGACAGGCTACAGAAATTTTGCGAAGAGGTTGCAATGGTTTTATTCAAAAGCCGTTTAACATTGCAGAACTTTCCCAAAAAATTCGAAACATCGTGGAAGCGGCAAAGAATGGAGAAGACCATGCCAAGGCCAAACGAATTCTCGGAGGCAACTAAGGGCCCTGGAAAAAAATAATTCCACATCTTTCTTGCCTGTGTATCCGTCACCTGCGTTCCATCCGCCGGCACATATCTCGATATGCGCCGGCGGATGCGCCTTGTTGACGAAC
>JABZFO010000036.1 GCA_014237405.1 Desulfosarcina sp. | reverse complement strand
CCTTTGCAAAGGTTGTGGGGACAACTCAGCATCGGAGTATCATATCTGCCGTTCAACTGGCAGAGCCGTTGAACTCTGACCATACCCAGAGGGTATGGTTTTCTATGTTAGAATAAATCGGCATCCAGGTACCAATGAGGCCCGTGTTGCTCGCTCATGGTATTGGAAATTGACGTTCGCACGGCAACTTCAACCCGCTCAACCGTGTCCATCACCAACAGGTGGAGCTGACGGTCAAAAATATAAAGATTCAGGATATGGTCGAAGGAAGCATCTTTGTTGAACTGATTGTCGGTGTTTTTTTGAAATGGCGGGAAATAACGGGAGGGACGATAATAACCTATAAAGCGAAGGTAGTGAAGAGCACGATCCGGATTCGGGACAATCAGTCCATTGTTTTGCAATAAGCAAAGCTGCCTCTGAAGATTTAGCGCCGGTTTCGCATAAGTGCGTAATTGAATGGCCATAAAAAAACCCCGCCGTGGTGCGCTTCCAATGGATAGGCGTGGCAGGGATTGTTAAAATAAGCAGTATAGCGAGCTGCCACGCATGTCAATAAAAATCAAACTACATCCTATATTTTACCCGGCCAATGGCTTCGTGGGGGTCGTTGAGAGCCGATATCTCGTAGGTCCAATCCCTTAATTCCTCAATCCCACAGTCCCATAATCCCCAAATCCCTCACAGTGAAGCCCATTTCATCGCGGCTGGAAGCCGCTCCCACGTATTCATCCGTGGGTCCTAAAAAAAGGTTCCGGATCCCCGCCTTCGCGGGGATGACACGCCGGTGCATAGCTTGCCGCCGGGATGGCCGCTTCCGGCATGCCATACAAAGATAAGTTTGAGCGGCGGCAAAATCGGTTTTGTCATGAGCCTTCCTCAGTTTCAGCAAGCAGATTGATAATAAGTCGAATTAGCAGATCCTTGTGCTTCGGATTACTGGCGGCAATGAGTAGCGTCAAGGCCACCAAAGCCTTATTGTCGAAGCTTTGTTCATTTAGCAGGTCGTTGATTTGCAGAAAATATAGAAAGAGAAAAGAACCGATCCGTTTATTGCCATCGGTGAAGGGATGATCCTTGATCACGAAATACAACAGATGGGCCGCTTTTTCCTCTACGCTGGAATAAAGATCCTGCCCTCCAAAAGTCTGCTGGATCGCGCCAAGAATTCCGGCAAGACCATCACCGCCTTCATTGCCAAAAATATCCGTTGCTTCTCCCTTGGTCATTAAATCCTTCCGTAAGGTGGCAATGGCTTGCCGGGCCGCGTCGAGCTGAAAGGTAATCCCGGCTTGCTCCTTTCTTTCCGGCAGGATTAATGAATCCTCATCATATTGCCAGAGCAACCGCCAGGTCCTTGCATATTGCTGAACGATATGAAGAACAGCCTGGCCCTCATCGTTGACCAGATTGTGACTTTCCAGAGTATTAGCCAAAAGCGCCAGCACTTGCCGCGCCTCTCCGAGGCCTTTTTCGGCAAGCCTTCGCTGATTGAATGTATACCCCTGAACGAGATGTTCTTTCAGCACTCTGGTAGCCCAGATACGAAACTGGGTACCGCGTTTTGAATTAACCCGATAGCCAACGGATATGATGGCGTCAAAATCATAGTAGTCCATCTGGTATGTTTTACCGTCAGCGGCAGTTGTTGCATTTTTTGCAATAACTGCCGAGCGATCTAACTCTCCGGTTTGAAAGATATTCCTGAGATGCCGAGAAATGACTGATTTGTCCCTGCCGAATAGTTCAGACATCTGATTCAAAGTCAGCCAGACAGTCTCACCCGAAAGGCGGACATCCACAGCGGCCTTCCCATCATCGGACTGGTATAGAATTAATTCACCCTGCTCAAAGGTCATTCCTTTATTCCTTCCTGAGGACCATCATACTCAACCAGAACGTTTTTCTTATCATCTTCCCGTCGCACCCGGCTGGTATGCCATAATTCCTGAGTTCCCCCTTCCTCAATGCCACAGTCCCATAATCAACAAACCCCTTAGCAGTGAATCCTATTTTATCGCGGCTGGAAGCCGCTCCCACGTGTTGATCTGTGGGTCCAATCAAAAAAGGTTCCGGATCCCCGCCTGCGCGGGGATGACACGCCCGGCATGGTTACCGGATCGCGTCCGGTAAGACGGGAAAATCGTCCTGTCTGATTGTCTGTGGTGCCTGTAGATCTTGGAACTAAAATGGAAATCGAACTGGATGGAACTGTTAAACTCTTAAACAATACGCACCAAACAATCAAGGTTTTCAATGAACTCATCCTTTGGCAAGCTCAGGATGAACGGCTTATTTCAATTCACATTCAGGTTGACCCTACCATGCCACTGTGACAGATGAGGTCACAATCGGAAAAAAAATTGGCCCAGGTCTTCACGTATTTTTTGGATTGTTTTCTGAAGTGGTGGTATTTTTTCCGCGCAGGTATAAAATATCGCTTCGGCATTTATATCGACATAGTGATGGGTGAGGATATCACGCATTCCCTTGGCCTTTTTCCAGTCCACTTCCGGATATCGAGACAAAAGCGTTCCGTCGGTGATCTTATCCAGATTCTTTAACGATTCACCGATGACGATCAGCATCATGCAGATGGCATCCATTTTATCAACCCCGGCAGGGCTATCGGTAAAGTCGGAAACCTGGTGTATTGCCTCGAAACGGGCAATGATTTTCGCGGCAGCCTCTTCTATCTGACGTAAGACCTCAAGGGTGAGTTCCTTATCACGCATACACAGCCTCCCCATCAATCCGTTTTTTAAGGAATTTATTCATATTTTCCCGGTAGGTTACAACATCAACCGGCCGAAGAAGCCTTTCCTCCAGTTCATTTTTAATACCGACAAGCATGAAAAGGTCGGGCTTAACAATACGAACAACTACATCCACATCGCTGTCCTCGTCTGCTTCGCCCCGGGCAACAGAACCAAAAACACCGATATCAAGAATGCCGTACTGTCCGGCTGTCTCTTTCTTGTACTGGCGCAAGATTTCGATGATCTCATTTTTTCTCATTATTTTGCCCCCATGAATTTTAAACCCGTCGAATTCAACGGTTTTAATGGCCGATACAATTGTTCTCTTTTATACCGTCAGCGGATTTAACGGGGTGAAGCGACGAGAAATTCCGCTGAACATATTTGTTGGTTTTAGTTAATATGCAAACATTTCTTGTAAACAATTAGTTATTTTTATTTGGGCGTTTTTAGAAATAACTCCTATTTCTTGTATTAACATAGTTTTATCAACGGCTCTCATTTTATCTAATAAAACCAATCCTTTTTTTCCATGGAAAGTACAAGGAATACGGCTGGGATAAGAAAAACCCTTTGAAGTCATTGGTACTACTATCACTGTTTTCAGTGGAGACATCTCATTTGGTGAAATGACAATACAAGGTCTTGTTTTTTTTATTTCAGAACCTTTTGTTGGATCTAACTGAACAAGCCAAATATCAAACCTTTGAATGATTGGTTTTACCATTCCCACTCCTCATCTTCAACCAAAGGAGCATCCAACCATTTTTTATCTATTTCATTTGTGTTATCGGCTGACTGAGCCTTTTCAAACTGTTTTTTCCAGCCTTGCCGAGGCTTTTTTAAAGGCTGAATTAAAAGTCCGTCGTCAGTAATCTTAAATTCAAGCACTTTATCTTTTAAATGGGCTTGTTCTATAATCGCTTTTGGAATTCTAATCCCTTGTGAATTTCCTATTTGAATCAAAGTTGTCATAATTACCTCCTATTTGGTTCAATATAATTACAATGTAATTACTTTGAAACTAAATGTCAAATTCTTTAAGAAGGAATTTTTATAGAAACCAACGGATAATCTTACCCGTTATTTAAAAGCTCATCAAGTCCCAAACCCAGCCGGATGGCGGCGGGTTGGAGTGAAACGGAAACGCGAGCCGCAGGCGAGAGTGAGCGCAGTGAGGGGAATAATTGGGAAAATACAAAAGGCTGGATTCCGAATTGAGGGATTGGAGCGATCCGGAACTCAAAACCCAGAACCCGGAACTCAGAACCCTGTTTTTCTCTTCAACACCCCAAGGGTCTTGATGCGGGGAAGTTCCTCGAAACGGCCGGAGGCCACGGCCAGCTTGTACACCTCCCAGGGCGCCTGGCCGCCGTCCTCGGGATTCTCGAAGATATCGTGGATCAGCAGGTAGCCGCCGGGAACGATATGGCCGGCCCAGCAGTCGTAGTCGGTGCGGGCGGTCTCGAAGGCATGACCGCCGTCGATGAACACCAGCGACAGCGGCGTGGCCCAGCCGCGGGCAACGATGTCAGAATGGCTGATGATGGGCACCACCGTCTCTTCCAGGCCGGCACGGGCAAGGGTGTGGCGAAACCAGGGGAAGGTGTCCATGGAAAAGGTTTTAAAATCAAAAAGCGCGGCATCGAAGTACTCTTCTCCGGGTTGCTGTTCCTCGGATCCCCGGTGGTGGTCGATGGAGAAAAGCACCGCCTTGTTCTCCCGGCAAGCACATCCGAGGTAAACAGCGGATTTGCCGCAGTAGCTGCCGATCTCCAGGCAGGGCCCCAATCGTGAGGCGTTCAATGCGATGTCGTAAAGCCCCCTGCCCTCTTCCGGATCCAAAAAGCCCTTGATGCCGTCAATCAGCGTCTGGTCGATTTTCATTTTCTCTTTTTTCGTTGCCCGACCTCCGACCTCCGACCTCCGACCTCAGTCCTCCGACCTCAGTCCTCCGACCTCAGTCCTCAGTCCTCTGTCCTCTGTCCTCTGTCCTCTGTCCTCTGTCCTCAGTCCTCCGACCTCTGTCCTCAGTCCTCAGTCCTCAGTCCTCTGTCCTCTGTCCTCTGTCCTCAGTCCTCAGTCCTCAGTCCTCAGTCCTCTGTCCTCAGTCCTCAGTCCTCAGTCCTCCAGACTACATGTCATCGTAGTTTCTGGCAAGCACTTCCCGTGGCTTCACCCCGTCCTGGGGACCGATGATTCTTTCCTGCTCCATCATCTCGACAATCCGGGCCGCCCGGTTGTAGCCGATGCGGAGGTGCCGCTGGACCATGGAGATGGACGCCTGCCCAGCCTGGGTCACCAGGGCCACGGCATCGTCGTAGCGGTCGTCATACTCTTTTTCACCGTCCGCGTCCGCTTCCTTGGCCGGGGTCTGGATGACGCTCTTGTCGTAATCTGGGCGTTGCTGTTTTCTCAGAAACTCGGTGATCCGGGCCAGCTCCGCTTCTGAAATGTAGGCCCCGTGGATGCGCTGGAGCCGGGCCGTTCCCGGAGGCAGGAAGAGCATGTCCCCGTTGCCCAGCAGGCTCTCGGCGCCGTTGGTATCGATGACGGTTCGTGAATCGGTCTTGGAAGAGACCTGGAAGGTGAGGCGGGTGGGGAAGTTGGCCTTGATGATGCCGGTGAGTACGTCCACCGACGGACGCTGGGTGGCCAGGATGAGGTGAATGCCGGCGGCCCGGGCCATCTGGGCCAAACGGGTGAGCGCCACTTCCACGTCCCGGGAGGCCACCAGCATGAGATCGGCCAGCTCGTCGATGATGATGACGATATATGGCAGAGGTTTAGCCGGTTCCCTGTCTTTGCCCTCGCCGTCGGCAGGAGGGGCGGCAGGCTCTTTTTCGATCTTCCGGTTGTACTGTTCGATGTTGCGTGCCTTCTTCTCCGAAAGCAGTTCGTAGCGATGCTCCATTTCGTGCACGGCCCAGAACAGGGCGTTGGTTGCCTTTTTTACGTTGGTGACCACCGGGGTGATGAGGTGGGGAATGCCATCGTACATGGAGAGCTCAATGCGCTTGGGATCCACCATGATCAGCTTTACCTCATCGGGCGTCAGCTTGTAGAGCAGGCTGCAGATCATCGTGTTCAGGGCCACGCTCTTGCCGGCTCCGGTGGCGCCGGCAATGAGCAGGTGAGGCATCTTCTCCAAACCAGCGGAGACCGGGTTGCCCACGATGTCCTTTCCCAGGCACAGGGTGAGTCTGTTCTTGGCCTTTTCAAAGGCGCTGGACAACACCATCTCTTTAAACCGGACCACTTCCCGATCGGTATTGGGGATCTCCACACCGATGACGGCTTTTCCGGGAATGGGCGCCACGATGCGGATGCTGATGGCCCTCAGGGCCAGGGCCAGGTCATCGGCAAGATTAACGATGCGGTTGATCTTCACGCCGGGGGCCGGCTCGTATTCGAAGGTGGTAATCACCGGACCCGGCGTGACGGTCACCACTTTACCATTGACACCGAAGTCCTCCAGCTTCTTTTCCAGCAGTCGGGACTGCATTCGCAGATTCTCTTCACTGGTAGACTGGGGACGGGCCTTGGGATCATCGAGAAAATTGACCGACGGCAGGGAAAAGTCCGCACCACCCTTCATGAATTCGAATACCGCCTGCTTGGGCACCGGTTTGACCGGCACCGGATTGTGCTCCGGGGTCTTGATTTCGATCTTCTCTTTTTTCTTCTTTTGAGTCTTCAGATTCCGACGCCGCTTGATGCTTTTCTGGCGCCGCGCCATGATAAAGCCGATGAGCCACACCAGGAACAGGATCATGGAACCGCCGGCCGGGTTGGAATAGCGCACGACAAAAGCCTTGAGGGGGATGCCGACGATGCCGCCCGCGGAGAATCGGCTGCCGAAAAGCATGTAGTGGTCCTGCTTGAAGGCCAGCAGGCTACCCGTGGTGATGATCAGCAGGATGCCGCCGGCAGCCAGCGGCAGCAAGGCCTGACCCGAATGCTTACCGAAAAAGAGAATACTGCCCAACAGGAAAAGAAAGGGGATCCAGAAGGCGCCGATGCCGAAAAGGCCCACGAGAATGCCGGCGAAATTGGCGCCGAAGACGCCGAAGAGGTTCTGGACCTTCCCGGCCCCACCGGCGTTGAAGAACTGGCACGGATCACCCGGATCGAACGAAAGCAGGCTGATCAGGCTGAACACCACCATGAAGAAAAAAAGAATGCCTATAATCTCTTTTTTCATAAGCGTCTTCCGGCCGTCAGAGAAAGCGGTTTTCCGTCGGGCCCACTGTTTCGCGTCTCGACCGGCTCACCCGAACGCATCTCAAATCTCCACCAAAAAGGGGAGAATCACCGGCCGACGGCCGATGGTGAAGAAAAAATATTGGCGCAAGGCCGTCTGGATGCGGGAGCGGATCCGGTCCACCCGGTTGGGCACATCCGGCGTGATATCCTCCACGATCTCCAGGACCACGCACTGGGCATCCTGGAGCAGATAGCCCGTCTCCGTTTCGAAGACAAATCCCCGGGAAACAATATCCGGGCCGTAAACCACAATACCGGTCTCTTCGTCAAAGGCCATGTTAACCACCACCAGGCCCTCCTCGGAGAGCACCCGCCGCTCCTTGAGGACGCTGCGCCCCACGTCGCCGATGCCCTTGCCGTCGATGAGCACCCGGCCGGCACTGATGCCGTCACGGATCTGGAAGCTGTTTTTCTCCAGCTCGATAACCTGGCCGTTCTGGGCCAGGATCAGGTGGTCTTCGGGTATACCCACCTGCCGGGCCAGTCTGGTGTGCAGCACCAGATGGCGGTATTCGCCGTGAATGGGCATGAAAAATTTGGGTTTGGTCAGGTTGAGCATCATTTTCAGCTCTTCCCGGAAGGCATGCCCGGACACGTGGATGTTGGAAATTTTTTCGTAGACCACATCGGCGCCCCGGCGGTAGAGGTTGTTGATGATGTTGGCAATGGCCTTCTCGTTGCCCGGGATGAACTTGGAGGAGAGAATAACCGTGTCCTCTTTGTGGATCTTGATCTGCTTGTGGATGCCCGCGGCCATACGCGCCAGGGCGGACATGGGCTCACCCTGGCTGCCGGTGGTGATCATGAAGACCTCATCGTCCGGAAAGGTGTTCACCTCCTCGATGTCGATCTCCATCCCCTCGGGGATATCCAGATAACCCAGCTTGCGGGCGATGGCCACGCTCACCTCGATGCTGCGGCCGTTGAAGACGATCTTCCGGTTGCGCGTTCTGGCGATGTTGACGATCTGCTGAATGCGGGCGATATTGGAAGCGAACAGGGCGACGACAATGCGTCCGGTTGCCGCATCCGTAATCCTTGACAGTTCGGCACCGATCTCCTGCGAGGAGATGGTGTGGCCGTCCTTCTCCACGTTGGTGGAGTCGGACAACAGTGCAAGCACCCCCTCTTCCCCACACTGGGCAAAGCGGTTCACGTCGGTGAGCATGCCCTCCATCATGGTGTGGCTCATCTTGAAGTCGCCGGTGTGGACCACCATGCCCACCGGCGTACGGATGGCCAGCCCCACCCCATCCACGGTGCTGTGGTTGACCCGGATGAACTCCACCTCGAAAGGGCCGATCTTGAGACGCTCCCGCGGCAGCACCTCGTGCAGGGAGGCCGTGGCGAGCAGGTCGTGCTCTTCCAGTTTGTGGCGGACGATGCCCAGGGTAAACGGTGTGCCGAATACCGGCACATTCATCTCTTTGAGCAGAAAAGGCAGCGCCCCGATATGATCTTCGTGAGCATGGGTCAGCACGATCCCCGATACCCGGCGCCGGTTCTGGCGAAGATAATCCATGTCCGGAATCACGTAATCCACCCCCAGCATGTAGGCTTCGGGGAACATGATGCCGGCATCGATAACGAAAAGCGTGTCGCCGTACTCCACCACCATCATGTTCAGGCCGATTTCGCCCAGGCCGCCCAATGGGATGAGTTTCAGCATCGCCTCACGACTCCTGTTTACCGTTTTCGAAATTACTGATGAGAATGGTGCGGATCCGCTCCAGCAGCTGGTCCTTGGTCTTGCGGGTGTATCCGGCCGTCTCCACCGGATCGAGGATCTCCATGGTTACCGGTGCCGGCCGGATCATGAAATGCCCCTTGGGAATGATATGGCGGGTGCCCTTGATGATGATGGGCACGACTGGCACCCCCGAATCGACGGAGAGAACGAATCCGCCTTTTTTAAACGGCAGAATCCGGCCGTCCCGGCTCCGGGTGCCCTCGGGAAAAATCAGCAAGCTGGTGCCGTTGCGAATGGTGCGGGCCGCCCGGTCAAGGCTCTCGAAAGCAGACTTGCGGTTGGAGCGGTCGATGCTGATGTACCCCACCCCGCGCATGGCCCGGCCGAAAATGGGGATCTTGAACAGTTCGGCCTTGGCCAGCCAGCGGAACTGAACCGGCAGCTGTCCCAACAGCAGCGGGATGTCGGCATTGCTCTGGTGGTTGGGCATGTAGATATAGGACCGGTCGGGATCCAGTTTCTCAGCGCCGGTGACGGTAACCTTCACCCGGCTCACCCACAGGATGGAATTGGCCCAGAAACGTGCCAGCAGATGAGGGCCATTGCCCGTCCGGCTGAAAAAAGAGCAAATAATGACCGTGCTCGCGATAACCACTGTCGCCGGGATGATCCACAGGACGATGATCACCGTATGTATCGTGTATAAGATTGATTTTACCATTGGCAGCGGCGTCCGGTCAGGTGATGATTTCCAGTTTCTCGAAAATGGCATCCACGGTCCGGACAAGCCAGTTTCGCTGCCGCTCATCGGCATAGTGGATGCAGTCACAGCGCACCCGGCTGCGGGTTCGAACCAGCAACTCGCCGGCCAGGCGGTCCGGCCCCAGTTCCAGGGCCATGAAAAAGGGCGCGCAAGCAGTATGGGCCTGCTGCACCTCGGAAAGCATCGTCTCCTCCACAGGTACCCAGTACAGGCCATCCACGCCTGAGCCGCCGAAGGTTTCATCCAGGTAACCTTTGACTTTTTCGTGATCCTGAGGACGGATCTCGTCAATCACATATTGCTTCATGAAAGTATATAGATTCCCGGGTTCGCGCTTTTCGTAGCGCATTTACCTATTACACCCACCCGATCACGTCGCCGGCGGGATGGCAACCCTGTCCTGAAGGCCTACGTGACCCTCCCACAGTGTGATCGTCCCTAGCATAAAACGGTTCAAATCTCAATATATATGTTCATTCCGGAACATGAACAACAACCGGTGGGGGGGTGGGGTGGGCGTGTGGTTGCTTGACTTTTACCCGCAAGGGGAATAAATTGGACATATACCAACAACTCATATGAATAGGCTTCCTTTTGCGTTGAGCATTGTGCGTCCCCTGCGCCTCAATCCGGGCCGGCAGCATCGTTTGCTGAGACGACGAGCGATTTCGAGCTGTGCAGTTAGCCATTAGCGTTTAGCCGTTAGCATTAAAAAGGGGTGGAAATGAGAGATTTTTAGAAAACTTGAAGTATGGGGGAAAGCTTATTATTTTACACAACAGGTCTATAGAACCGTTTTATCCAAAAGCTAACAGCTAATGGCTAAAAGCTAATCGCACAGGTCGGGCGATTTCCGGCCCGGCGCACCTTCTCCCCGAAGCTGAACCGCACGTTTGCCCAACTGATCAGAATATCGTCTGCACTTTTTTCGTTGGCCCAAGGACAAGGACGATGAACCAACAGCCTACCGGGAAAATGACACTGAAACTTGCCCTTGTCGGCGGCGGGCGGGCCTGCAAATTCTTTCTGGAACTGGTCAGTCTGGGAAACCTGCCTTACCTGCAGATCGACATCATCGGTGTATGCGATATCAACCCCGAGGCTGAAGGGTTCCTCATGGCGCAGCAACTGGGGATATACACCACAACTGATTTTAGAGATCTCTTTGCGCTGAAGGACCTGGACGGCATCATCGAACTGACCAACAATCGGGACGTTCTTGTTGAACTGATTCAACTCCGTCCCCCCCGCGTCGGGATTTTGGAGCACAACATCGGCGGCTTGCTCAGGAATCTGTTTGCCGTGGATCAAAAACTCAGATCCGCCGAACAGCAGATCGTTTTTGAAAAGGCGATCCGCGATTTTCTCATCCAGCAGGATCAGCAGTGCATCGTGGTCATCAACACCGATTTTACCATTGAAGCGGTCAATGACGCTTATCTGAAAGCCACTCACAAAAAACGCGACGAGGTAATCGGCGCCCATTGCTATCGGGCCATTCACGGGCGCGATGCTCCATGCGACGGTATGCACAACGGAATAACCTGTCCCCTCCTGGAAACATTGAGAACCGACAAATCGACCCAGATGATTCATTCGGTGCCGATTGATGATACTTCGACATTCCACGATATTATGACTTATCCGGTGCGGGATTCAAGCGGCAAAACAGTCCGGGTCATCGAAATCTGGATGGATATTGATCGGGAAATCTCATCCCGTTGGAAAAAGCGTGAAAGAGAACTGAAATCTGATTTTAACAAGCTCATCCAGGAAGACCGTCTGATCTCACTGGGCAAGCTGGTGGCCAGCTGCGTGCATGAAATCAACAACCCCATTCAAGGACTTTTGACGTTCAGCCACCTCATGAAGGAGATGCTGGCGGCCGACACCTTGGCAG
Source organism: Desulfosarcina sp. (assembly GCA_014237405.1). GTDB lineage: Bacteria > Desulfobacterota > Desulfobacteria > Desulfobacterales > Desulfosarcinaceae > Desulfosarcina. The sequence continues at coordinate 2,747 of JABZFO010000036.1, read as the reverse complement.
ACACGGATGTCTCCAAACTGCGGAAGTTTACGGGTATCATGGCGGATGAACTGGAACGTTGCGGCAAGATCGTCACCGGTCTGCTCTCCTTTTCAAGGGAAACGCACAGGGTATTCATAGACATCAATCTCAATGAGGTGATTTCAACCGTTGTAGATCTAATACGTCACCGAATAGAACTGCAGGACCTTTATTTCAGGCTTGATCTGACCCATGAGCCGCTTTTCGTCAATGGTGACATGAACCGGCTGCAACAGTGTTTTCTCAATCTGGTTTTCAACGCCATCGAGGCCATGGGACCCGGCGGCCGGCTGGAGATCGTTTCGACCCGCATTGTTGATCAACGGGTCGCCGAAGTGGAAATTAGGGACACCGGCCACGGGATTCCCCAAAAGCATCTGGACCACATTTATGATCCCTTCTTCACCACCAAAGCCATGGGTGAAGGGACCGGCATGGGCTTGTCCATCGTTTACGGCGTCGTTAAAAACCATCAAGGGGAGATCAAGGTTCACAGCGAAGTCGGAAAAGGCACGACGTTCACCATCCAGTTCCCGCTTGCATCCTCGACGAGCGGAGATGGGCAATAGGGCCTCGTTATTGATCATATAAATCTGTTACTATTTGCGAGATCTGAAACCTGGGGGATCGCATGCATATCATGATAGTCGACGACGAAATGATTATCCGGGAATCCTTTTTTCACTGGTTTCAAAAAAGCGGGCACAAGGTGGACACCGCAGCCTCTGGCGACGAGGCGTTGGAGAAGCTCGGGGAAAACCCCTTCGACCTGCTTTTCGTGGACATTAAAATGCCCGGCATGAGTGGCATTGAACTGCTGGCGGCGGTGAAGGAGGCGTACCCGGAAACCATCGTCATCATCATCACCGCTTACGGGTCTATCGAATCCGCCGTTCAGGCAATGAAAATCGGCGCGACCGATTACCTGCTGAAACCCTTCAAACCGGATCAACTTTCCCTGGTGATGGAAAAGGTCATCCAGCAGCAAAAAAGACAGTCTGAATTCAATTACCTGAAAGGCCGCCTGGAAAAAATCACAAAATTTGACAATATCATCGGGCAATCGGCGGCCATGGCGGCTATTTTTGAAATGATCGCCGAGGTGGCCGGCACCGATGCATCGGTGCTTCTCATGGGGGAGACCGGCACCGGCAAAGAACTCATCGCCAAGGCAATTCATGCCAAGAGCCCGAGAGCCAATCTCCCATTTATTGCCATCAACTGCGGTGCCATACCCGATACGCTGCTGGAAAGCGAGCTGTTCGGGCACCAGAAAGGCGCCTACACCGGCGCGGTGCAGGAGCGAAAGGGATTTCTTGAGGTGGTGAACGGAGGAACGCTCTTTCTGGATGAGGTCGGTGAGATCAGCCCGAAAATGCAGGTGGACCTGTTGCGGGTGCTGGAAGATAAAAAAATCATCCGTGTGGGCAGCCGCCAGCCGGTGACGGTGGATTTCCGGCTTATTACGGCAACCAGCCGGAACCTGGAAGCACAGATCAATGCAGGGGCCTTTCGGGAGGATTTCTATTACCGCATCAATGTCATTCAGGTTGACATTCCCCCCTTGCGGCAGCGCAGGGAGGATATCGAGCTGCTGGCGGTGCACTTTCTGAAGAAATTCTGCCACGAAACCACCAAACGGGTGGATCGCATCTCGCCCAATGCATCCAAGCTCCTTGAAGCCTATGACTGGCCGGGCAATGTACGGGAATTGGAAAACGCCATCGAACGGGCCGTGGTGCTGTCCAAATCACGGATCCTGAACGACTCGGATTTCGCCTTTTTACGACCGCCCCCCACGGCCCCACCCTCTGGGCCATCCTTGCGTGAGGTGGAAAAATATCATATCTGCACGATTCTGGACCAGCATCAATGGAACGTCACCCAGGCAGCCAAAGCCCTGGAAATCAACCGCGTCACCCTGCATAAAAAAATCAGGCGATACCAGTTGGAACCCGATGGCGCCGCAAAGCGGTAGAACATGACTGGAACCACCGACCCGAACCGGGCGGCACCGGTGGTCGCAGTGGCCCCTTTTGGGAGTGCACCGCTGATCGCCGCCAACGTCATCGCCGCGCATGTTTCCGGCTACCTGAACCTTGCGGTTGAAACACTGCCCCCCATGGAAATCCCCCCCGACGCCCTGGACGAAAGACGGCTGCAGTACAACGCCGCCACCCTCATTCAGGCAATTGAAGCCATGCCCATCGGTGACTATTTCAAAATCATCGCCCTTTTTGATGTGGACCTGTTCATTCCCCTCTTCACGCACGTATTTGGTGAGGCCCGTCAGAACGGTCGGGTGGCACTGGCATCCCTTTTCCGCCTGGAATCCCACATGGACGGATCTTCACCGCCCGCCGACCGGGTCCTGGAGCGGGTGGCCAAAATCGCACTGCATGAGTTGGGGCATCTGCTGAATCTGCTGCACTGCGACGATGACCGATGCCTCATGCATTTTTCCGGCGGTGTCGAGACCCTGGATCGAACCGCTTTTAACTATTGCCGATACTGCCGGACGTCCTTGCGCCGTGCACTTCGGAGCCATGGCACCGTTAACCCTATAGGATCTTAATCCTGAAATTCGTGTTTTTTATGTCAGAAAACAAATAAAGGATCCACCTCCAGAGGAGGTGGTTTTGAAATAACCCCTAAAAGGGGATAAATTGCCTTTTCCCCCTGAGGAGGCAAAGGTTGAGTTGTCCCTTTTAAAACAATTTACTGAT